>DAINPV010000008.1:0-29399 GCA_036743315.1 bacterium | reverse complement strand
TACGACATCAACTCCGATATCACAGACGAACATTACATCTACGACATCGCCACCGACACCTGGAGCACCGGGGCCGCCTACCCGATCGCTTCGTCCGGCATCATGTGCGCGGTGATCAACAGCATCCTTTACGGCGCCGGCGGCGATACGGACAGCGGCTACACCGATGCGGTATACGAGTACAATCCGATCACCGACTCCTGGACAAGCATCGCAGCCATGCCGGCCGCCAAGGGTTACGGTCGCGGATTGGCGCACAATGGGTTGTTCTATACGGTCGGCGGCTGGGACGACAATTCGCTGTATGCATACAATCCGGCCGCCAAAGGCTGGTCGACGCTGGCCGTCGCCGAAGTCGGCAATCTGCACGACCCGAACGTCATTGTCCCGCTGAAGCAAGCCGAACAGGACTATTGGTGGGTTTTCGGATACGGCCCCGACAACTCTTGGACCTCGGTCGGCACGATCCACGGGTACGAACCGGGCAGCAATGACTGGTATGCCGCCGGCCTGTTCGGCACGTTGCCCACGCCGGTCAACGCCGCCGCTTCCGACAATTTCTACAACTCCATGTTTTTCATCGCCGGCGGTTACACGACCGATATTAGCACCAAGTCCAACGCCCTGCAGATCTTCCGTTATTGCGCGCCGTACATCAAATCGGTGACGCCCACCGCGGTGCCCAACTACGCGGCGGAAGGGACCGTGCTGGCGCTGGTCGGCCTGTACTTCGACGACCAAAGCGAGGCCGACCTTTACCTGGAAGACGGGACGAAGGCGCGCGTCGATTTCGACAGCTATTCCTTCACCGATGCCGGCAACGCCACGGCCACCCTGCCGGCCGGTCTGGCCGTAGGAACGTATGACGTGGTGGTGCAAAACTCCGCCTGGACGGGGATAAATGCGCTTCTCTCCAACGCCATTAAAGTCAGCGGCCTGACGATTACCGCGCCGCTGCCCGAAGTGGCGGGGATCGCGCCGGATACCGGTGAAATCGGCGAGACGGTGTCGGCGACGATCACCGGAGCCCATTTCTTCGGCGCGCCGACGCTCGTGCTGTCGGGGCCGACCAAGGCCGAAATCGCCGCGACGAATATCGTTGTCGCCGACGCGAACACGATCACCGGCGACTTCGATCTGGCCGGCGCCGCCGCCGGCGACTACGATGTGGTCGTCACCACCGACAACGGCGCGGGTACATTGACCGACGCCTTTACCGTCGCCGAACCGGCGGACGACGATACTACCGATGACGACACCGCCGACGACGACACCGCCGATGACGACACTACCGACGATGACGACACTACCGACGATGACGACACCACCGACGACGACACCGGCGACGACGACACCAGCGACGACGATACAGTTGATGACGACATCGACGACGACGATGACACCAGCGACGATGACGACGATGACGATAATGACGATGACGGGTGTGGATGCTAAGCAGACGATCGAGCGCAGTGAAATGACACCGGAGAAAGGAACAATGACAAGGGGTGTTTGCGGGCACCCCTTGTTTCATTTAATAGAATGGCCGATAACCGCCTGCAGGAAAGTTGCATGAGAAAATGGATCCTTCATTTTCTCGCAATTTTTTTAGCCTTTGCCTGGTTGGCTTGCCGCGAAAACGACGTCGATGACCGCGACGCCTCCGGCGAATATTCGGACGCGATCAATCAAATGAACAACGGATGCGATCTTTCCATGGACGGATCGAAGGATGTCGGTTACATGTTGAACCTGGCCTCGTGCGAGATTTCAGGCGAGGCCGTCATCGACGGCGACGCGGGATTGATTCCGACGCGCTGCGTGCAGCAACTGCTCGGCGGCAATTCGTTGTGGGCGAACCTGTTCGCGTCGGCGGCCGGCGCGCTGATGTACTTCGCCACGTTGACCGCGGCGCCGATCCTCGACGGTCTGCTCGGCGCGGGCATGGATCCAGGACCGGCACTGTCGCTGCCGAACATGATCGTTCTTCACGGCGTGCTGGGCACGAAAAAATCGTTGGCGTATTTCGGGCTGGTGATCGTCATGTCGGCGCTGGCCGGCATGTTGTACGGGGTGCTGGTCGCCTGCTAGATACGAGGAGTCGATGAATTTGCCGGTTTCCATCGTCGGGGTGACGATCTTCGCGGTAACCTACGTGCTGATTTCGGCGCGGCGGTTGGGCTATCTGCCCATCGACCGTCCGAGCGCCGCGCTGCTGGGCGCCATCGCCTGCGTGGCCGTGGGCGTGTTGTCGCCGGGCGAGGCGCTGGCGGCGATCGATGACAGCACCATCCTGCTGCTGTTCGGCATGATGGGCATGGGCGCCTTTCTGGGCGCGACCGGATTTTTCACCCGCGCGGCGCAGGCGCTGTCGCTCAAGGCGCGCACGCCCGCGCGCTTGCTGGCGCTGATCGTCTGGGGCGCGGGCGGCCTGGCGGCGCTGATCACCAACGACGCGGTGTGCGTGCTGGGCGCGCCGCTGGTGGTCGAACTGATCCGCAAACATCGGCTGCCCGCGCTGCCGTTTCTGCTCGCGCTGGCCACGGCCGCCAACACCGGCAGCGCGGCCACGCTGGTGGGCAATCCGCAAAACATGCTGTGCGCCTCGCTGGGCGATTTGTCCTATCGCGCGCACCTGTTGCTGGTCGGCCCGGCGGCCGTCGCCGGTCTGGCGATCAACCACGGTCTGTTGCGCCTGATGTTCCGGCGGCAGTTGGCGGCGGCGACGCTGGCGCGCGAAGAAGCGACTGCCGCGCGCGTGCTGACCACGCCCTCGCTGACGATTCTTGCCGTGTTGACCGGCACGGTGATCGCCTACACGCTGGGCGCAAACCTCGCCTGGACGGCCGCGGGCGGTTTCGCCCTGCTGTTCATTCTGCGCCGCGAACAACATGCGGCGGACATCTGGTCGCGCATCGACTGGTCGGTGCTCGTGTTTTTCGCCGGGCTGTTCGTCGTGGTCGAAGGATTGGTGCGCAGCGGGGCGCCGGCGTGGTTTTTCGCGCACGCGCCGTTGGCGTCGCTGACCGGTTTTCGCGGCTGGCTTGGGCAGGCGGGCGTGTTTCTGGTCGGATCGAACATCGTGTCCAACGTGCCGTTCATTCTGGTCGTGCGCGACCAGATGGCGACGTTGGCCGATCCGCGCCTGAGCTGGGAACTGCTGACGATGGCCTCGACCTTCGCGGGCAATCTGACGCTGATCGGTTCGGTGGCCAACATCATCGTCGCGGAAAAAAGCCACGAAGTGGGCGGCTTGGGTTTCTGGGCCTATTTGCGCGTCGGGCTGCCGCTGAGTCTGTTGACCACGCTCATCGGCGCGCTGTGGATTTACGCCGTCGGTTGAGTCCGGCGGTGGTCGAGGAGAAGGAAAATGAAACGGATCGAAATTCTGGGCGCCGGCTGCGTCAAATGCAACAAGGCCTTTCAGGTCGTCAGCGAGTACGTGACCAAACACGGTTTGCCCTTCGAGGTGGTCAAGGTTGAGGATCTCGATGAAATCCTCAAGTACGGCATCCTGATGACGCCGGGGTTGGCGGTCGACGGCGAGTTGGTCATGCGCGGCAAAGTGCCCAAGGAAAAGGATTTGGCGCAACTGCTGAATTAGCCCGGCAGGTCACCGCCGCGGCCGTGAATACTATAATGGCTCGACCACCCTTTTTCCGATAGAATATCCCCATCGGACAACTCCTCCCCCTGATCGATTCGTCGAGGAACGACCATGTCATCAAGCGAGCATCCCGTCAACTCGCCGAAACCGCCGGAAACCGGCGGGGGATTCGAGCGCGCGCACCCGAACATCGGCTTTGTGCTGTTCGGCTTCCTGAGCCTGGGCGCGGCGAGTCTGGCGTTCTCGGGCGCTCCGCTTTCGGCGCTGCTGACCTTCGCGGCGGGCTTGCTCTTTTATCCGCCGATGGTGCGCCGGGCGGCCACGTTCATCGCCGATTGGAGGGTGCACTTCGCTCTGCGCGCGGCCGGTTTGCTGTTGTTGCTGGCGCTGTCGGTCGCGGTGCGGCCCACGCCGGTCAACGAATTCACGCCGCCGGTCATGCCGAAAAAGGAGTTGCACCAAGCGCTGTTGCCGGACCTGCCGGAGCCGGAAGCGGCGCCCACGCCCAACGCCGACAAGCCGATCGCCGCGACGCCGACGCCGCCGGCGGATCTGCCGATCTACACCGTGCTGGCCCGGAACGTCGTGGACACCGCCGCGCGCGGCGAAATCGCGCTGGACGTGCTGGTGATCAGCCATCTGCAGCGCGAAGCGCTCGAACGGCTGCTGCGCTTTCTCGAACGACAAATCGCGCAGCCGGGCGCGTTGAAGCATCGGCCGCAACTCGACCGCCTGACGATCGCCGCGTTCACCAGCGAGGAGCATTGGCAATCGGAAACGAAACAGTGGATCGCCCTGCTGGAGCGCGACGGGGCGCAGCCGGCACGGGTGCAATGCAACGAAAACGCGATCAAGGCGCTCGCCGATCATCCGACATATCGCTTCGGGCTGGCCGAGGAAACGCGGCGCGCCATTTATTATCAGATCGTCGCGGCGGAAAACGAGGCCGCGCGCCTTACCGAAAAGCAGTTCCCCACCGATCCGACGCAGGAGCTCAAGCCGGGCGATCAGTTCCTGCTCACGTGCCCGACGCCGTTTTGTTATCGCCGATCGGGAAAAAACGTGGCGGCGCCGGACTTGAACAACCGGACGTATCTGAACGCCGGAACGGTTCTGACAATCAGGACGCGCACGACGCTGGAAAATGCGCTGTGGTACGAGGCGGACGCACAGGAAAAAAGCCTGCGCCGCCAGGGGTGGATTCGCGCGGCGAACCTGGCCGGACAGGGCGGCACGAGCAACATCCGCACGCACCTGGAGCGCCAGGCGCGGATGTATCGGGAGCAGCAGACACGGCTGTTGTTCGCGCTGGCCAAGCAACATCACCTGACCCGTGAACAACTGGAGGAAATCGGCCTGGAGGGGTTGATCCGCGACTGGCCGATGCCGCCGGCAACGAAGTGAACCGAGTTTATTGCCGGATCATTTCATGCTACGAACAGAAGACGGCAATCGTCCGAACCGGTATGGAGGCGGGAAAATGAAACACGGAACCTGGTTCCTGATCGCTTTGTTTTTGTCGACGGCGTTGACGTTCGCCTGCGACGAAGCCGAGGACAGCCTCAAGGACGCCGTCGCGGAATGGATCGAAGGCGTGCCCGACGACGTCAGCGATTTTCTCGACGAGGACGACCTCAAGGAACTGGAAGAGCTGGGCATGGACATTTACACCGGCGAAGACCCGCCGGCCGTCTTCGGCGATTACTACCTGGATTCGTTGGTCGTCGAATACGACACCTCCGGCAACGAGGGCCTGCAGATCGTTCCCTACGATTGGCATTACACCGCGCCGGGTGGCCGCGGCGACCTGACCTGCAGCTACGAAAGCGACGCGACCACCGGCATGGAAGACGTCGCCGCAGGACTGGCCGGCTGGACGTCGGGCGAAGACAACTGCTTCACGGTGTACATCGACTTCGAAGGCAACGCCAACGGCTGCGAATACAAAATGCCGATGGTGCAAAGCGGCTGCCTGACCGACGGGGGCATCAAGGATTTCACCATCGCCTACGTAATGAAAGACAAGGACGAACTCCACCCGGCATGCCTGTCGATGATGCCGGTCGACGCCAAGCGCATCACGGTGGAAACCGACAAGCTGGCGGAAAGCAAGTAGTCCGCGGCGGTCAGTCGGCGTCCCGCGCGCAACGGAAGCCCACTTCGTCGTGGCCGATGCCGCCGCCCGTGCCCCAGCGGTACGAGGCGCGCAGGAACGACGCGTTGTAGGAATACGCGCCGCCGCGAATCACCTTTTTATAGCCGGGCGGGCCGAGCGGATCGACCTCCGGGCTGGATTCGTAATAGTCGAAGCGATACCAATCGGCGACCCATTCGAAGGCGTTGCCGAGCATGTCGTACAAACCGAAATCGTTCGGTTCCTTCAAGCCCACCGGATGCACGGTCTGCCCGGCGTTGAGCGCGTACCAAGCGACATCGCCGAGGCAGGCCGCGTCGTCGCCGCAGTAGTAGCGCGTGGTCGATTCGCCGCGCGCGGCGTATTCCCATTCGGCCTCGGTGGGCAAGCGTCCGCCGAACGCCTCGCAGAATTCCTGCGCGTCGCCCTGCCCCAGGTAGGTGATCGGGCAATCGCGGCAATCCCGGAAGGCGCTGAAGTTCCAGTTCTTGACCGCGTCCCATTGTTCCTGGGTGATTTCGTAGGGCGTGATTTGAAACGGCGAGAGCGTCACGGTGTGGCGCGGCAGTTCCTGCCCTTCGCACTGGTCGTCGCCGAGCGAGCACCCCATTTCGAAGGTGCCGCCTAGAAGGTCGATCCACTCCAGTTCCATGCCGGGCGGCCGGTTCGTCGAATCGTCGATCGCGTCGTCGTCGGCCGCGTCGTCGTCGGGAGCAACATCGTCATCGTCGTCGCCCACCGACGATTTTTCCGTACCATGATCGGCGCAGGCCGCGACAGCCGGCAACAACAAGGCAAGCAACAACCACAGGGGAACGTGGTTAATATTCATTCATCTCGCTCCCCTCATCGGCCAAACCGGGTGTACCTTCCGAACGATCCGCTCGGGATCAGATGCAATTGTCCGCGTGTTCCGCGGTGAATTGGTAATCTTCCGTCGAACCGTCGGGCAAGGACACCGCTTCCGAAAAATGCAGCACCGTTCCCGTGTCCGGGTAGCTGGAGTACACTTCCAGCGTGTAATCGCCGGCCACCAGCCCCGTCAGATCGTAGGTGTAGTCGAACAGACAATCGCAATCCATCGGCGTGTAATCGGTCTGCGCCGCTTCCATGATCGCGATGACGCCCGCGTCGACGGTCACATACACGTCGGCCAGGAAGCCGCAATTCTCACAGGCGTGCTCGTGCTCGACCGCCAGCGTGCCCGCGCCGTCCCAGTTCAGGCGGAGCGCTTCGGTGAAGGATTTTTCACCGGCTTTGGTTTCGTCCAGGCAACCGCTGTTGGTCATGTTCTCGACCGACAGATCATCGTCGTCGTCATCGTCATCATCGCCGGTATCGTCGTCATCACCGCCGGTATCGTCGTCGTCGCCGGTATCGTCGTCGTCGTCATCAATCTGATCGTCGTCGCCGACGTCGTTGTCGTCGTCGTCGTCATCGTCGTCGTCCGCACACGCGACGATTGCCAGGCCGGCCGCCAAGGCCAACGCCGTCAACCACACAATCCAGATATTCCTCATGGGTCCGTCCTCCCTTTCGGCGCCGTTCAAGCAGGCGCCTCATAGCGGCGATTGTAGCGCACCGCCGCCGAATAATCATTCACGGTTATTCGTTCACGACCACGAGTTCCAGGATCGTATGGATACCCCAATCCTCATAACCCTGGCCTTCGTGCCAATAGCCGACCGGCCAATGCACGTAAAAGCGGCCGTCGTCCGAAAGCGTCGAGCCGCCGGGGACCGCGACATAAAAGGTGCTCTCCTGGTAGTGTCCCGACAGCGCCAGACCGCGCTCCAAGGTGCCCACCGGCGGATCTTCCTCCCGTCCCTCGCCCCGGGCATATCGGCAAACCTGCGGCCAGGTGGTCTGCGCGGAAATCTCTTCACCGTTGTAGGAGAAATCGCGCCATGTTTCGTTGACCGTATAGACCAGCAGCAGGTTGTCCAGTTCGTCCCAGATGAAAAGAGAAGAGGAATCGCAGCAACCGTCGTCGCCCGCGCTTTGCGATTGTTTAAGGTGCACCGTCTGCCCGCTCACCAACGGCAGGGGGACTTGTTCGGTCAGCCACCGACCGATCAGTTTGTATTCTCCCTTTTGGACGGAAAACCAGGAGCCGTAAACCGTCACCGTGCCGGTGAGAAAATGGGAGCCGGCGCACTCCTGCATATATTCATAGTATTGATTGTCGAAGACATATGGATTGAACCAGAACACCGGTTCCTGATAGGGCTCACAAAACGGCAGTTCTTCCTCAGTCTGATCGTCATCGACCGTATCGTTATCGTCGTCGGTGTCGAGGTCGTCGTCGGTCACATCATCGGCGGAATTGTCGTCATTATCGTCGTCATCGTCCGAACAGGCGAACGACGACGCCAAGATGATCGACAAAACCAGCGAAACAATCGTCCATCCATGTTTCATCGCGCTCTCCACCATAAGAGGCAGCGCCAATCTCCGGGGGGCATTATAACAATTGCGGATGGAAAAACAAAAAGGCGGCGGGAAGGCCCGTTGACCTTCCCGCCCAGCGCAGCTTGTATGTCGTCCCGCTTGCGGCGGGGTTACGCCACGCTCAGTCGTCCTTAGCAGCCGCAACACCCGTCGTCGTCATCGTCGTCATCGTCGTCGTCATCATCGTCGACCGCATCGTCATCGGCTGCGTCGTCGTCGGCCGCATCGTCGTCGACCGCATCGTCATCGGCCGTGTCGTCATCGACCACCGGTTCGCCTTCGAGGTACTCGATCAAGTTGAGCAGCAGTTCGCGACCCGCCTGCGAATAGGCCAGCGGCGTGCGCGCACCCGGGCCCCACAGCGCATACGCGCCGCCCTCGATGGCCAGGGGGTAGTGATTGAGATAGGCCGGATGCTGCGCGAGGAACTCAACATCCTCGGGCGCTTCGCCGTTGTCGTGCAGGCCGAGCATCGCGGTTTCCGCACCCAATATCATGAGCGAATCGTCGCCGCTCAGGCCCAGGTCGTAGGGCGTATTCCACACGTCGTGCGCGACATCCGCCGGATTGAGCGCCTTGGTCGCGTCGAGTTCCAGCATGTTCTCGCCGCGCAGGAACAGGTCGGTGAAATCGAACACGTGCACGCCGAAGTTATTGGCGATGATGGGTTTGCCGCTGTCGATCAACACTGCGCTGTTGACGGCGTTCCAGGCGCCTTCGCCGGCGTTGTTGTCCACGATGAACAGGTCGATGTCCGCGAGGTCGGCCTTGGCGGTCAAGTCGGCCACGTCGAACAACTCGACAAAGTAGCCCACGCTTTCCAGATAGGTTTCGAAGACGAGCGCATCGGCGTCGTCGGCGTTGTAGACGTACCCGACTTCCACCGGCTCGCTCTGCACGTACTCGATCAGGTTGACCAGCAACTTGCGGCCGGTGTCGGTGTAAAGCGTCGGACCCATCACGCCGAAGGCCCACACGGCGAAGTGCACGTCCTGCACCGCCACCGAGCTGTAGCCGGTGTACTCCTCGCACAGGCCGAGGAACTGCACGCCCAGCGGTCCGCTGCCGTCGTCGGCCAGCGCGCGCACGGTGTTGGGCGAAACGAGAATTTCCACGGGCGTTTCATCGTCGAGAATGCCCAGTTCATAGGGGAAGTGCCACAGCGGATGACCGATGGTCTGGGGCATCAGACTGTCCTGATCGTTGACGCCGGCGTAATTCGCCGTAGCAAAATAACCATCAGTATCGGCCAGCACGTACAGCGCGTCGCCGTCGCCGATGATCGGCCGGCCCGCCGCGATCATCTTGGCGCGCCGCGTGGCGTCCCATTCGAGGTTGGTGTCCGGATCGACCAGGAACACGTCGTACTCGCTCAGATCCTCCACCGCGGTTTTGTCGATGTCGTTGATCTGAAGCAACTGCACGTTGTAGTCCTCATCCTCCAGGAAGCTCTTGAAATCGGTCCCGCGGCTCAAGGCAACCGAGTAGACGTACGCGATTTTACCTTCCGGCTCGACGGTGTCGTCGTCGCCGGTGTCATCGTCGATCGTATCGTCGTCGATCGTGTCGTCATCGATCGTGTCGTCATCAGTCGTATCGTCGTCGGCGGTATCGTCGTCCGCCGTATCGTCGTCGGCGGTGTCGTCGTCCGCCGTATCGTCGTCGACCGTATCGTCATCGACGGTCGAATCGCCGGAAACAGTCACGTTGTCCACGCCCCAGAACGAGCCGAGCAGGCCGCCCCAATACGAAAATTGGAAGCGCAGCAAAACGGCATCCTCGCTGTCGGCGAAGGAGATGTCCACCGTTTCCACATGACCGCTCACGTCGCCGCCGGTCGTGTACACGGGCGTCCAGGAGCCGCCGTCGTCGATCGACACGCTGACCTGGCCCTGGCTGACCGGGCCGGTCTGATCGAAATAATGTTTGAAAGACAACGAGGCGTTTTCATACGTGGAAAGGTCGATCTCACTGGAGACGATCGTCTTGGTGTAGGTGGGGGAAGCGCAGCCGCTTTTGGTGATTTCGGCGTACAGGGCGTCGCCGAAGTAGCCGATCATCGTCGTGTTTTCACCGGGCGTCTGCCAGTCGCAGCCGCCGGAGCCGAAGCCGGTGAACTGGCCGGAACCTCCGGAGAAATTTTCCTGAAACACAACGTCGCCGAAAGCCGCGCCGGAAAAGAGAAGAACGACACACAAGCTGCAAAGAACGGTTTTCATAATCTTTCTCCTACCGTAAAAAGTTGGACCTTGAGAAAGAAGCTGTCCGTTCGCTTGTGCAACCACTGTGCCGGAAGGAGAAAAAGCACTCGTCGCCGACGCCGGCCGCTCCGGTTTCGCAACCAGAAAATACCTTTATCAACGGTAGGTTAGCCTCACCACTTTGCCGACAGACTTTTTCCTATAATCATTCAATTTTCGCCCAGCCAATAAAAGAGTATTCAAAGTTAATCAATGAACTTTTTTCACACCTATCCCACTTTTCGCAGGGCGATGTCGGTATTTTCGTAATGAATTTTCCTGATGATAAATTTGGAAAAAGATTGAAATATCAAATAGTATCATTGTACGAGTGTTGAATTTGGCTACATTTTGCCTTTCATGGGTGAACAAAGTATCCTTTTGAATGCTCAGTATAAAAAACGTTAAGGTAAAAAAATCGTTCGCGAAAGAAATGGTTCGAAATTCGAATTATTCATAACTGCATTAGCCCGCCCCTTCACCGAATAGAGATGAAAGATTCGACCTGGCTTCATCCTCGGGAACGGCCGGCGTACAATAGCGGAGTCGTGACGAATCGGCGGGGAAATTATTTGCCCCTCGATTGCGCCTGCTATACACTGGCGGCCGGGAGGTGAGCGATGCGCTTTAATTGTTTTTTAATAATCATGGCTTTTATGATGGTGTTGACTGCCGCGGCCTGTGACTGCGGCGACGACGATGACGACAACGACGACGCCGGCGACGACGACACGACCGACGACGATTCCGGCGACGACGATCTCGACGATGACGACGATACCGCCGACGATGATGACGATACGCTCGATGACGATACGCTCGACGACGACACCGGCGACGACGACACCGGCGACGACGACACCGGCGACGACGATACCGGCGACGACGATACCGGCGATGACGACACCGGCGACGACGACACCGGCGACGACGACACTGCCGACGATGACCTGGTCGACGACGACACCTTCCTGCCCGACGATTGCGCCACGCTCGAGGATCCGCTCGATGAAGGTTCCTTTACGATCGTGCCGTGGGAATACGGCGACGAGAACGACCCCGACGCGCGCACGACCGACATCCGCCAGTACTTCATGACGCCCACCTTCTACGTGCGTTTTATTCGCGGCATCGCCATGAGCGCCGTGCCGCTGCACGCGGTGGGCTATTATCCGGAAGGCGACGGGCCGTTCCCGGTTGTGCTGATCGTGCACGGCAACCACGACCCGGCGGAGTTTTCCTACCCCGGCTACGATTACCTGACGCAGCACCTGGCCACGCATGGGATGATCGCCGTGTCGGTCGAGGAGGATTTCCTCAACGGCAGCAGCGGCGAGATGGACGCGCGCGGCATCGTGCTGTTGCGGCACCTGCAGTTGTTCCGCGAGTGGAACCGCGACCCGAGTCATCCGCTGTACCACAAGATCAACATGAACTGGATCGGCCTGGCCGGACATTCGCGCGGCGGCGAAGGCATCGGCGCGGCATGGTACTTCAACACGGTCAACCACAACCCGGACGATCCGCTGCACAACTTCGACTTCCGCATCCGCTCGCTGTACGCGATCGCGCCGGTCGACGGGCAGTTGTTCCCCGCCGGCTTCAACGAGGTCGTGCTGCGCGATGTGGACTATTTCATCATGCACGGCTCGCACGACGGCGACGTGTCCGACTTCCAGGGTCTGTACATGTACGATCGCGCGCTGCCGGTTGACGAGGAGCAGACCGCCGACAAAGGCGCGATGTTCGTACAGGGCGCCAACCACGGCCAGTGGAACACGGTGTGGGCGCCGGGCGGCGATCCATGGCCGATTTCGAGCCCGAACGTGCCGTTGATGTCGGCGGAGGATCAGCAGCGCATCGGGTTGCTGTTCGTGACCGGGTGGTACCGCTGGACGCTGCAGGGGCGCAAATGCTACCGGCTGATGGCCGCGGGCGAGCGCGAATTTCCCTCGTTCCCGACGGACATCCGGCTCAACCGGCTGTACCAGGGCATGGACCGCGAGTACCTCGCTCATTACGAGGAGGACGACGTGACGACCACGGCTTCGTGGGCCGGCGCGACGATCGCCGGCGCGAACCTGGCGTTGTGGAACGAAAATACGCTGTGGCCCGGCTCGTCCGACGGCGCACTGATGGCCTACAACGCGGCCGACGCGACGTACCGCATCGATCTGCCGGCCGCCGGCAACAAGGCGTTGGACGACCTGGAGACGATCGCCTTCTCCATCGGCCAGATGTACGAAACCTCCGCTTTCTACAACGTGTTCGACGAACCGCAGGATCTCGCCGTCCGGCTCGTGGTCGACGGCACGCCGACCGACGCGCTGCCGGTGTCGAACTACCGCACGCTGCTTTACCCGGCGGTGACCGGCGGTTCGGGCACCAAGAGCATCATGGACACGGTGCGCATCCCGCTCGAAGACTTCGGCGCGGGCTTGTTGGCCTCGGAGGTCGAAGCGGTGATTTTCGAATTCAGTCAAAAACCGTCCGGCTATTTCAGCGTGGACAGCATTCAATTTATGGCCTGGTAAGGAGCGAAGCATGAAACGGACACTGCTGGTTCTCGCCCTGCTGCTGATCGCGGCAACCGTCGCGGCACAGGAGACGAACGTCAAATTCACCGGCTACGACATCGCGCTGATCAAGCTGTCGCAACCGTACCAGACCCGCACCGCCGCCGGCGAGATGGTGACCTACGAGCAGGCGTACCTCGTGCGCGTCAAAGGCGAATTTCCGCTCAACGGCGCGCGGCTGATGGAGTTGTACATCGGCGAGGAGCGCATCGCCGAATACGGCGGCTATCCGGGCGGCCTGTATTTTCTGCTGTTCACCAAAGACCAACTCGACAAGCTGGCCGGCCGGACCATCGGCTATCGCCTCGACCACGACGGCCCGATCGTCCGCACCGCGCACGTGTTCACGCCGGCGCTGTTCAAGCTCGACAAACCCTTAAGCGAGAAAAAAGCGCTGACCCGGAAGTAAACCCGACCGCGAAAATTATTCGTTCGTTGCCGGCGGGAAAAGCAACAAGCGATTGGGCAGGACTTCGACGATCTCGCCCACCTCGATCCAGGCGCGGTAGTCCTCCGCCGTGGCCGCATTTCCGGTGGTGTCATTGAGGGGCGGTTCGAGTCGCCGCAAGTCGCCGACGAATCCTTCCCACAATTGCGCACGCGGCTCGGCGAGCAGCGAGGGCGCGCGGTCGTCGAACGTTCGATTAACCAGCCAAAAGATGGCCTGCACCCGGGCCGGCTCGACCCTGTCGGGCAGATGCAACTTGAGCGGACGCGCGGCGCAACGCAAATAAAAGTCGGTCACGTCGGAAATGCCGTGAGCGTCGAGCATCGCCAAGCCGATGGTCTGCCCGGGCGCGAAACGGCGGTCGAATTCGTGCAGCACGCGCGCGACCATCATGTGTTTGGACTCGCTCCGCTCGACGAGCAACCGGCGGCTCAGTTCGGCTTTTTGGTCGGTCACCTTGGGCATCCAGTCCGGCAGCTGCGGCGGCCAGATCCAACAGAAAACGGTCAACTGCACCGTCAGCAGGCCGAGGATAACCGTCGTCAGCACTCGCCGAGGCTTTTCCTCGACCGGTGCGGTGGCCGCGAACACCGACGCCGCCAGCGTCGTCAACGCCGGAATCAGCGGCAGGATGTACCAGAAGTTCTTTTTTTCACTCAGGCTCGCCACGGCCAACGCCAGCACCGGCGCGAGCAGCCAGGCGCGAGGAAAGCGTTGTCCCGACAACCGCTGAAAGCGCGCGAACATCAGCAGCACGAACACGAAGAGCATCGGCGCCAGCGCCTGAAAGGCCAGGTCGTACAAATAGCCGGGCAGCGCCGTCCACCACCAATGCGGCGGATAGCTGTATTCACCGATGTTGTGCGTGTAGTACGCCGCGCGCTCGGGACCGTACCGCCAGGCCAGCGTGCCGGCGAGGTTGCCGAAAAAGTCGAGCGCCGGCAGCCCTTCGCGGAACACGCGGAGAATTTCCTTCACCATGGTGATCGACTCGGCGCACAGGGCGATCAGCAACGGGTAGGCGATCCACTGTCTTTTCGTCAGGCGCTTTTGCCGGGCGAAAATCGCCAGGGCGACCAGCACGGCGATCGCGCAGTAAATCACGAACAGATCGCGCGAAGGATAATCGTGACCGCTGAACTGGCCTAACGCGATGCACAGCCCGACGGCGATCGCCCGCCCGGCCGCCGGTTCACGCACCAAGCGGATCGCGGTGTAGATCGTCGCCAGATAAAAGACGGCAAGGAAAAGCCAGTTGTTGTACGACCAGGTCAGGTAATACACATGGGGCGTTGCGGCCAGCAGCGCGGCGGCGAACCAGCCGGTCCATCGCTGACCGGTCAACTCGCGGGCGACGGCCGCGCCGACGAGCAGCAGCATCGCCATGCCCAACCACATCACCGCAAAACACGTCACCGGGCGCAGGCCCAGCACCAACGCCGCGCCGACGGTCAGGTACGACGGCAGGCAATCGGCGGTCGGATGCACCGAGCGGGTCCACGTGTCGCCGAAGGGAAAATATTCGTTGTACAAGTTAAGGAAGCTGTGCACGAAGGGATGGTCGACGCCCTCGGCGAAGCTGTCGCTTTGCTCGGTGAGAAAAAAAATCGTGCTGAACGCAAAGCTCAACGCAATCGCCAGCAGCGATAAAGCGATAAGCAAACGCGGCGTTCGCGCGGACGACATGACTCTCCCGGATTGGCGTTTCACTCACAATGAGCAAAGGGGCCGGGGAAAGTCAAGCAACGCTTACCACGGCAACAGCAAATGCCAGAGCGCGAATTCGCCGGTATAAACCGCTTCCAGGCCCGTGTCGCTCGGCGCCAGGGCGACGCTGTTGCCGGCCGTGCCGGCGATCGGCGGATAATCGGCCGCCCACTCGCCGCCGGCGTCGGTCAGATGCGCCAATCGTTCGCACATTTCGCCCGAGCATAAATCGCCGGTCAGAACATGCGTATGCCCGGCCGCGTCGATCGCGATGTCCACATCGTAGATGTAATTGCTGTCGACGCCGCCCAGCGCGTCGACCGCTTCCCACGATCCGCCGGCATTGGAGGCCACAAACAGCGAATCGTCGGGGTAATCCCAGACCGGAAACGCCACGCGCGCATGGCCATCGTCGTCCAGCGCCAGCGCCACATCGACGATCGTGACGGCCGGAGCCGCGTAGACCGTTTGCACGTTCCATTCGCCCGCGGCATCGGTCGCGTAACGAACCTGCTCATCGTAATCGCCGTTTTGATCGGAGTCGTACAGATAGGCGATGTGCGCGTTCCCCTCGTCATCGAGAACAAGCGACGCCGGATCGACATAGGCGCCGCCGTCGCCGACCGTCATTTTGGTCCAATCGCCATCGCGCACCGCGTAAATCAATCCGCCCTTGCTCGGCGCTTCGTAGGCCAGGTGCACGCGACCCTCGCCGTCCACCGCCAGCGAGCTGGCATAGCCCGCCATGCCTCCGCTCTCGACCGCTTCGGTGATCCAGGCGCCCGAAGCGTTGGTCGCGTACAAAAGACTCTCGTTCGCGGCCCGGTAAAAGGCGACGTGCGCCGCGCCGTTTTCATCCATAGCCAGCGAGGGGGTGGAAGAATACGAGGGATCCCCGCCGACCTCGGCGCACAAGGTTTCGCTCACCCATTGCCCGGATGCGTCGGTGGCGTACAGCCAGGCGTCGCTCGCGCAGTCGTAAGACACCGCGTGCCGATGTCCCTGGCTGTCGATCGCCAAATCGACGTTGGCCAACACATAGCCGCCGGATTCGGCGGGCAGACGCTCCCACGCACCGACGCGCCGGGCCATGACCTCGGCCCGGCCGCGGGACTGGTTGAAATAGGCGAAGTACAAGCGATCGGCGCCGCCGCGATCGCTTTGCAGTTCGTTGATCGTTTCGCCGTCGAAAAGCTCGGTCAGCGTCCAGGCGCGCTCAGCGGTGGGCGTCAGGTAATAAAATCCGCCCGAGGCAAAGGCGACGTGCGGCGTTCCGCCGCCGTCGACCAGTAGGGCCAACGTGGTAATGAAATAGTCCATGCCGTAATGGTGAAAGGCCAGCGCGAAGCTCCAGTCGCCGCTGCCCTTGCTGCCGTAATAGATAAAATGTTCCTGCACCATGCCGTAGATCGCGTCGAGCGCGGCGACATGCAGCGCGCCTTGCGCGTCCAGGAACATATCGAAATCGATGAACCACCAATTCGCGCTGCCGATGACCGTCGTCGTCCATGAGCCCGCGGCATTGGTGCGATACTTGAGTTGGCTGTAGCTGTAGCAGCGATTGTACAGAATATGCACCGCGCCCTGCGCAGCGGCGACAATGGACACGTTCTGCGCATAATCGTCCAACGGCTCGTCGACCCATGCGCCACCCGCGTCGGTCAGGTAATGGACATAGCTGCCATCGCCGTCATAACGAATATAACCGATGTGCACCTGGCCGCCGGCCACGGCCAGGTCCAACGTTTGCACGCCGGTCTGCGTCGTCGCTTGTTGAACGGACCATGAACCGGACGTGTTGTTCGCCACCCAGACACCGTCGTCCGCATGGGTGACGTAAGCAACATACAAATGTCCGTTTTCGTCCTTGGCCGTCGCCTGGAGAAGTACGTTCTCGGCCACCAGTTGTTCCATTTCGCTCGGCAGTTGCGCGCCCACCGCCAAACCGACGCCGTAATGGCCGAACGCGCCGCCGGCGATATGTGTGACCGTCGCATCCTCGGTCGGAGCGGGCACATGCCCGGACGCGTACAGATCGGCGCCATACACGCCGGTCACGACATACGGATCGTCGGTCAGATCGTCGTCGGCGGTGTCGTCATCGGTCGTATCGTCATCAGTTGTATCGTCGTCGGCCGTATCGTCGTCGGCCGTGTCGTCGTCGAATGTGTCGTCGTCGATTGTATCGTCGTCCGTCGTGTCGTCGTCCGTCGTGTCGTCGTCGGTCGTATCGTCGTCGGTCGTGTCGTCGTCCGTCGTATCGTCGTCGTTTGTATCGTCGTCGGTCGTGTCGTCGTCATCGTCGTCATCGTCATCGTCATCGTCGCAACCGCTCAATAGGGGAACGATCAAACAAACCAACACAAAAAGCATCAAACCGAGTTTGCTCTTCATTCTCCCACCCTCCCAAAAACAAACCGACTTGAATGTCGGACAAATCGCTTCACTTCGTCGTCGGCAGCTCGAACCACCACAGCGCGCCTTCACCGGAAGCGGCGACCGCCAGATGGTCGTCGACCAGCGCGAGGCTCAGACTGTTGCCGAACCAGCCTTCGTCGACGACGACGGTATTAACCCAGCCGTCGCCGTCGTTGACCGCATGAATCAACACCTCGCACTCGGT
Source organism: bacterium (assembly GCA_036743315.1). Taxonomy (GTDB): domain Bacteria; phylum Lernaellota; class Lernaellaia; order Lernaellales; family Lernaellaceae; genus CALBTQ01. The sequence continues at coordinate 11,613 of DAINPV010000008.1, read as the reverse complement.
TTGGCATTCCGCGCCGAACACGACATGCACCGCGCCCGTTTCCTCGATCACCAAATCCTTGCCGTAATAAGCGTTGCTCATGTCCGAGGCGTAAATCGTCTCCTTGACCCAACTACCCGTTTTGTTGGTCGTGTGAACCAACAAATCGTCGGCCGCTTGATCTTGGTGGTAAACGAGGTGCGCATCGCCCGCATCGTCGAGCGCCAGGGCGATTTTGCCGTTTACGGATCCACTCACAATGGAGGAAAGATCCCAGCCGTCCGACTCCTTGAGGCCATAGGCGATTGAATTGGACCCGCCATTGGAATCGTACATAAACACGACATGGGGAACGTTCGCGTCATCGAGCACCAAATCGACCGAGGCGGAATACTCGTCGTCCGGGCTGTAAATGACCTCCTCGTCCCAAAATTCGCCGTCGGGCACGGCGTAGACGATCTTGCCCGGATCGCCCAGGCGATAGACGACGTGCGGTCGGTCTTCGTCATCCAGCGCCAGCGCATGGTGGCCGACCGTGCCGACCACCGTTTCGCGAATGGCCTGTTGCACCCAGGCGCCGCTCGCGTTGGTGGCGTAAATCGAGCGATTGAGCGCGAAATGAGGATAGACAATGTGCGCCGCGCCGGCGCTGTCGAGTTTGAGCGAGGCCGAGCCGTTCGCATACGCGTTTTCGCCCAGGTTCTCGGCCAGCGTGGTGAAAACCCACTCTCCCGAGGCGTCGGTGCCGTAGACGAACGAGTCCGAAGTCGTTTCGTAGATACACACGTGCCGCGAGCCGTCGGCGCCGACCGCCATGTCGACCAACGGACGAATATGACCGTCCGAATCCAACGGTTGGCGCGCCCAACGGTTGTCCTTCATCGCCAACAGTTCGGTGCGTCCGCGGTTGGTATCGAATAGCGCGACGATGGTTTTATCGTTCGCGCTTTGCGCCGCGGTCAGCGAATCGGCATACACATCCGACAGCAGCCGCTTGCGCTTCCAAGCCCGGTCGCCGTCGGGATAGAGACAAAACAAACCGCCGCTGTCCATTAAAAACATTTCCATCAAGACGATGACCGGCACGCCTTCTTCATTGACCGACAGCGCCGGCCGTAACGCCAGGCCGATATCCGTGGTGTTGTGAACGACCTGGCCGACCCAGGCGCCGGAGGCGTTCGTGATGTAGCGGACATTGTATCGGAACCACGTCTCGTTGAAATCGATGACCGCCAGGTGGAAGGCGCCGTCATCGTCGCGCGCCACGCCAAAATCGTAAAACAACAAGAGGGTTGAACCGAAGGTCGAGGTCACCCACTCGCCCGAGGCATTGGTTTGGTAGCTTATGCATTTGCTGCTCGCGCCGTCGAGATAAAACAAATGCGCCGCGTCCTGCTCGTCGACGAACACCGCCGCGGCCCGCGCTTCGGATGTAACCGTTCGCTCCTGCCAGGAGCCGCCGGCGTTGTTAACGTACGACAGGCTGCCGGTATCCCCGCCGAGGCGGTAGACGATGTGTGCCGAATCGCCCGCGCCGAGGTCGAGTTCGGTAATCCCCGCAACGGAATTGATTTGTTCCTCGGTCCATGAGCCGCCCGCGTCGGTGGCATAGAACAACCCTTCCTGATTCTTCCGGCAGTAGGCGAGGTGAAAATGACCGTCCGCGTCGGCCGTCATTGCATGCAGCCTGACCCCGACGGCAATGAGCTGTTGCGCCTCGACAGGCAGCGGATGATCCAACGCCATCTGCACGCCGTTGTGACCGGTCGCGCCGCCGGCAATGCGTTCCAGGGTCACGTCATCGAAGGAGACGCTATGGCCGCCGGTCGTCGTCGGATCGTACAGAAGCAAATCCAAACCGCGCGAGCCAGATAGAACGATCTCCTCGTCGGCGATGTCGTCGTCGGCCACATCGTCGTCGATCGTATCGTCGTCGGTCGTATCGTCATCGGTCGAGTCGTCGTCGATCGTATCGTCATCGGTCGTATCGTCGTCGATCGTGTCGTCGTCGGTCGTGTCGTCGTCGATCGTGTCGTCGTCGATCGTGTCGTCGTCACCCGTATCGTCATCGGTCGTGTCGTCATCGGTCACGTCGTCATCGGTTGTGTCGTCATCGGTTGTGTCGTCATCGGTCACGTCGTCGTCGGTTGCGTCGTCGTCGATGGCGTCGTCGTCGACGGCGTCGTCGTCAGGTGTGTCATCATCCGACGCATCATCGTCATCGTCCGAGCAGGCGGAGACGGCGCCGACCACCAGCAGCAACAACAAAAGCACGAGAAAAGCCGGGCGACTTTCGACCATCTTCACTCTCCCTTGGTTATGGATTATTGCCTTCGTAAAAAAGGACTTATTTTTATGCAAAAATTGCGCCATCAGGCCGACTCTCAAAATGTGTAGAAAAGTCGATTTGTTGATGACTTTTAACTTCGTTCGCCTCAAATATCCATGCCGAATTTTTATCAAGCTGACAGAAATCTGATAATCCAAATAAATCAAACGATTGTTCCAACGGACTTGGCTCTGTATGATGATTGGGAACCTTTTTGGAATAGGGAGGCTTACCATGCGAAACTTTTTGTGGCTGTCTTTGCTGCTGGCCGTGCTGTTCGCCTGGTCCGCGTGCGGCGATGACGACGATGACGACAACGACGACGGCGGCCTGCCCGACATCTGCGACGACCTCGGCGACCTGCCGGTCGAGGGCGGCGTGATGGAAGGCGAATTCACCTTCTCCAGCGGCGAAGGCTTTCCGCTGAGTCTGACCCTGGCCGCCGACAGCCAGACCCTGTCGGGCAATCTGGCCTTCGACGTTTCCGACCAGACCTTCAACGGCGCGTGCACCGGTTCGTGGGATAACGACGGCGACGTGGTCGCCGAATGCGTGTTGCAGGCCACCGACGGCACCGTGGTCACCGTGGACATCGACGGCGAGATCGGCAACGACGGCTCTTGCGGCTCATGGGAAAACGACGCGAACCAGTCCGGCGATTACTGGGCCGAACGCACGATCTAAAGCCGGTCAGTCTTTCGCGCCGACCAGACAGACGAAGCGCCGGTGACGATCCGCGCCGGGGGTTTCGCTTTCGACGCGCAGGCCGGCCTGTTCCATCATCGTGCGCACCTGGGCGGCGGTCAGCAGGCGCAGGCCGTGTTTGGCAAACGAGCGTTTCCCCAGATCCTCGTGGTGGGTGAGCATCAGCACCAGCCGGCCGCCGGGGCGCAGCACGCGGGCCATTTCGCGCACGGCCGCCGGCGGATCGGCGAAGTAGAACATCGCGTTGGCCGAGCAGACTTTGGCAAACTCGCCGTCGGCGAAGGGCAGATGCTCGGCTTCGGCCTGCCGCAAGGCGAGGCGATTATCCGCCATCAACTTTCGGTAGCGTCTCGCGCCGAAGCGCAGCACCTCGGGCGAATGATCGACGGCGACCATCCGCCCATCGGTTAACGTGCGCGCCAGCCGCGCCGCCAGATACCCGCCGCCGCAGCCGATTTCCAGAATGGCATCGCCGGCCTGCGGCGCGAGGGCCGCGTACACCGCGTCGTTAAGCGCGCGGTTGCGCCGGTTCCACAGGCGCGGCAACACATGACGGGCGACGAAGCCGTCGGGTCGCCCCAACTGTTTGGCCAATTGTTGGGCAATCATCTCGTTTCAGGACGCCTCGCGCACGCAGTGCACCGCGTTTTCCGAATCGCTGTTGTCCCACGCCACGTCGGCATAGGTGTACCAGGCGGTCCAGTGCTGTTCGCCGTTGGAGCCGTCGACCGAGGTCGACGACCAGAAAATCGAACAAATGTACAAGTCGCTGCCCGCGCAATACGGATTGAATTCATAGGGCATGTAGAAGCCGTAATTCGGACCCTCGCCGGAAATGCAACCCTCGCAGGCTTGGTCGTGGCAGGCGTCGATGTTGTCGCACTGCTCACTCACCGCGCAATCGCCGTCGGGTTCGGTGTAATGACACCCGCGAATCAGCGTGCGCAGTTCGTCGATCGTGGGCAGGCGCCAATCGTCATGGTCGGCAAAAGCAAGGTCGGCGCAAAACGTCGCGGCCTCGTCCCACGTCCGTTCGGCCAGACTGGCGGTCTGCCACATCAGGCCGGTGCTATTGTCGGTCCAAACCTGCTTGTCGTAGTTGGACGGCACCCAGCCGTCCCAGCAATCGTCCGCCAGATACTCGAGCATGTCGCAGGAGGCGTCCTCGATGGCGTTTTGCAGGCAACGGATGTAGGTGTTTTCATGCACGCCCAGGCGCGAGACGCAATTGTCAAGCCATTCGTCGGCGTCCAGCACGTTGCTGTCGGACTCGTCAAACCAATAGCATTGTTCGGATTTGGACACATAATCGTTGCAGAAATCCTGCACCATCGAATCGTCGTCATCGTCGTCATCATCGTCGCCGCAGGAAAGCACGAAAATCGTCGCGATGGTTATCCAGACAAAGAAAAGTCCCAGCCAAGGTTTCATATCCGACCTCCCATAACGGTTCCCCCCGGAAATTTATATCAAAAGAATTTTCTGCAGACAATCCCCCGGCGTCTTTACACCGCGCACAACGTATGATCTCATTTCCCAGGATAATGAATCCTTCTTCAAACCATTGGAAACCCGGTTTAACGAGAGGTAAACAGAAATGAAATTCAAGGTGATCGCGGTTCTATTGTTGGCGACGCTCGCCGTTCTCGGCGCCTGGGCGATCGTCCATTCCTCGGACGCCAGGATCGGCGCCGACTGCTCGTTCAACGGGAAAAAAATGTTCGGCAAGGTGCAAATCGTCGAACATTTTCCCGATGTGAAAATACAAATCGTGGAACACTTCCCGGATTTGAAGGTGGAAAAAGTGGAACATTTTCCGGACTCATGCGGCAAGTGGCAAATCGTCGACCATTTCCCGGATTTTACCGTGCAAATCGTGGAACATTTCCCCGATGTGAAAATTCAGTACGTGACGAATTTCCCCGGCTTGCCTTGAGCCGACGGAGAAGTCGTTTGTCCTTTCACAACCATCCTCGATTAAACGACAAATTGTCGACATTCCTCGGATCTTTCCATCGCCCGCTTTTCACGATTAAATCACTACGTAGTTACATTATTTCGTTAACTTACTGATATCGCGGTTTTATTAAAACGAAGGATTAGTCCAATCGTTGAAATTTCGCTTGACATATCATGTCAACAGGTTTATGTATCTAACCGGTTAGTTACAAAGGAGCGGCTCAACCATGAGAATCATGTTGGCATCCCTGTTGGCCGTTTTGCTCTGCCTCTCCACCGCCCAGGCCGAGGAAGCCGCCACCTTGTCGCTCGACGAGGCGATCAACCTGGCGCTGCAAAACAATCATCGGGTGCAAAGCGCCGAAGCTCAACACGAGGCCGCCGAGGCATTGCGCCACAGCGCCGCCGCGCGGTTCGGGCCGAGTCTGTCCGCCGAAGGCCGCCTGCTGTATTGGGACGACGCGCACGACATCGACGTGTTCGACTACCTGCCGCTGGACGGTACGACCCGCCAGATGGTCGACACGCTCGTCGGCCCGATCGATCCGATCGAAATGCGCGCCGCGACGACCAAGACCCTCGAACTGACCGCCGTGCAGCCGCTGACGCCGTTGTACTCGGTCTACCAGGGGTACAAGGCGCGGTCGGCCGGCGAGCGGGCCATGGCCGGCATGACCGTGCGCACCCGCCGCGAGGTGACCTTCGACACGATCGAGGCTTATTACCGCGTGCTTTCGGTGGAAAAGCTGCGCCACGTCGCCGCCGCGGCGGTCGAGACGATCCAGGCGCACGTGGCCCAGGCGCAGGATTACTACGAGGCCGAGTTCATCGACAAAACCGATTTGCTGACCGCGCAGGTCGCTCTGGCCAACGCACAGGAAACGCTGATTCGCGCCGAGAACGGGCTGTCGCTGGCCAAGTCGGCGTTGGCGCACTTGATCGGCCTGCCGCTGGACGGCGATCTGGTGTTGATCGATCAGGCCGCCGCGTTGCCGGTCGATCTGCCGCTCTCGGCGGCCGAAGCGCAGTTGCGCGCCGAGGGCCGACGGCTGGATCTATCCGCCTTGAATCATCAGGTTGAGGCGATGGAGGCGGTCGAGCGCTTGAGCTGGTGGCAGCTCACCCCGCAGGTGGCGGCGATCGGCCGCTACCAGCACAACGAGGGCATCATTCTCTACGAGGAAGACGAGATGTTCGTCGGCCTGGCCCTCGAATGGAACATCTGGGAGTGGGGCCGCAAATATTTCGAGGCGCAGGCGGCCGGCGCGCAAACCAAGCAGGCGCGCATCCGCCGTAACGAGGCGTCCGAGCTGATCCACCTGCAGATCAAGCAGAAATTCCAGGAACTGCAATCGGCGAAGAAACGCTACGAAACGACCGCGCAGGCTGTGGCGCGGGCCGAGGAAAACCTGCGCATTCAGCAATTGCAATTCGAAGAAGGCCTGACCAATTCGACCGATGTGTTGAGCGCGCAAACGCTGCTCACCCAGGCGCGCGGCAACAAGATCGGCGCGCAATACGATGTGCTCACCCAATACGCCGCCTTGAAGCTGGCCATGGGCGAAGATCCCCGCGACGCCGTCCTTACGCCCGTCGCCGCGCCCGCCGGCAAGGCCGACTCACCGCAAGCGGAGGCACAATGACGATCCAATGCCGTAAACGCGATGCCGAACGCACCAAGCAACTGCTGCTGAGCGCGGCCGCGGAAGTTTTCATCGACCGGGGATTCGACGCGGCGCGCGTCGACGAAATCGCCAAGCGGGCCGGCGTCAACAAGCGATTGATCTACCTGTATTTCGGCAACAAGGAAGACATCTACCGCGAAGTGCTCAAGGAACGGCTGAACCATTTCATGGACACCTCGCGCCAATACATGGACACCGACCAGCCGCCGAAAGAACAGGCGGCGGGCTTGCTGCGCCACTTTTTCTATTACCTGGCGGACAATCCCGGCTTCGTGCGTCTGCTGGCCTGGGAAAGCCTGCAGCGGAAACGCTCCGATCAATCCGACCTGGTCCCGTTGATCCGCGCCGGGCTGCTCGACCTGTCCGGCTGCCTGCAGCGCGGCATCGAACAGGGCGTGTTCCGCGCCGACCTCAACCCGAAACAATTGCTGCTGAGCGTCGTCGGCTTGTGCCTGACGTACTTCCAACGCCGGCTGCTGATGAGCGCGCTGTGGAATATGGACGTCGAAGATCCGCAACAGCAGGAAGAGGCTTTCCGGCACGTCCTGACGCTGATCTTCAACGGCATTCTGGCACAACCGACCGGCCAATCCGAGGAATCACGATGAACAACAAACTCGTTTGCTGGCTGCTGCTCTCGACCGTCATCCTGTTCACCGGCGGCTGCGCCGACGACGATGCGGTCACCATCACCGGCCTGATCGACGCGGTGGAAATCGACGTCGCGTCGAAAATCCCCGGCCGCATCATCGAGGTGTTCGTGCGCGAAGGCGACGTCGTCGAGCCGGGGCAACAACTGGCGACCATCACCGGCGAGGAAATCGCCGCCAAGATGGGTCAGGTCAACGCGGCCATCGACGCGGCCAAGGCCCAGTACCACAAGGCCAACACGGGCGCGCGCGAGGAGCAGAAACGCGCCGCCGCCCGGCAGCTCGACGCGGCCCGGCACCAGGTCGAGGTCATGGAGAAAATGTACCACCGCATGGTCAAGCTGCTGGAAAAGGACGCCGTGCCCAAGGCCAAGTTCGACGAGGTCGAGTTCAAGTACAACGTCTCCAAGGAACAGATGGAAATGGCCCGCGCGCAGTACGACGCGATGATGAATGGCGCGCGCGAGGAGGACATCGCCGCCGCCGCCGCGCTGGTCAAGCGCGCCGAGGCGACCCTCGACGAGGTGAAGGCTTACGACAAGGAAACGGTGCAGGTCGCGCCGATCGCCGGCGAAGTGAGCAAGGTCATTCTTCATCCCGGCGAACTGGCCGCCACCGGCTATCCGATCATTACCCTGGTGGACATGAGCGCGCTGTGGGCGACCTTCTCGGTGCGCGAGGACCTGCTGCGCAAAATACAGAAAGGCGCGACCGTCTCGTTGTACGTGCCGGCGCTGGACCGCACCGTGCCCATGGAAGTTTACCACCTGGCCGCGCAGGGCGATTTCGCCACCTGGCGCGCGACCTCTGAGCGCGGCGGTTTCGACCTGAAGAGCTTCGAGGTGCGCGCCCGGCCGACGCTGCCGATCGAGGGTTTGCGCCCCGGCATGACCGTCCGCTGGACGATCCGATAGCGGAGGCGGGCGATGCGGCGGAGCGGACGACGCTTTTTTGCGGAATTCGGTCGCGGCTACCGGAGCGAGTTGCGGCACCTGTTGTTGCGTCCGCGCTTCCAGGTGATGCTCGCGCTGCTGCTGGTCACCGGCTTTCTCTCGATGGAGGTATACCACGAGCAGGTGATCGGCGGCCTGCCGCTGGCGGTCATCGATCTGGACAACAGTTCGGTCAGCCGCACCCTCCGCACCATGGTCGACGCCACGCGCGAGATCGTCGTGGTCGATCCGTCGCCCGCTTCGCTCGACGAGGCCGAACGACAATTGTTCGCCGGCCGGATCAGCGGCTATCTGTACATTCCGGCCGCTTTCTCCGTCGAGCTGAAAAAGGGCCGCAAGCCGTCGGTGATGATGGTCGTGGACATGAGCAACATCCTGATCGGCAAGAACGCCTACAAGGCCCTTTCGCGCACGATGACCATGGTGGCCGCGGGCGCGCAACTGACCATGGTGCGCAAACTCGGCGCGCGCAAGGAGCAGGCGATGGCCAAGGTCGCGCCGATCGCCGTCGACGAAACCTACAATTTCAATCCGGCGACGAATTACGCGGTCTACCTCGTGCCCGCGCTGCTGTTCTTTTTGCTCAACGTGTACGTGCTGATCGCCGCGGCCACCTGGGTGTTGCCGCACAACCGGCCGGCAACGAACAAGGAACTGACCGGCGGCTTCGGCGCGATTTTCACTTTGGGGATGGTCCTGGGCCTGGTGATGCTTTACGTGATGTTGCCGCTCGAGGACATGAGGCCGCAAAGCGGTTTACCCTTGGTGCTGGCGCACCTGGCCTGCCTGATGCTGCTGAACATCCTAATGGCCTACAACCTCGCGCTGGTCGTGCCCTCGCCGATTATGGCCTTCGAGGTAACCATCGTGATCGCCATGCTCTCGATGATGCTCTCGGGCGTCACCTATCCGACCGACGCCTTCCCGTGGCTGATGAAGGTCTGGGCCGAGTTGATCGGCTTCACGCCCTTCGCGCGCAGCCTGCAATTGTTATTGCACCATTCGCTCCGCCTGAACGAGATGGGCGCGCTCTTCTTCCACTACGCGTGGCAGGCGGCGTTGTACTGCATTATCGGCGGCACGGGCTACGGGCTGCGCAAACTCATCGCCGGCCTGATCCGCAAATCCGGCAAGGCGGCCGATCATGCGTAAGGCGTGGGCGAACTTCGGACCTTCGTTGCGCGCCGGCGCCGGGCGGTTGGGCGAACTGATCCGCGACGAATTGCGTTTTTTACGCCTGCAGCCGCTGGTGCTGTTCATCGCGCTGCTGCTGCCGGTGTTTTACCCGCCGGTGATTTCGACCATTTACTACCGCGACCAGGCGCAGGAGCGGCCGACGCTGCTGATCGACGCGGACAACTCCGAGCTGTCGCGTAAGCTGACTTCGATGCTCGAAGCGACCCAGGGCCTGCAACTGGTCAAGCGCCTGGGTTCGCTCGACGACGGCTACGAGGCGATCAAGCGGCGCGAGGCCGAATTGTTGCTGTTCATCCCGCCCGATTTCTCAACGCGGATCAAACAGGGCCGGACCACCGATATCAAAATGTGGATGAACGCCGCGAACATGTACGCCTATTCGCTGTCGTACCCGGCGGTGCTCAACGCGGTGACCACGCTCAACGCCATGATCGGCGTGTCGTTCTTTTACACGCAGGGCATGCCCACCGCGCTGGCGAAACAGCGCGTCATGCCCATCAACCAGGATCTGCGCTACGCGTATCACCCGACGGCGAGTTACGGCAACTTTTTCGTCACCGGCGTCTGGGTGATCGTCATGCAGCAATTGATGCTGATCGTCTTCGGCTTCTCGATCGGCACGCGCAAGGAAGTCGGGCTGTACGATTACGAAAACGAACGGCCGTTTTTGTATCTGGCCGGGAAGTTCGTCGCCCAAAGCGTCTTCTTTTTGCTGGCGATGGTCCTGATCCTGTTCGTCGTCCAGCCGGCCTTTCATTGGACGCTGCGCGGCGCGTTTGCGGCGCTGCTGTTGCTGATCGCCTTCATGATCGCCTGGATGCCCGTGGTGGTGGTCATCGGCCATTTCTGCCGCGACCGCTGGACGCCCTTCCAGGTGTTGATGTTCTTCTCCACGCCGGCGTTGATGTTCTCCGGCTTCGCCTGGCCGCTGGATAAAATGCCGCCGTTTGTGCAAGCGGTCGCCGCGTTGTTCCCAGCCACGCCGACGCTGCTGGGCATCCGCCTCGCCCAGATGAAAACCGCGTCCTTCGCGCCGTTGCTGCCCTACTGCGGGTGGTTGGCCGCGCAGTTCGTCGTCTACTTCGCGCTGGCGTTGCTGATCGTCCGCCGCAGCGGTCCGCAGCCCTTCCCACACGACAAGCCGACCGTCTAGCTTGCGCCCGCCGACGGCGTTGCCGTACACTCGCACCTATTCAACTTCGCTGAAAGAAAGCCGTCGCTCATGCTGACCAAACGCCTTTCCGCTTTCGTCGTCGACCATCCCTGGTGGGTGATCGCGCTCGTCATCGCATTGACCGGCCTGTTCGGCTCGCGCCTGGGCCTGTTGACGGTGCAAACCGAACTCGAGCATTTTTTCCTCGAAGGCGACCCGGCCATCGAGTTGTACCATCGCTACCTCGATCGCTTCGACACCGACGAGTTTTTCCTGCTGGCGATCAAAACCGGCGACGCCTTCAGCGACGACAGTCTCGCGCTGGTGCGCAAGCTGACCGACCGTCTGGCGCAGGTGAAGCACGTGAAGCAGGTCATGAGCCTGACCAACATCACCGACATCGTGCCCGACGCCGAAGGCCTGGCCGTGCAAAAGCTGGTGCAAAGCGAGACGCTCAGTCCCGAGCAGCGCGCGGAACTGCACCGTCGCGCGCTGGCCAATCCGTTGATCGTCGGCACGGTTTTATCGACCGACGGCAAAACCACCGCGCTTTTCGGCCGCACCCAGCGGGTGCAAAACGAACCCGGCTACCGGCATCGGTTGACCGCCGACCTCAAACAGGTCGTCGCCGAGACGGTGCCCGCTCAATACGAGGCGCATCTCGCCGGCGCGCCGGTCTTTCAAACCACCTACGACAACTACGTGAGCACCGACCTGTTGACCTTCACCCCGGTGACCATCGTGCTGCTGGCGGCGCTGATGTTGCTGATCTACCGCCGTTGGCGCGCGGTGTGGCTGCCGATGATCTGCATACTGGTGTCGCTGGTTTGGACGCTGGGCGCGCTGCAACTGGCCGGCAAAGCGCTCAACCAGGTGACCAACATCATTCCGCCGCTGCTGCTGGTCATCGGCCTGGCGGTGATCGTGCACGTGATCAACCGCTACGAGGAAGCCTACCTGCTGTCGGGCGACAAGAAGCAGGCCATCCGCCTCGCGGTCGAAC
>DAINPV010000007.1:29186-31506 GCA_036743315.1 bacterium | reverse complement strand
AAAAAAGATGGAGAGGTCACCACCACAAAACGCATTGAAATCACAATGTTACCACCGATTACTGCTAAAATGGTCACCACCCCCCTTCAAGGCGATCTTTTTATTAGGTGCCAAAAAGAAATTCAGGGCGTCGGCATGGGAGTGTTGAGTGATGGAACTCCATTTTTAACCCAAAGAGGATTGGCAAGATTATGTGGTGTGGACAACAGAACAATTATCTCGATTGGAGCCGAATGGCAAGAAGGGGTGCAAAGACCACGAATCTCGAAAATCAAGGAGCTTCTACATGACCGCGGTTTGTCGTTAGAGCACCCTTTTATTCGAGTTACAGATCGTGGAACTGCGATATTTGCTTACCCTGATACAGTCTGTATGGCTGTTTTAGAATATTTTGCTTTTGAGGCAGGCGATAACATAAGGGATGAAGCCCGGAGAAATTTCAGAATACTAGCTGCGAAAACGTTGCATGATTTTATCTACGATCAAGTCGGATATGATCCAAGAGTGGCCGTATCAGATGAATGGAGACAATTTCATGACAGATTATCTTTAAATTATAATGCGGTGCCAACGGGATATTTCAGTATCTTTAAAGAAATTGCCGATATGATTCTCACTTTAGGGCAACACGGGCTGCACATCGATCAATCTTTTGTTCCGGACATCAGCGTTGGAAAAACATGGAGCAAGAATTGGACAGACAATAGGCTTGGGGAAAGGTATGGAGAGCGAATTCAGTGGAAACATAATTACCCAGAATATTTTTCACAAGCCGCATCTAATCCACAAGATGTCTGGTGCTATCCAGAGGCTTCCCTTGGAGAATTCAGGCGATGGATGCGCGATGATTACATCCATGGTGGAAAGATGGCAAAATATCTTGAAGGACAGGTGAAGAAAAGGACTCTCCCAGAAGAATTCGTTCATCTAGCAATCAAAGCATATAATTCAGATGAAGATGTCGAAGAGTAACTGTTCAATTTTGAACTGACCCATAGCCTATAAAACACATGACAAACTGAGAGATTTTAATAATCGAGTTTATTTCTGGCTGAATATTGGAAATGCAGAGAACTCGAGAAGTAAGCGTGTCAGAAAAAAAACGGCGAGGCGCGCAAAAAAAGCGGTGAGCGCAAGCTCCTCGTGGATTGCACGCCGGAATGTTGATGAGTTGCGCATAATAATTTGTCTTGCTTCCATATAGTTTGATCATCCCCCACCTTGCCCTCCCCCTCCCCCGATCCCATATTTGATTTAGAGGCGTGTGAAATCAGGGGAATTGGGGGGATGCCATGAAGCATCATCTGATTTTCACCGGTTCGGGGCCGATCGTGGTGTTGCACTCGTACAAGGACATTTCGGACGAGACGCTGCTGGCCAAGCTGGACGCGAAGGGCATCGAGAAGTTCGTCGCCTTCGAGTTGGACGGCGACGAGCTGCGGCACACCTACGGGCACCGGTACGAGGTGGTCGTCGAGGACCTGGACGCGGAAAACGACTTCCGCATCCTGGACTACGACGGGCACCGGATCATGAACCACTTCGACTTCGCGCAGCTCACCAAGCGGAAGCCGTACTTCCACGGGTGAGGCGCGGGCGACGGGCCGGACCGGGGCGAACGACGCTTTCCTTTTTTCCGCCGCGAATGTTTGACCGCGCGCGGGGAACGGCCGTATAATAATTTTTGCAGGAAGCCGCCTGCCCGCGGTGGAGGGATTTACGCATGCGTCGACTCGTTTGTCTGGCCGTTGTGATCGCAACGCTGGCCGTCGCGCCGGCTTTCGCCCAAACGACCTTGCCGCTGCAGGCCACGGTGCCCGATGCGGCCGCGGTGCGCATCACCGAGGGCGGCTTCGCCTGGCTGTCCGAGGCGATCACCGCCGCGCTGCCGGCGATGGGCATTCCCGAACTGCTCATGAGCTACAACCCGATCCTCGAACTGGACTGCACGAACCTGCTGGTGTCGTACCTGGAAGCGGACGTGAACATCGCGGCGGTGAACATCGACAATTCCGCGGTGACGCTTTCGACCGACCAACTCGGCGGGCTGGGGCTGGTCAACGACGCGCTGTACGCGCTGATTTCGCTGGCCCCGGCGACCGGCGAATCGCTGGTGCGCATCGAGATGGACGGCATGACCGGCGACGACAACACCTGCTCGGACGAACCGCTGTTCGCGGCGATCGACCTGTACGTGACGTCGCTGGACATCGCGGCGTCGGTGACGGTCGACTACAGCGCGCCGGACGGCTTCGAAATCACGATCCACGAGGTGAAGGTCGCCTTCAACGATCTGGACGTGGTGTTCACCGGCATGCCG
>DAINPV010000007.1:17900-29086 GCA_036743315.1 bacterium | reverse complement strand
CCACGAGGTGAAGGTCGCCTTCAACGATCTGGACGTGGTGTTCACCGGCATGCCGCCGGAGTTGGAGGAGATCGTCGAGCTGCTGCTGACCACGACGATGACCGAGTTGATCGAGGACATGGCGCCGGACCTGATCAACCAGTTGATCGAGGAGCAACTGGGCGACGTGGTGCTCGAGGGCACCAGCGAGGTCGGCGACTGGATCATGGAATACGCCTTCACGCCCGCGTTCGAAACCGACAGCCACGGCCTGCTGGCGACCACCGCCGGCAAGCTGTTTTTGCAGGGCACGACGCTGGACCCGTGCATCGACGAGAGCCAGACGCCGGGCAGCCGCTGGACGGTCAATCCGCTGCCGGCGATGGGCGCGACGACGCCCGGCGGCGATCCGTACCACTTCGGCGTGGCGCTGGGCGACGACCTGCTCAATCAATTTCTGTACAGCTTCTTCGCCAAGGGCGAGTTGTGCCTGATGTTCCCGTGGGATCTGGCGGACGGCCGCGAGTTGTCGCTGGCGGCGTTCGCGGGGATGACGGCGCCCTGGCGCGCGGCTCCGGAGTGGGAGGACGAGGCGAACATGATCGACCTGTACCCGCTGGAGGATCCGCACTTCGTGGTCGGCCAGGGCGCGACCGACCTGGCGCTGGTCATGCAGCCGTACCGGTTGGACTGGTACATCCTCAAGCACCAGCGGTACGTGGCGATGCTCAACGTGGAGATCGACCTGACGCTGGCGCTGTCGATGGACACGGACGAGGAGAACAACCTGATCATCACGCTGGAGGGCAGCGAGTTCGTGTTCGACGTGGAGGGCACGGAGTTCAACGCGCTGCCGCCGGAGCTGGTGGAAACGCTGATCAACGGGATCATCAATTTCGTGCTGCCGCTGATCGTGAACGTGCTGCCGCCGATTCCGCTGCCGGCGGCGATGGGGTATCAGTTCACGATCGACGAAATCGGGTCGGTCGGCACGGGCGACGATTACTTCGGGCTGTTCTGCTCGTTCGTCGAGGAGGCGACGAAGGGGCCGCAAGCGGCCTTCGCGCTGCCGACGTTCGGCACGGTGCGCGCGATGAAGCTCGACGGCGCGAATTCGGCGCGGGCCGGCCTGGCGGGCATTGAACGGCCGACGCTGCGGCTGACGACCGATCCGGCGAGCGCGGCGACGGCGGAGCGTTTCCGCGTGCGCGTGGACGGGGGCGGCTGGCAGGCGGCGCCCGACGGGTTGCTGGATCTGACCTACTGGCTGGAAGGCCGGCACACGGTCGAAGCGGCGGCGATCTCGCCGGCGGGCGTCGCGGGGGAACCGGCGGTGTTGTCGTTCGTGCTCGATCGCGTGGGGCCGCGCATCGACCGGGCGACGCTGACGCACGACGACGGGCGCGCGCTGCTGACGCTGGCGGCGCACGATTACGCGAGCCGCGCGGCGACGCTGCGCTATCAGGTGCGTCTGGGCGACGGCGCGTGGAGCCGGCCGCTGCACAGTGCGACGATCGACCTGACCGGGCTGGACACGCGCGCGGTGCGCGTGCGCGCGGTGGATGCGGCGGGGAACGTCGGGCCGGAGAAGCGCGTGCGGGCGATCGCGGCGACGCGGCCGGCGCAGCTTTCGACGAAGACCGGCGCGCGGTTGCTCCAGCGGTGATGTTCGCCGCCGGGGCAAAACCGAGTCATTATTCAAATATGTAAAAAATCCGGCGCGGCAATTCTTGACAGCCAATCGCTCGCTGCTATGATGCAGGTTAGTTTTGTAAAACAAAGGGAGTTTTGCATCCTGAAGCCAGCCCGCGCCATCGCTGTCTGTCTTTTGCTTGTGCTGCTGTTGTCGACGGTTACGTCGGCCTACGGCAGACCCGGCGATATCCTGCTGTATCGGTGGATCGACGAGCTGGGCAAGGTGCATTACACCGAGTCGATCGAGGACATCCCGGCCAAGTATCGGGCGAGCGCGGTGCGCGGGACGTTTTCGCCGGGCGGCGGTGCGGCGACGCCGACGCCCACGCCCAAACCGGGCAACTCGGCGCAGTTGGAATTGCTCGACGACAGCTATTACGTCGAGGACGGCTTTCTGCACATCAAGGGCAAGGTGCGCAACGGATTTTCCGATCCGGTGGCGCAAGGGAAAGTGAAAGTGACGTTCTACGACGCGCAGAACCGTTTCCTGATTGCCGAGACGACGCTGATCAACCCGATCTACCTGGCGCCGGATCAGGTGGGCACGTTTCACTTGATCATCAAGGTGAATCCGAACATCGACACGTATAAAATCGAACCGCAGGGCAACCCATGATCATCACGATGACCACCGATTTCGGCAACCGCGACGGGTACGTCGCTGCGATGAAGGGCGTGGTCTACAGCCGCGCGCCCCGGGCGACGGTCGTGGACATCAGTCACAACATTCCGCCGTTCGACGTGCAGGCCGGCTCGTTCGTGCTGGCGCAGGCGGCGCGGTTTTTCCCGCCCGAGACGATTCATCTGGGCGTGGTCGATCCGCGCGTGGGCTCGGAGCGGCGCGGGTTGCTGATCGTCTCGCGGCGCCAGATGTTCGTGGGCCCGGACAACGGGCTGTTCACGCCGTTTTTGGATCATCAGGCGCAGGTGTTCGCGCTGACCAACCCCAATTTGTGGCTGCCGCACGCCAGCAACACGTTCCACGGCCGCGACCTGTTCGCGCCGACGGCGGTGCACCTGGCGGAGGGTTTGGCGCCCGAGGACGTCGGGCCGGAGGTGACGGATCCGGTGCGGCTGCCGGCGTGGAACGTGCGCCGCGACGGCGACAGCCTGATCGGGGCGGTGGTGCACATCGACCGCTTCGGCAACGCGATCACCGGCCTGCCCGCGGCGTTCCTCAACGAACTGGGCGAAGGACCTTTCGTCGTGGAGCTTGCCGGCCAGGAGTCGATTCCGCTGCTGTCGGTCTACGCCGACGCGCGACCGGGCGAGGCGCTGGCGTTGATCGCGTCGTGCGGGATGGTCGAAGTGGCCGTGCGCGAGGGCAACGGGGCGTCGTATCTGAACGTCCAGCGCGGCGACGTGGTGCGCATCAAACCGGCCCGCTGAGCCGGCCGCAACTTGCTTCCCCATTCGCGAAGGCATACAGTTAATCATCACCCTTGCGGAGGCAACATCATGCAATGGCGTCGACTGTCGTTGTTCGCGGCGTTCGTCGTTTTGGCCGCGAGCCTGGGCCGGGCGGAGGAATGCCGCTGCCAGGCGCTCGGCGATTCGTTGACCGATTGGATGAACATTCCGACCTTCACGATCGAGGCGGCGCTGGGCAGCGGCGTGACCGAAAACGGAAAACTGACCGGCGAGGCGTCGAGCTTCGCGAAGGACGTGGGCGTCGTGTATTGCCGCGTGGCGATCATCGACGCGACGCAGGCGCAGACGGTGACGGTGGTCTGGTATCGCGGCGACGCCGAGGTGAGTCGCACCGACCTGCAATTGTCCAAGGAGACGCATCACGCGATCGCGCAATTGACCATTCCCGCGAAGCAAGCCGGCTCGTGGCGGGTGGAGATCGTCGATCCGGGCGACAACGTGCTGACCGTGCTGCCCTTCGTCGTGGGCCGGGCGTCCGCGCCGACGGAAACGCAGCGCAAACAGAAAACGAAGCAGCCGTAAACCACCGCCGATCCCACGGGACGGAGCATGGCCAGACACATCATCTACTTCGGCATTCCGGATTTTTCCATCGCCGTCGAGCGCGTGCGCGACCGTCAACTACGCGAGCGGCCGGTGGTGATGATCCCCTCGACCGGCGCACGGACGGTGATCGCCGCGGCCAGCGTCGAGGCGCGGGCGGAGGGAGTGCGCGAGGGCATGCCGCTAACCGTGGCGCGGCGCTATTGCCCGCGGATGCAGATCCTCCTGCCCGATCCCGCGTTGTATCGCCGCGCGATGACCAAGGTGGTGGGCGTGCTGTCGCAGTATTCGCCGCTGATCGAGCCGGAAGGCTACGGGCACATCTACCTGGACATTTCCGGGACGCGGCGCTTGCTCGGCGAGGCCAAGGACGCGGGCGCGCACATGCGGCGGGAGATCGGCGCGCAGTTGCGGCTGGAGGGCGACCTGGGTCTGGCGACCAACAAGCTGGTCAGCCGAGTCGCCGGCGAGTTGGCGCACGCGGGCATGTGGGACGTGCTGCCGGGCAACGAGGCGGATTTTCTCTCGCCGCTGCCGCCGTGGCGGCTGCCGGGCATCGGCGCGATCGGCGCGCGACGGCTGATGGAGGAGCTGAACCTGCGGACGGTCGGCGAGGTTTCGCGGATCGATCCGGCGTATTTGCACATGGCCTTCGGTCCGTTCGGGGCGGTGTTGGCGCAGCGCGCGCGGGGCATCGATCCGCGGCCGGTGCTGCCGCCGACGCGCACGCCCACGGCGATGGCGGAAACGCTGCTGGCCGACGACACCAACGACGCGCTGCAACTGGACGCCGCGGTGTTCGTGCTGGCCGAACGCCTGGGCCTGTACCTGCGCACGCAGGGCAAGGTCGCGCGAAACCTGCAATTGACGGCGCGTTTCGGCGACGGCCGCGATTTTTCGCGTTCGTGCCGGTTGGAGGAACCGACCAACCTCGACGTGGAACTGGCCGCCGCCTTGCGCGCGCCGGCGGAAAAATTGTTCGGCCGCCGCGTGCGCGTGCGTTACCTCCGCCTGAACGCCACGCGGCTGGACGAAGAGAACAGGCAGCGCGGTCTGTTCGGCGATTCGCCCGAGCACGAGCGCCTGCGGGCGTTGCACCACGCGTTGGACCGCCTGCGCGCCAAGTACGGCCAGGAGTCGGTCACCTGGGGTCAGGTCGCCCAGGCGAAGGCCGAGCGCGAGCGGGGGGAGAAATAGCAATTTTTTAATGCGCAAACAATCTTTGCAGTGCGTGCAGTTTCCTCGAAAATATTTTTAATTTCTTTGAAAAAATCGGATTGACTGATCATAATGCTATATGCTAATGTACAAGTACATTAGCATATGCCAAACAATGTAAAACCAATTACTAATTCCATCCTACTCAGAGGGAAACGGCTCTATTTATATTAATATTTCTTACAAACATAAATAATGGTTTATTGTTCAAGTATACAAATTACTTCTTTTTTTGACATAAATGCGTTGCTCTGACCAATCGGTACCCAATCATAATTCATACTGAAAGGCTTTAATTTGTTATTGAAAAGTCTACTTGCAAAGTATGTATAGTGGTAGTATAATGTACTTGTACATTATACTACCAGAACAATTATATGAAATCTGCAGTAATATTGAAACCTTCCACAACATGTAGATGCAATTGATTTCCAATGTTCTATTTAGCGACTGTATGTCTTGATTAATTGTTGAAAGTAGTATATCATTTCATATGCATATGAAATGATATGGAGGACAAATGGCCGGAATATCACGCATACAAATCGCCAAACCCGATATCATTGCCTTTTTCAATCGGCAGAATCGCCGCATTTTCAGCGAGCGCGACCTGGGACAAATTCTTCATCAGCAGCGACAGGAATGGCGGCTGGCCGGCAGCATGTTGCTCGATCAATTTATCGATTATCTCATCCGACGAACGGAATTAAAAGAACATACTTTTTCTTTTCCGCGCCACACGACCTCGCGCTTTGTCTGGGGACAAGCTTCCAATAACGAGATCCTGCTCTCACTTAAACCGGACAGCTATTTAAGCCATTATTCGGCGACATTCATTCACGAACTCACCGAAAAAATTCCTCGTGTTCACTACGTCACCCATGAACAATCCCCCAAGGATCGCCGAAATAAAATTATCGAGCAAAGTGAAATCGAAGACGCCTTTAACCGGCCGGTTCGCGTCTCGAACAATTTCGCCACATTCAAAAAGCAACGCGTTTTTCTGCTGAACGGCATGCACACCGGGCAACTGGGCGTTATTCATCCGTTGGGGGAAACGGGAGAAGTGCTTTCCGTAACCAATGTCGAACGGACGCTGATCGACATCGTTGTGCGACCAAACTACGGCGGCGGCGTGGCGGAGGTGCTCCAGGCGTTTCGCCTGGCCAAAGGACGGCTTTCCACCAACAATCTCCTGGCAACCTACAAACAATTGAACTTCGTTTATCCCTATCATCAGGCGATCGGCTTTTACCTGGAGCGCGCCGGTTACGGCGCGGCGGCGGTACGAGCGTTCCGTGCCTTGGAAATGAAATACGATTTTTACCTCGACCACAACATGCGTGAAACGTCCTACAACAAGCCGTGGCGCTTGTACGTTCCCGCTAATTTTTAAACAAATGCGCAAACCTTGACAGTCACCGGCGGCGGCTTCTAGGGTAGGGATTGTCTTTTTTCACGGAGTGAGTTCATGCGTAACGCCTGCTGGACGGCCGTGGCGCTCGTGGCGCTCGTCGGCGCACTGGCGGCTTTGGCCGTCGGCGAGGAAGCCGCCAAACCCTTGCCGGAATTGCCGGGCGTCACCGTGGTCAAGGGCGCACAGATCTACGGCCTGCTCGGCCAGGACGCCGGCCGGCTGCGTTTGTTCGCCATCGCCGACAACGGCGAAGCGACGGCGATTCCCTTTCAGATCGATCCTTGCGACAGCGCCGGGCGTTACGTGTTGCCGGTCGCGCCGGTCAACGGCAACACCAAGCATCTGCGGCGCAAGATCTTAAGGCAAGAGGCGGACGGCAACGCGCTGGACGAGCATGACGAACTGGTGTTCGCCACGGCCGACGCGGGGCCGCGCGCGCCGGCGGCGGTAACGTTTCAGCACGCGGCCAAGGTGTTGGAGATCGAGCTGACCGGACCCAACAAAACCAAGGGCTACGTTTATCTCACGGCCTACGCCGGCACGCCGCCGCCGTTGTCGCCGCTGGATTACGTGGCGTTCAATCCGCAGGCGGAAGCGATTTTCACCGACCGTTACGTGGCGCGTTACCGGCCGGGCAAGCAGGACCTGGCCGTGTCGAGCCTGCGCTTGAAAGCCGGTGACGACGCGGAAATCCTCGACCGGGTGAAGATCCGCTTTCACCTGCAATCCAAGGTGCTGGTGGCGATCGACGTGAACGAGGACGACGTGCAGGGCTCGGTGGCCGGGTACATCGACGGGCCGGTGCGCGTGATTCGCGGCGCGGAGCACGATGTGAAAATCGGCGGGTTGTTCGACCTGCATCTGGAAATGGACACGACCTTCACGCGCGAGATGTTCTCGCTGCCCACGCGCATTCATTTGCCGCTCACTCTGGCGACGGTGGCGAAATCGGCGACGCTCGACGGCGGGCTGGATCTGAACAGCACGGCGCAGGGCATGAAGTTTTATCCGGCGTCGATGCAACCCTACGCGATCGACGGGCGCATGGATCAGGCCGAGCGGGCGTTGCGCAAGGCCGAGCCTGCGTGGCTGGCCTACAGCGGTCACGGCGCGACGATGTTCATTCTGGGCCGCGTACCCCGGCAGTACGGGCTGACCGGGTCGTTGGCGTATCTCGACGACGCCGCAGCCGACGCCGGTCCCGACGAGGAACCCGGTGCCTGGGGCCAGGGGATGTTCCGCTTCGATCTGATGCGGTTGAAGAAAGGCCTCTTGGAGCTGTCGTATCACCTCGTGTTCTTCCGCGGCGCGATGAACGCCGATTGCGTGCGGCAGGCGCAGCAGGCGGTCAATAAACCGATCGAAATAACGGTGCGCGAAGAGGCCGTGGAATGACTTACGGCTCGACCTGCACGGTGACGATGTAACGCGCGATCACTTCGGTCGGATCGCCGTCGCTCACTTTTTCCGCAAACACGATATCGGCGCCGGGCGTCAACGCGGTGAAGACGTGCGTTTCGACGATGCGCCCGCGCGCCTCGTCCGTTTGCAACGCGGCCAGGCGATGCGCCAGCAGGTAGTCGGGCTGATGCGGCCAGAGCCACTGAGCCGCCTCGGTCGTCGAGCGCTCCAGCACGATGGTCATGCTCTGCCCGACGCGCAGCGTGACCGTCGTGCCGGCGTCGAACGGACCGAGCGGCTCGACGGCCAAGGCCGCGCCGGTCAGCAAGGCCGCGAGCAACAATCCCGTCGCCCACCGCCTCAAAAGAAAACCCACCCTTCGCCGCGGTAGGTCGGCGCGCGGCCGACCACGCCGGTCTCGTCGACCAGCAGCAATTCGTTGAACCGTTCGCCCAACTCGCCGGCCTTGGCGTGACGGAACAGAATCGGATCGCCCAGGCCGAGATCCTCGCGGCAGGCGGCGCGCCGCAACGGCGTCTGCACTTCGCCCGCGCCCTCCATCGCCACCGGCGCGAGCCCGGCCGGCAGGTACGGCAGCGGTTGCTTGTCCCGATGGACCTGACCGCTGGCGATGTAGCCGCCCCCGGCGCAGGTCACGTATTGCGGATCGGAGGCGCGCACGACCTGGCACGCGAAAAAAGCGGCGGGCAGCAGATCGAGCGAGCGGTAGTACGAAAACAAGTGGGGGCAGAAAAATCCGGAACCGGCGGTCAGTTCGGTCACCGCGTCGTCGGCGCCGGTGGAATCCAGGCTGCCGGTGCCGCCGCCGTTGACCAGCGCAACCGCGACCCCCGCGTCGCGCAACGCGCGCACGGCCGCGCCGCGTCGTTGGCGGACATCGGGAACCGACAAGGTTTTCACGGCGGTTTTGACCGTGTTGAACCAACCGTCGAAGGGATTGCGGTCGGTCAGCCCGGCGATGTGCGCCTCGTAACCCATCAAGCCGACGACGCGCACGCCGGGCAACGCGGCGGCCGCTTGGGCCAGGCGGCGCACGTGCGCGGCGTCACGCAAGGGGCTGCGCCGCACGCCCAGGTGCACCCGACCGTGCAGCGGCCGGTAGGAAACGTCCAGCTCGATCACCACGTCGACGACCGTCCGGCGTTGTCGCGCCGCCGCGTCCAGCGCCCGCAGATGTTGTTCGCTGTCGACCACCAGCTTGAAGCCGACCCGGCGCTCGGCCAGATCGGCGGCCTGCGCCATATCGGCGGCCTGCACGGTGGGATAAGCGACCAGCAGATCGTCGAACCCGGCGTCGGCCAGCCGCGCCGCCTCGGGTACGGCGAAGCACATCAGGCCGCGAAAGGCGCCCTCGCCTTTGGCCAGAATCCGGCGCAGCAGCGGCACGCAACGCACCGATTTGGAGGCGACGCGCAACGGCTTGCCCGCTTGCCGGGCTTTGGCGCTCAGGCGGCGGATGTTTTCGTCCAACGCAGGCAGATAGACGAGCGCCGCGGGCAACGGCGTCCCGGCCAGCCAGTCTTTCCATTGCGACCATGACGGTTGCGGCGCGTTCATCGACCTCTCCGCATTGGTTTGGAGAAACCTCTGTCCTTGGGTAGCCGATTCGCCGGCCGTCGTCAAACGCAGTTGTCGGGCGGGGAGGAATGGAGAAGCGGTTCAGTGCGCCAGGTCGTCGCCGTCGC
Source organism: bacterium (assembly GCA_036743315.1). Lineage (GTDB taxonomy): Bacteria > Lernaellota > Lernaellaia > Lernaellales > Lernaellaceae > CALBTQ01. Next base: position 19,696 of record DAINPV010000007.1, on the reverse strand, counting down.
GATGGCGACGCCAGAACATGATGCGCCCGCCGAAAGATTGCAGGCCCGTCATCCGCCAGAAATCGCGCTCGGACGCGCCGGGATCCTCGATCACGATGGCGTCGGCGGTGCGCTTGAGCGATTCGACGCAGTAGAAGGCGTACGGATGATTGAGGTAGTGCGCCTCGATGTGCACGTGGCGCACGACGATTTCGCCGCCTTCGTGCATCACATGGGCGTAGCCGATGCGCTTGCCTTCCAACTCGAAGTTCATCCGGATGGCAGGGAGGCCGGGCGACGACGTGCTGCGCGCGCCTTGTACGCTTGGTTCATTCATTGTCATCCCCTGCGTGGCGGCGCATTCCGTTTCCATCGGTCGTGGAATTTCGCTCAAATGAGAAACGCGCCAAGTTTCTGTCTTCAACCATAAAATCGTCATCAGCGGCATGAAGGGGGAGTATTATTTTAGGCAAATAATTCATTTCACACGCCCACAATATATTGTATAATCGACCAGGTTGCGCCTTTGGATGGTGTATGCGTTCACTAGAATACTTGAACCACGCGGGGGAACTTCGTGAGTGCACGGCGCGATGGCGGAAAATTTTGGGCGCAGAAAACGCTGTACGGCGGCGATTTGACTGCCGCGCTCGCGCCGGCGATCGGCGGGCGGATCATCTCGCTGCAATACCGCGGCGAGGAACTGCTGTTCGTGCAGGCCGAGCGCACGGGCGAGACCTTCGATTTTTCCGCGGTGGACGATCTGCGGGCGGCCAAGCGCGCGATCGGCTTCGGGCTGTGGGGCGGCGACAAAACGTGGATCACGCCGCAACGCATGTGGGTCGACGGCATCCCGCCGCTGGAGTTGGACGCCGGAGCGTATCAAGCGGAGGAAGACGGCCAGGCGATCGTCATGACCAGCCCGCTGTGCCGCGAAACGGGGCTGCGCGTGGTACGGCGGGTCGCGGTGAGCGCCGCCGGCGTGCTGACGTTGGACGAGACGATCCGCAACGACAGCGACCGGCCGGTGCGGCGCGGCCTATGGAACGTCACGCAGGTGCTGCGGCCCTTCGACGTGTACGTGCCCGCCACGGCGTTGCGGCCCTACCCCGAGGAAGGCGACTCGGTGTGCCTGCTCGACCGTTTCGTCGAGCGCGCGGGCGAGTGGAGCAAGATCGTCTGCCGCGCGCCGGCGCACTTCAAATACGGCGGCTTCGCCCGGCGCGGCTGCGTGATCGCCTTGCGCGAAGAGGAAGAGGCGACGCTCGTTTTCGCGCGCACCTTCGCGCATCCGCCCGACGCCGACTACGCCCACGAAGCCGAGGTTGAAGTCTACAATTCGCCTAACTATAATTATCTGGAGATCGAGCTGCACGCGCCGTGGCGCGAACTGGCGCCCGGCGAGAGCGTCGGCCAACGGCAGCGCTGGCACGTGTTGCGTGTGCCGGGGCGCGTCGGGCCGGACGAAATTTTCGCGAAATTGGAAAGCGTCACATGAATTTTTCCGCGATCGAAACAAACAAATCGATCAAGCCGCCCAGCGCGATCGTGGTACGGTTGTGGCTGCAATTCACAAAAAGCACAACATCGTCATCAAGTCATCGTCTGCCGCCCCTCCGGGGCTTGGGAGTTGATTGCGACACATATTTCCCGGCGCTCACGCACCGGGCTACAAGTGTTTCGCCCCTGACGGGGCTTGAAGACACATAACCCTGGTTCATACTGAATTGGAAATTGATTGCGACACATATTACCGGCGCTTACGCACCGGGCTACAAGTGTTTCGCCCCTGACGGGGCTTGAAGACACATAACCCT
>DAINPV010000007.1:17527-17800 GCA_036743315.1 bacterium | reverse complement strand
GGTTCATACTGAATTGGAAATTGATTGCGACACATATTCCCGGCGCTTACGCACCGGGCTACAAGTGTTTCGCCCCTGACGGGGCTTGAAGAAAACAATTCTCATCCCAATTTGAATAATCTTGATGATAATAAAGCCCCGTAGGGGCGACAGAGGGTAGCCCGGGGCGTGAGCCCCGGGAGATGAATTATCATTTCCATCGAGCCCCGTAGGGGCGGCAGAGGGTAGCCCGGGGCGTGAGCCCCGGGAGATGAATTATCATTTCCATCGAGC
>DAINPV010000007.1:16475-17427 GCA_036743315.1 bacterium | reverse complement strand
TGAAGACACATAACCCTGGTTCATACTGAATTGGAAATTGATTGCGACACATATTCCCGGCGCTTACGCACCGGGCTACAAGTGTTTCGCCCCTGACGGGGCTTGAAGAAAACAATTCTCATCCCAATTTGAATAATCTTGATGATAATAAAGCCCCGTAGGGGCGACAGAGGGTAGCCCGGGGCGTGAGCCCCGGGAGATGAATTATCATTTCCATCGAGCCCCGCAGGGGCGGCAGAGGAGGCCATCCAATGAGCTCGACGTATTCTCAATTACACTTTCACGTGGTATTCGCGGTCAAAGATCGGCTCCAGAGAATTGATTCATTAATTCAGGAAAGGCTTTATCAATATATCGTCGGCATCGTCTGTAATAAAAACGGCATCGTTCACGAAATGAGCGGCACTCAGGATCATCTTCATCTTTTAATCTCGTTGCCGCCGGCATTGAGCATTGCGGACATGATTCGTTTCATAAAAACAAATTCCTCCAAATGGCTTCATGAAAATTTTCGGGAAATGGATTGCTTTGCCTGGCAGGTAGGATACAGCGTGTTTTCCGTCAGTCATTCCAATCTGGAAATTGTCAGTCGATACATTAAAAATCAAAAAGAGCATCACCGGAATATTTCATTTCAAGACGAATTGGCTACGATTCTCAAAAAGCACAACATCGTCATCAAGTCATAGTCTGCCGCCCCTCCGGGGCTTGGGAGTTGATTGCGACACATATTCCCGGCGCTCACGCACCGGGCTACAAGTGTTTCGCCCCTGACGGGGCTTGAAGACACATAACCCTGGTTCATACTGAATTGGAAATTGATTGCGACACATATTCCCGGCGCTTACGCACCGGGCTACAAGTGTTTCGCCCCTGACGGGGCTTGAAGAAAACAATTCTCATCCCAATTTGAATAATCTTGATGATAATAAAGCCCCGTAGGGGCGACAGA
>DAINPV010000007.1:0-16375 GCA_036743315.1 bacterium | reverse complement strand
GGGTAGCCCGGGGCGTGAGCCCCGGGAGATGAATTATCATTTCCATCGAGCCCCGTAGGGGCGGCAGAGGGTAGCCCGGGGCGTGAGCCCCGGGAGATGAATTATCATTTCCATCGAGCCCCGCAGGGGCGGCAGAGGGTAGCCCGGGGCGTGAGCCCCGGGACCCCCCGCCTCTTGCCAACGACGGGATGAATCCGCTACAACCACCGCACATTGCACGGGAGGCGGGCGATGGAAATTTTCAACTACATCGAACGATTGCTGGTTGACGATTCGCCGCTGTTGGACGCGGTCCAAAGCGCAGGCGACCGGCGCGACGCGCCGCCGACCATCGGGCGGCAGGCCGGCAAGCTGCTGGGGTTGCTGGTGCGCCTGAGCGGCGCGCGGCGCGTGCTGGAGTTGGGCACGAGCGGCGGGTACGGCACGATCTGGCTGGGCGAAGCGTTGCGCACCGTCGGCGGCCGGCTGTGGTCGGTCGAGTTGGACGAGCAAGCGCTGGCCGAGGCGCGCCGGCACATTGCGCAGGCGAAGTTGGGGTCCATCGTCGAATTGCTGCACGGCGATGCGGCGCAGGTCGTCGAGACGCTGGCGGGCCCCTTCGACATGATCGTGCAGGATTCAAAGAAGGCGCTGTATCCGCAACTGCTGAGCCGCTGCATCGAACTGACGCGCGTGGGCGGGTTGATCGTCGCCGACGACGCGCTGTTCGTGCCGATGGGCGTCAGCGAAAAATTCGCCGCGCCGATTCATCAATACAACGAGATGATTTTCGCCGACGCGCGGCTGTACAGCACGATCCTGCCGATCGGCGACGGGGTGGCGCTGAGCCTGAAACTGCGCGACTGACGCGAACGACGCTGGATTTCGTCGGCGCTTTTGCGCAAGATGAAACGACGAACGCGGGAGGACGAATGATCGATCTGGACACCCTGTTGCGCCTGCTGGGCATGCGTTTGGGCGACCGAGCGCTGATCGGCCCGCAGGTCGTCCAGATCGACCTCACCGACGCGTGCACCAACAACTGCCTGGGTTGCTGGGCGCGCAGTCCGTTTCTGCGCGACGACGATTTTTACGACACGCTGAAAAAGGGCGCGCTGGACCTGCCCTTCGTCAAGCAACTGCTGCCGGTGCTGCGGGAGCAGCGCGTGCGCGAGATTTTCCTGGGCGGCGGCGGCGACCCGTTGTGCCATCCGCAGGTGTTCGAGGTGATCCGGCTGGCCAAAGAGCACGGCCTGCAGGTGACGCTCAACACGAACTTCACGCAGGCCGACACCGACGTGGTCGACGGGCTGATCGCCGCGGGGCTCGACCTGCTGGTCGTTTCGCTGTGGGCGGGCACGTCCCGGACCTACGCCAAGCTGCACCCGAACAAGACCGAGGGCACGTTCCGCCATCTGACCGAGATGCTGCGCTACGTGGCGGACCGCAAAAAGCGCGCCGGCGGCGCGCCGCGCGTCAAGCTGTACGACGTGATCTGCAAGCTCAACCTCGACGAGATTCCGCAGATGATCGAGCACGGGCGCGCGGTCGAGGCCGAGGAGGTCGAGCTGGCGGCGTTCGATCCGATCCCGCGCCGCACGCACATTTTCACGCTCAACGAGCGCGAGATCGAAAAGGCGCTGGCCTACGTCGCGGCGATCGACCGCGAACGACCGCCGTTCGTGCACACCGAGTTGTTCACCCGGCGGCTGCAAAACATCGACGCGACCAAGGGCGTGTTCGACAACGGCATCGTCGCGTCGATCCCTTGCGCGGCGGGGTGGTTTTACAGCCGCGTGACGACGGTCGGCGAGGTGCACGCCTGCCTCAAGGCGCACCGCATTCCGGTCGGCGAAATACCCACGTACGACTTCCGTGCGATCTGGTACGGCCACGGCCTGCAGCAGTTCCGCGCGCACACGGTGAAGCTGCATTACGACGATCCGTATTTGCGGATGATCGGGCACGACATCGATTTCGCGCTGCCCGGCTGCTTTCGCATCTGCGACAACATCGGCCACAACCAACACGTGATGCGCCTGGCCGGCGGCCTGACCGACGAGGAGCAAGCGACGCTCGCGGCGATGGAGCAGGTCGCGCGCGCCGGGGGCGACCTCCAGGCGATCGAGGATGCGTACCGCCAACGACTGAGCGGAGCGGCCGCGGCCGTGCCCGCGTTTTCGCCGCCGGCGGCGACGGCGACGAGTTCCGCCCTCGTGCTGCATGGCGACAACGAGTACGTTCACGAGCTGGTCGACGAAACGCCGTGGGCGCAGGTCGAAGCGCAGTTGGCGCAGGCGGGGCTTGAGCGACAAATCGTCGTGCCGGTCGGGCTGCACAACGTCGCGCGGCTCGATCTGGTGTTCGCGCTGATCAAAAAGCACACCGGGCGCGCGCTGGATCCGCACGACGCCGCGCTCGCGCCGCGTCCGCTGGCCGACATCCACCGGCGCTGGCCCGCGCAACTGGAGCGCCTGCGCGCGCTGGCCGGACAGCACCGCGTGATTCTCGATCTGTCCGACCGCGACTGGCAGGACGCGCTGTGGAAAATCGCCGGCGCGTACCGGCCGGAACGCGAGGCCGAACTGCTGCGCGCGCTGGGGGCGCTGACCGGCCGGGCGTTCATCGGCCCGCGCACGTTTCACCTGGACGTGACCAACGCCTGCGAGGCCGACTGCGTTTATTGCTGGTTCCACAGCCCGCTGGCCCAGGCGCGCACCGACGCGCACCGGCTGACCGACGCCGACCGCGACGCGACAATGCCGTGGGAAATGTTCCGGCAACTGGCCGACGACCTGGCCGCGCTGGAAGCGAAAGAGGACGTCGTGCTCTCGGGCAAGGGCGATCCGCTGGCACATCCGCGCATCGCGGAGATGATCCGCGAGCTCAAGCGGCGCGATCTGGGCGTTACGTTGTTCACCGGCGGGCGGCGGCTGGACGAGACGATCGCGCGGGCCTGCGTCGAGGCGCGGCTGGACCTGCTGTACGTCAGTTTGTCGGCGGCGAGCGCAGCGACTTTCGCGCGGCTGCGCACGGCGCCGGACGCGGCGGCGTTCGAGGAAATCGTCGCCAACGTGAAGCGGCTGCTGGCCTTGCGCAACGCGGCCGGGGCCGACCAACCGCGCGTGGTGCTGGTCGACGTGCTGACCAACCGCAACGACGCGGAGGTCGTCGCCTTCGCGGAACTGGCGGCGGAGTTGGGCGTGGATCATCTGCGCTACCAACTGGCGGCGATCGAGCCGTACAACCGTGAACTGGCGCTCGGCGCCGAGCGGCTCGCCGCGCTGCAACCGGCGTTGGCCGAGGCGAAGACGGTCGCCGAACGCGCCGGCGTCGCGGTGGTGACCAACATCGATTTTCAGGTCGGCGGGCACGGCGAAGGCGGCGATTGGACCGGCGAACGCTACCGCGAACTGGGCTGCCTGGCCGGGTTCGTCTTCGGGCGCGCCTGGGCCGACGGCACGTTAAGCTTTTGTTGCGCGCCGCGGCCGATCGGCAACCTGAACGAACAATCCTTCGCCGCCTGGTGGCGCGACGAGCGTTACGACCGCGCCCGGCTTGCCGCGCGTCGGTTGGGCGCACATGCGGATTACTCCTTCGCCGACGGCACGCCGCTGTGGACCGACGTGTGCCGCCGCTGCCCCAATTACGAGGGCATCGAGCGCCTGCGCACGGTGATAGAGGAAGCGGAGTTGCTGACTTTACTGCCTCCCAGTCGGCAGGAATAATTCCTGCACCTATGATTTGCCATCGTTGTGTGTTCCCTCGGCCGGGCTGCGTGGGGGAGGATAAATCCAAGGACATGTACTCGTTACGTGTCCCGGTTTATCCGAGTGGGACAAATGGGACACCAGGAATAATTCCTGGACCTATGATTTGCCGTCGTTGTGAGTTCCCTCGGCCGGCGGCTATGCCGCGCGAAAGTCGGTGCCGGTCGTCACCAGATCCTCGGGTCAAGCCCGAGGATGACAAGAACCTTTTGCCCTCCCAAAAATGCGGGGACACGATGAAATCACGTCCCCGATTTTTAGACTCTTCCTGACCTTTTCAATAAGGAAAGCCGCACTACGCACGGCGTCAAAGGAATCCTGGATCCTCGGGTCAAGCCCGAGGATGACGGAAATGAATTGTCATCCCCGCGCCGGCGGGCATCCAAGACCAGCCGACACCCTTTCCGACCTTTTTCCAACCCGTTCATTGCTTCCCGCCCAATTGTTCGTTAGATTTTAAGTAAGGATTCCAACCAAGGGGGCTGCCATGAAAACGACCAAAAGCAAAGCTTTGTTAATCGAGCATCGCAACGAGGTCGGCGTGGGGGCGAAGATGTTTGCCGTGCTGGGCGACGAGGGGATCAACCTGATCGCGTTCTCGGCCTGCGGACGCGGCCAGCAGGTGGAATTTTCCATGTTGGTCGGCGAGCGGCACGACGAGGCGCGGCGGCGGTTGTCCGCCGCGGGATACAAGGTCGCCGCCGAGGAGGTCCTGGTGTTGGAAGTGCCCGACGTGCCCGGCGCGATGGCCGCCGCGCTGCAGCAACTGGCGATGGCGGACATCGACGTCGATTACGCCTACGGTTCCAGCGCGCGGGACTCGTTCACCCTGGTGGTGCTCAAAACGGCGGATATCGACGCGGCGGCGACGGAGCTGGCCGAATTGGAAATTGCGGGCGGGGCTTGAGTTTGCCGGTGGATATCGCATAAATTCCAACTATTCATTTGACCAAAAAACAGGAACGTTTCATGTCGACCCTGACAATCGTGGCTTTGGGACTGGTCGCCATCGTTTTCATTTTCGTGCTGGCGCGGCTGTTCGGGCAACCGTCGATTCGGCCGTTGCTGCCCGGCGATTTGTCCCCCGACAAACGGAAGACGCCGGAGGGACGCATCAGTTCCACGGCCGATTCGGCCTACCAAGAGGTGCTCAACCTCGCCGATGTGGTGCTGGAACACAACGAAACCGTCTACGCGGCGACGGGCCTACGCGGCGATACCGAAACGGTGCTGCTGGTGACCAACCTGCGCGTGTTTTATTTTACGCGCCGCTTCGGCGCCAGCCGCTACAGCCACGACGTGTTCGCCTTCGATAAATTGCACCCGATTCCCGTCAGCCAGGCGGTGATCGGCGAGAACATCCGCCTGCTCGAAGGCGATCGCATGGCCGAAATGAAAAGTCCCGGCGCGGAGAGTTGGCTGGACACGGCCGAGGACACGATCAAGATCATCAACCAACAGATCAAACGCGCCCGCACCGCTCAGTAGGGGGAACGACATCATGATCACGCGGATGCTTGCACTCCTGGCGGCTTTGCTTGTCGTCGCGGGCATGTTCACGGCGGCGTGCGACGACGACGACGACGAGGACCAACCGGGGACTCTGCCCGGTCGCGACGAAGCGGTCGCCGCCTGCCAGGACGCTTGTCAGCAGGCGCGCAAAAACGGCGCGTATCTGGAAGACGGTCCGTGTCTATGGGAAGGCGAGGTCGACGACTGGGTGTGCGACGTGGCGCACGATCCGCGCACCGAGGTCGATAACGATCCGGCCAACCAATGCCCCAACTACAAGGATCCCTACGAGCACTTCGTGGAAGTGGATCCGAATACCTGCAACGCCTTCAACGTCAAATAAAAAAGCGGCCGATGCTCAGCCGCGCGGAATGGCCAGCATACGGTCGAGCGAGGTTTTGGCGCGCACGCGGATGTCTTCGGGCACGCGGATCGTGTAATCGTCCGGGAGCTCCAGGGCGTGCTTCACGTCGGCCAGCGTGGTCTTCTTCATGTTCTGACAATAGAGCGTCTGCTCGTCGATGACGATGTACTCGAGCAGCGGGTTGGCCTGGCGCAGCGGCCAGAGCATGCCCTGTTCGGTGCCGATCAGCGCGCGGCGGGCGTCGGTGGTTTTCACCCAGTCGAGCATGCCCGAGGTCGAAGCGACCACGTCGGCCAGGGCGGTAACTTCGGGCCGACACTCCGGATGCACGACGACCGGAGCGTCGGGATAACGCTCTTTCATCTCGCGCACGCGCTCGGCGGTCAGCAGGTGATGCGCGGGGCAGAAGCCGTCCCACCAGGCGACGCGTTTGTTCGTGTGCGCGGCGACCCACTGGGCGAGGTTTTGGTCGGGGACGAAGAAGATGTTGTCGGTGTCGACGAACTCGGCGACGCGCCCGGCGTTGGCGCTGGTGCAGCAGATGTCGGCTTCGGCTTTGACCGCGGCGGTCGAGTTGACGTAGGTGACCACGGTGTACGATGGCCCGAGTTCGGCCTTTTTGGCGACGAGCTGCGGCGCGTCGATCATGTCGGCCATCGGGCAGCCGGCGTCGAGGCGCGGCAGAATGACGCGCTTGCGCGGGGAAAGAATCGCGGCCGATTCGGCCATGAAATGCACGCCGCAAAAGAGGATCAAGTCGGCGTCGGTGCGCGCGGCGGCCAGCGACAGGCCGAGCGAATCGCCCGTCAGATCGGCATGGGCCTGGATTTCCTCGTTTTGGTAATTGTGGGCGAGCCAGATGCCGTTATGGCGCGCGAGCAGGTTCTTGATCTCGGCGACCAACTCAGGGTGCTGAACCATGCGTGGTTTCTCCTGCGGGCTCGGGGGCCGGTTCGGGCGCCGGTTCCGGCGGCGGCGCGGGCGCGTCCGGCACGGGCACCTTGACGTCCTCGGTCGGCGCGGGCAGTTCCAGATCGGGCAGTTGATCGCGGGTTTCGACCAGCCGCACGACCTTTTCGCCGAGCCAGCCGATGACCGTCGGGCGCAACTGCGGGAAGGACGTGTAGGCCAACGCCAGCAGCAAGGTGGTGATGACCAGCGCGATCGCCAGGCCGACCAGGCCGGGGCCGCGCTTGTTTTCCTTCATGCGCAGCACGCGGATGCAGATCGGATCGGTGATCATGCGCACGGCGATGTTGATGCCGGCGAACAACAGCACGACCAGAACGATCAGGAAAATCTGCAGCAGGTAAAACGGCAGATTCGGAAAAAAATCGTTCTTAAAAAAGGCCAACCCGCTGGCAATGGCTTCTTTCATTCCAACCCTCACCGCTTGTTCGATGTGTGCCGATCCTAACAGCCCGCCCGCACGGAGGCAAGCGAACTTCTTTGTCCCGGGCTTTCCCGGCGCTTACCAGACTGTCAATTTTCTTGTTTTGCGAGAGAGTGCGTCTGCCGCCCCTAACGGGGTTTGGGGGATTTTTTGCTTTTTTACCCGGGGCTCACGCCCCGGGCTACAAATCTATCGCCTCTAGCGAGGCTTTAGGACAAGCAATCCCAGTTCAAACAAATTTTGCAAAACGGGCTGAATATGTAGCCCCAACGGGGCGGCAGAGGGTAGCCCGGAGCAAAGGTGTGTCGGTTCGCACAATGCACAGCTTTCGCCAGGGGCGATAACTATGGCACACAGACAATCTCCTTCCCACGATCTCCAAGCGCAAACCTTCTCTTGACACGCGGTGTCCGTCAAGGTATTGCGCAAAGCATTCCGTGATGGAAAGGAGCTTGAACTTTATGGGCATCAAGCAAGCACAGCGGCTGACACACCTGCCGCCGTACCTGTTCGCCGAGCTGGACCGGCAGCGCAACGAAGTGGCCGCGCGCGGGGTGGACATCATCGACCTGGGCGTCGGCGATCCCGACCTGCCCACGCCCGCGACGGTGCTGGCGGCGGCGCACGCGGCGCTCGACGATCCGGCCAATCATCGCTATCCGAGCTACCAGGGGCTGCGCGCCTTTCGCGAGGCGGCGGCCGAATTCATGCAGCGGCGCTTTGGCGTCGCGGTGAATCCGGACACGCAGGTGTGCGCGCTGATCGGCTCGAAGGAGGGCATCGCGCACGCGCCGCTGGCGCTGGTGGATCCGGGCGACGCGGTGCTGTATCCCTGCCCCGGCTATCCGGTTTATCGCGTGGCGACGCTCTTCGCCGGCGGCGAGCCCGTGCCGATGCCGTTGCGCGCGGACAACGGTTTTCTGCCCGATTTCGACGCCGTTCCCGCCGCCGCGGCCGCGCGGGCGACGGCGATGTTTTTGAACTACCCGAACAATCCGACCGGGGCGACGGCCGACGCCGCGTTTTTCCGGCGGGCGGTCGACTTCGCGCAACAGCGCGATCTGGTCATTTTGCACGACATGGCCTACAGCGAAATCGCCTTCGACGGCTACCGGCCGCCGAGCATTCTGGAGATTCCGGGGGCGATGGAGCGCGCGGTCGAGTTTCACAGCCTGTCGAAGACGGCGAGCATGGCCGGGTGGCGCATCGGGTTTGTGGCGGGCAACGCGCAACTCGTGGCGTCGATCGGCAAGGTGAAAACGAACATCGACTCGGGCGTGTTCGGGGCGGTGCAGCGGGCGGGCATCGCCGCGCTGAACCTCGACCCGGCCACGCAGGAGGAGATCGTCGCCACGTACCGGCGGCGGCGCGACCTGGTCGTCGACGGCCTGAACGCGGCGGGGTTCGTCGTCAACAAGCCGCGGGCGACCTTTTACATTTGGTTCGCCGTGCCGGGCGGGGACAGCGCGAAATTCGCCTCCGAACTGTTGCAACGCACGGGGGTGCTGGTGACGCCCGGAGTAGGATTCGGTCCGGAAGGAGAGGGTTTTGCGCGCATCGCCTTGTGCCGCGACGAGGAGCGGTTGATCGAGGCGATGGCACGTCTGGTGCGACACAAGTAAACGCGGGATAATTCCGCCGGAAATAGGCCTCGCGCGGCTTGAACCATCGCGAGCCGCGACGGGTCTATTGCCGTGTATGTGCTTGACCGGGAACTACCCGGCAAGTAGGATACTGCGGATAAACAGCCAAGACTGGTGTATTTAGGAGACTTGACGATGGCCAAAAAGCTGGCCCTATTGTTCGCCGCCCTGGCGGTGCTGGCCTTCGCCGGCGTCGCGAACGCGGAACTATCGGTCGAAATCCTGGCCGTCTCGCCGTCCGACGGCGTAATCGCCGAAGGGGAAACGGCCAAGATCGGCTGGCGCATCGAAGCCGACGGTTCGGGCACATACTCGGTGGAAGTCGGCGGCGACGGCACCGAGGGCAGCGGCGAATCGATCGCCGCCTCGGACGGTTCAGGCTCGTTCGCGGGCACGACGACCGGCACTTCGACGATCTCGGCCGACAACGACCTGGAAGACGGCGACGGCGACTACACGATTTACGTCATCGCCACCTCGGGCACCGAAACGGACTACGCGACCACGACGATCAAGTTGGACTCGCCGCCCGATCAGGTCACCGGCGTACTGGCGCGTCGCGGCGACCGGAAGATTTTCGTCACCTGGGACGCGCACGAGGATCCGGACATCGAATACTACCTGGTCTATTACGCCGCACACAGCGGCGTGGACGCCTCCGACTACGACGGCGTGGAAGCCTCCGAGGGCGTCAGTCCGCTCGACGCGGATCTGGCGACCGAACTCGCCCTGTCGGGTCTGACCAACGAAACGACCTACTTCGTCCGGGTAAGCGCGGTGGACGCCAGCGGCTCGGAAAGCCCGCTGTCGGCCGAGTCGTCGGCCACGCCGACCGACACGGTGGGCTACAGCGAACTGCAGGGCGACGAGGGCAATTGCTTCATCGCCACCGCCGCCTACGGCAGCTACGATCACCGCCTGGTGCGCAACCTGCGCGAACTGCGCGACCGCGTGTTGCTGCAATCGGCGCCGGGCCGGCTGTTCGTGCGCGCCTACTACGCGGCCAGCCCGCCGCTGGCGGCGTGGATCGCCGAACATCCGACGGCCCGCGCGACCGTGCGCGCCGCGCTGTTGCCGGCGGCGATCGCCGCGCGGTGGGAAGTGCGGTTCCCGGGAAGCGTTTCGTTGTCGATGATCACCTTGCTGGGCCTGGCCTGGCTGGCAGTGCGGCGCCGCCGCCATGAGGAGGCCAAATGAAGAGACTCGTTGTCGCCCTGGCCCTGTTGACGATTTTGTGCGGCGGCAGCTTGGCGCGGGCCGAAAGTACGCAGGACATTCACTGGCAGGAAAGCCCGCAGTGGGGCACCTGGAGCATCCACGCGGGTCTGATGTTCTTCAACGAGGAAGCTTTCGCGGACATCTACGGCGACCGGGGCATGGTGTTTTACAACATGAACGCGGGCCTGAAACTGATCGCCGACCTCGAGTTGGTGGGGCACATCGGCTACGGCTTCAGCGAAGGGCGCGGCATTTCGCCGCAGGAAAAAACCAAGACCGACGAATGGTACAAGCTGCACATGGCCCCGGGCGGCCTGGGCCTGGCCTATCGTTTCAAGTTCTGGCTCGACCAGCCGATCGTTCCCTACATCGGCGGCGCGGGCATTATCAGCTACTGGATGGAAGAGCGGATGGAAAGCTCGTGGAAGCGGCGCGGCTACAACTACGGCGCGATCGGCTACGGCGGGCTGATGATTCTGCTGGACAACCTCGAACGGCGGGCCAGCGGCGCGCTGGAATCGGCGTGGGGCATCAACAACACGTACATCTTTTACGAGTACCGCTACACGTCGTTGAACAACTTCGACGCGGACGAGATCGTCGACCTGGGCAGCCAGTTCCACTCCCTGGGGTTGATGTTTGAGTTCTAAGCCGCTCAAACAACCGACCGACGACGACCGCACCTATCTAGCCCATTTCGCCTACGACGGCAGCCACTACGCCGGTTGGCAATACCAACCCAACGCGCGTACCCTGCAACAAACGCTGGAAGAGAGCTTCGCGCGGGTCGCCGGCCTGCCGGTGCGGTTGCGCGCCTGCGGGCGCACCGACGCGGGCGTGCATGCGCTGGACATGCCGGCCGACTTCACGCTGCCGTGGGATTTCGACCCGGCGCAACTGCGCAAAGCCTGGGACGCCGTGTCGCCGGCCGACATCGCGGTGACGGCGGTGCAGCGTGCGCCGGCGGGCTTTTCGGCCCGTTTCGCCGCACGGCGCCGCACCTACCGGTACGCGTTGCTCAACCGGCCGCAGGGAAGCGTATTTTTGCATCGTTGGTGCTGGCATCTTGCCGACAAACTTGATATTAATGCTGTTCGCGAAGCGATGTCCGCGCTGGTGGGGGAACATGATTTCACCACGTTCCGGGCCGCCGACTGCGAGGCGAACCACGCGGTGCGAACCATTTACCGCGCCGACATTGCTTCTGCCGGTGTAAGCGAAGCCCGACCCTGGGGCGAAAACGGGCCGTACGCCGGCGCTCCGGAAGCAGGCTTGATGGTCGTCACCATCACCGGGAATGCGTTTCTGAAACATCAAGTGCGTTCGATCATCGGCACGCTGGTCGAGGTGGGACGCGGCAAGATGACGCCCGAGGATTTCGCGCGGGCGCTGGCCGCGCGCGATCGCCGGCTGGCCGGTCCGACGGCGCCGGCGCACGGCTTGACGTTTGTGGGGGTCGAGTTTGACGCCGATGAAATCGTAATCTAATGTGTCGGTTTACCGAGAAGGCGCATCCAGGAGGATTCGATGAGTCTGTATGAAGAGCGCGACGTCCTGCTCAGCGAAAAAGACGTTCTGGCCGAACGTTTGCAGAAACTCGAGGAACGCAAGGACAAGGTCAAGCCGCAATTGTACGAAAAGCTGCGCGGTGAGCTCGACGAAAAGATCGACGAAAACATGGCCAAGCTGGCCGACCTCGAAGCGCAGATCCGCGCGGAAGAAGAACGCCTCGCCGCCGAGAAAGCGGCCGAAGAGGCGCGTCTGGCCGCCGAGCGGGCCGCCGAAGAAGCGCGGGAGGCCGCCGAGCGGGCCGCCGAGGAAGCGCGCCTGGCCGCGGAGAAAGCGCAACAGAGCGAAGATCAGTTGCGCGAAAAGATCCTGGAGAAATACGCCGACGAACTCGAAGCGCTGCAGAGCGAGTGGCGGCAGGTGCAGGAACAGCGCAAACAGGAACTGGCGAAGCACTCCGACGCGCTGACCGCCCAACGCAATGAAATTTCCGACAGCCTGACCAAATTCAAGGACGAAAAAGAAGAACTGGAGTTGCGCCTGGAAATCGGCGAATTCGAGGACAATCCTGCCGAATACGACGAGCTGACCGAAAAAATCAAGCGGGGGCTGGAAGAAGCCGAAGCGGAAATCAACGCGCTCGACGGCGAAATCGGTAAAGTGGGCGAGCAGATCGAGTCGTTGGAACTGGCCGAAATGCCCGACTTCGCCGAGCAGGTGGTCGAAAACCACGCCGACGAACTGACCGGGCCGGAACCGGAAGAGGAAATTTACGAGCCCGAGGAAGAGGTCTACGAACCCGACGCCGAATTGACCGCCGAGGGCGAGATCCTCGAGGAAGAGGAACTCGGCGAGGACGCGGTCGCCGACAACGAAGAGATCCTCACCGAGGTCGAGGAGATCTACGAGGACGAAACCGAGGAAGCCTTTTTTCTGAGCCACAAACGCCAGAGCCTGATCAGCGCGACGATCAACCCCTGCGTAATCGAGCGCCTGGCCGACGGCAAAGAAAAAATCCACGAACTGGTGCTGGGCGGGGCGAAAACGCTGATCGGTTCCAGCGAACTGTGCGACGTCTACCTGCCCTACCCGACCATCGAACCCAAGCACGCGTGGATCAAGGTCGACCGCAAGGGCAAGTACATGCTCAAAGACACCAGCAGCAAACTGGGCACGCTGGTCAACGGCAAGAAGATCAAAAAGACCTTCCTGGAAAACGGCGATCAGATCCGCATCGGCGACATCCGGTTGCAGGTCAAGTTGATCTAACCCCAACCGACAACAAGCACCGAACCGCCCTCAGCCATGAGGGCGGTTTTTTAATGCGAAAAGGACCGTTCTTTTCGTCATCCTCGGGCTCGACCCGAGGATCCAGGACTCCTTTAACGCCGCGCGAAGCGTGGCTTTCCTTTTTCAAAAAGGTCAGGAAAGGTATTTTCAATCCTGGATGCCCGCCTACGCGGGCATGACAAAAAATGCCTCTTTATCATTCCATACTCAATGCGGGATCCGGCGCACCGTCTTCCGCGCGCATCAGCGCCGGCCGAAGTCCCACACAATGAATGAAACATCGGTCCAGGAATTATTCCTGGTCGTGATTATCCCTGGCGCGCGCAGCGGCCGCACAAACCGGCGAACGAGGGGCCCAGCGTGCACGGCCCCTGGCAGAAGGGCCGGCGCCACCAGCGCAGGCGCGCAAGCGCGGGGGCGGGCGAACGAAATCGATGGTTGGTGTGGGGGGAATCGACCTCGCCCGCGACGCCCATCGCGCCTCTCGCCGGATTCTTTTCGGCGGCTTCGCCATGCGGGACGAAGCCCCTGCTTTTATCGCCTGCGTCCATGCCTGACGCCCGACCGCTCATCGGTACCTCCGCAAAAGACTGATGACCACGCCTTGGATGGTCAGTTGATCGCGCGGGACGAAGATCGGCTCCATCGTCCGGTTCGCCGGGCGCAGTTCGGCCTGCGCGCCGTGGAAGTAGAGCCGTTTGACCGTGGCCTCGCCCTCGACCAGGGCCACGACCGTCTGCCCCGCCTGCGCCTGATCCTGCCGGCGCACGAGAATCACGTCGCCGTCGCAGATGCCGTCGTCGATCATCGATTCGCCGCGCACGCGCAGCGCGAAGTGTTCGCCGGTGGACAGATAGGACGCCGGGATGTCGACCAGTTCCTCGTCGCCGAGCACCTCGACCGATTCGAGCGGCCGGCCCGCGACGATCACGCCCACCAGCGGCACCTGGACGATCTCGGTCTCGAAGGCGCGCGGCGGCCGGCGCAGCGGCTCGTGCGGGCGCAGGTCGCGGTGGCGGTAGCGCTCGCGGGCCAGGTAGCCTTTGTTTTCCAGCGCGCGCAGATGTTGCACCACCGTCGCCGTGGAGGACACGCCCAGCGTTTCGGCGATCTCGCGCACCGTCGGCGGCCGGCCGTGGCGGTCGACCCACGCGCCGATCACCCGCAAAACCTCTTGCTGGCGGGGGCTCAACGTCCGGGTGCTCATCGTCGTTCCTTCCTCGTCAATGTTCGGCATAATGATACCGAACATTGGCCGTGTTCGTCAAGAAAAATACCCTTACAAAATATGGGGTGACGCCCTGCCGGGCGAGCAAGATACGGGAGGGATGAGGTCTGCCGCTCCTGCGGGGCTTGGGGGGAAATGGGTTCTTTTTCCCGGGGCTCACGCCCCGGGCTACAAATCTATCGCTTCTGACGAGGCTTTAGAACAAACAATCCCAGTTTTCGCAAAACAGATTGAATAGGTAGCCCCAACGGGGCGGCAGAGGGTAGCCTGGGGCGTGAGCCCCAGGCGAAAAAAACCAGGGGCATGTCGTTTTCAAACCACGTTCGATCATTTGCGAACACAGCATTCGCCAGGAGCGAAAATTATGACACACGGAAAGGACATCATTGTCCGTGCGCCACACTTTTAGCGAAGCCAAAGGTGTGCTTTCCGTAACTTCACGGCCATGCCCTAACGAGCAACCCCGTCATCGCCCGGCGTATAAAATATGCGCATAAAATAAAATTTTATTGACAGAAAATATGGAAATCCTTACATTAATTTCGAATTGTAATTAACAAACTTTCTTGAAGTTGGATTTTTTAAATTTCAAGAAAAATAAGGAGCTATTGTAATGTTCTATGACAGTCAGACTCCCTCTTTATTCGATCCGACCAAGGAAATCGCCGCGGTATTTATCGATTTTGAAAATATGCGCCTGACGGTGGAGGAAGCCGGCGACGAACCCTTCCAGATGGACAAAGTTCTCGATTACATAACCGAACACGTCGGCCAAGTAGCGATTAAAAAAGCATATTCCAATTGGCATTACGTCAACCCGGTGGTTTTCAACCTGCTGGGCAACAACATCGATATGATTCAGATCTACCCGCGCGGCACGCAACGCAAGAACGCGGCCGACATCCGGTTGGTGGCCGACGCGATGGAGATATTATTCCGTTATCCGCACATCGACACCTACGTGATCGTGGCGTCGGATTCGGACTACACCGGGCTGATTCTCAAGCTGCGCGAGCACGGCAAGAAGGTGGTGGGCATCGGCACGCGCGAGCACACCAGCGAGCATTTGGTGAAGGCCTGCAACTTGTTCCGTTTCTACCGCACGATCGCCACGGACGACCCGAAGAAGCTGCGCGCGACGGTCGGCGACCTGGACTTCCAGGAGGCGAAAGAGCTGCTGCTCAAGGCGATGCAGCGGCACCGGTTCATCGATCGCCCGGCGGTGGGCCGCTGGCTGCGCTGGCAGATGATCCAGATCGAGCCGTCCTTCGACGAGGCCAACTACGGCTTCGGCACCTTCCGTGAATTTCTGGAGGCGTGCAACGACGTGGTGCGCGTCAGCGAGGAAGGGGCGCACCGCGACTTGAAGGTGGGACTGCTGTCGCGCTGGCCGGTCGGCGGCGAGATGCCGGCCGAGGACGAGGAGAGCGACGCAGAGGATCTGCAGTTCGAGCCGGTGCGCGCAACGATCGCGCAGCCGCGGCAGAGCAGCGTGCCGACGCTGACGATCACCAACGAGCCGAGCGGGCCGCTGCCGTTCGCCAAGCGCGAAGAGGACATCAAGCGCAGCGATTACCTGCGCACGCTGTGGTATCCGCGCATTTACCTGTATCACCGCACGATCTCCGGGCCGCTGATCCGCGAGATTTATCGGGTCAACGGACCGGGCAAGCCGCTGAGCCAGTACGATCTGGAAGAGCATCTGCTGGGGACGTACGCCGAATCGCTGGAGGAGACCAACGAGTTCCCGCGTTTCGAGCTGACGCAAAAAACGATCTACGCCATTCAGAAACTGCTGTTCTGGGCGGGGACGATTCAGTTCGTGGACACCGACGAGCTGGCCTTCTGGAAGAAACGCAGCCGGTCGATCGTCGACGGCCTGACCAGCATCGAGGCGCTTTTCGAAAAAATCGACAAGCACCTGGTGCGGCACTTCAGTCAGTACCTGCCGCTGGTGCCGGAGGTTCTGGCGACCATTCTGCAGGGCAGCGAAGCGGTGGAATACGCGCAGAAAATCGTCAAGGCGGTGAGCGACGAACCGGAAGACTCCGAAGCATAAACATACCGGATACAAAATAATTCAGTATGAATATCCTCGTTTTCGGCAGCCTTCCTTCGACCAAAAACACGTTCAATTATAACTAGTTATGCACTTGATATTACGGAACTTCCGGTGCATATGCCTTGATAAAAAACGGTTGCCAGCCGCCTGGAGCTATGGTAAGTGTCTCGTGAGGTTCGGTATTGTTTTGTCTACAGGAGGATATCAGATGAACGTTTCGAAATACTTTCTGCTTCTGCTCGTCTTCAGTTTCCTGGTCGTAGGCTTTACGGCTGCTTGCGATTGCGGCGACGATGACGACGACGATGACGATGATGACGACGACTTGATCGATGATGACGATGACGACGATGACGACGACACCGGCGACGACGACACCGGCGACGACGACACCGGCGACGACGACA
>DAINPV010000006.1:0-31543 GCA_036743315.1 bacterium | reverse complement strand
GATTGCCGGCGCCGATCTGGCCGCCGCCCTGCTCAACGAAGCGTGGGGCACGTCATTGACCGGCGGAACCGTCGCGGATTATCTCCGGAACAACGGCCTTCCGCCGGCCTGATGCGTCACTCGACCAACTGTGCCAGCGAACGCTGCAGCGTCTCGCGCGCCTCGCGCATGATGCGCTCGACCAGCTCCGCGACGGTCGGAATGTCGTTGATGCGCCCGATCGACTGCCCGACGGTCAGCATCGCCAGGTTCGCCTCGCCGTTCTGCCAGACCTCCTTGGCCCGCCGGCCGCTGATGAGCGGGAACAGCTCGGAGAAGTCGCCGTCGCGCGCCTCGACCTCCTCGATCTTTTTCATCATGTCGTTGCGCAACGCGCGCACCTGCAGGCCGAACTGCCCCAACAGCTTGCGCAGCGCCAGCGTCGTATCGCGCTCGGTCGCGTTCAAAATCATTTGGTAGATGTTCGGATGCACGCCGCTGTCGGTCGTCGCCAAGAAGCGCGTGGCCATCATGATGCCGTCCGCGCCCAGCGCCAGCGCCGCGGCCAGGCTCTTGCCGTCGACCATGCCGCCGGCCGCCAGCACCGGAATGTCCACCGCCTCGACGACCTTGGGCACCAGCACGATCGTCGCCACGTTGTCCTTGTGCGGGAAGCCGCCCTCCTCGAAACCGGCGATGGTCACTGCGTCGTAACCGACCTTCTGCGCGTGCACCGCGTGCTTGACCGTGCCGATCTTGTGCAGCACCTTCACCCCGGCTTCCTTGGCCATGGGCAGGTACTGCGGGCCCAGGAACGTATCGACCGGCGCGCCGGCGATTTCGATCGCGGTCACTTTTTTCTCGCAGCAGACGGTGAAAAACTCCTGCAGCAGTTCGACCGGCAACCGGATCGAAGGCATGGTCGTGATGTTGACGATGAACGGTTTGTCGGTCAGTTCGCGCGTGCGATCGACCGCCGCGCGGAACTCGTCGCCGGTGTCGTAGTTGCCCGAGGTGAGATTGCCCATCGCGCCCGCGTTGCTGATCGCCGCGCACAACTCCGGCTTGGCCAGCCACAGCATGCCGCCGCATTGAATCGGGTACTTGATGCCGAACAGTTCGGTGATCCGCGTTTTCATCTTGCGTCCTTTCCTCTACTCGTGATCGAGCACGATTTTAATCGCCTGCTCGCGTCCTTTGCCGAGAAATGCCTTGACCGCGTCCTGGTAGCGATGCATCGGGAAGCGGTGGGTGATCAACCCCTCGACGGCGAAGTCGTCCTTGGCCAGCAGCTTCACGGCTAGCTCGAAGGAATTCTTGCCGCCGCGTTCGGAGGCGTGGCAGTTCATGCCGCTGACGGTCACTTCCTGGTTCCAGATCGGCGAGTAGTCGATCTTGCCCGGCTTGAAGTTGATGCCCATCAGCACCACGTGCCCGCCGCCGGCCGCCCAGCGCAACGCGTCGTGCAGGCTGCGGTCGTTGCCTACGGTGTCGTAGACCACGTCGAACCCGCCCAGCAAAATCTCGTTGCCCAGCGGCGCTTTGTAATGCTTCGCCCCGCTGTATTCGGCCAGCCGTGCGTACAGGTTTTTTCCGCCGAGAAACACCTGATCCGCGCCGAGCCGTTCGGCCATGCGCGCTTGAAAATCGTAACGCGCTACGACGCCCACCTTCGCCTCCGGCGCCTGCGCCTTGACGATCGCCGTGGTCAGCAGCCCGATCGTGCCCGCGCCGACGACCAGCACCTTGTCGCCGTCGCGCGGCGGCCGGCGCAGCACCCCGTGCAGCGCGCTGGCGGTCGGCTCCAGCAGCAGCGCGCGCTCGTGGCTGAGCTTGGGTGGAATCTTGAACGGCTGCGTGCGGTGCATGATCATCCGGGGCGAGAACCCGCCGCCGGTGTTGCCGTCGGGCAGTTCCTTTTTACCGAGATTTTCGCAGAGCATGTAGCTGCCTTCGGCGCAGCGCGGGCAGGTCGGCTCGATCTCCAACTGGAAGCACGAGGGCCAGTCGATGCGCATCGCCACGCGATCGCCGACCGCGACGGTGTCGACCTCGGCGCCGACCTCGATCACCTCGCCGACCAGCTCGTGGCCCAGGAACTTGCGCTTGATGCCCGGCGTCGCTGCGGCGAATACGCCCGGGTCCATTTCCATGAACAGGAAATGCACGTCGGTGCCGCACAGGCCGCACGAGCGGTTGCGCACCTTCAGCCAGCGCGCGTTGGGCGGCGTCGGCTCGGGCACCTCGGCGTACTGCGACGGCGACAGCTTGCCCAGCGCCGCGTACTTGTCGAAAACCGACAGCGCCTTGAGCGCAACCGCTTTGGTCAGGGAATTGTCGAAGTACAGCGCCTTCATTTTTTCGCTCGCGCTTTGGGTTTCATTTCCGCCAGCGTCATTTTCACCGCCCGCAGCAGGGCGTCGACATCCCGGTCGGTCAACAGCAGACTCGGACGCAGCACGACCGTGTTTTTCGCCACCGCGCCCGGCACGGCCAGCACGCCGTTGGCGGCCAGCAGCTTGTTGGCGCGCACGGCCTGTACCGGCGTTTTGAACTCCAGCGCCCACAGCAAGCCGCGTCCGTGCACGGCCCGCAACGCGCCGCCGGTCAGCGCGGAGAGTTCCTCCTGCAGGCGTCCGCCCAGGCGCGCCGCGTTTTCCCACGGCTTGCGCTCGGCGTAGATCGACAGCGCCTTCGCGCCGACGCGGCAGCCCAAGTCCGAGCCGCCGAACGTCGACAGGTGAATCAGCGGATGCGCGTTCATGAACGCGTTGAGGCGCTGGGTGAAGATCGTCGCGGCGATGGGGAACACGCCCGCACCCAGCGCCTCGCCGATCAGCAGAATGTCGGGCGCGACATCGGCGCGCTGGTAGGCGAACTTGACGCCGGTGCGGCCCAGGCCGGTCTGCGTTTCGTCGAGCGCCAGCAACGCGCCGGCGGCGTGACAGATCTGCCGCAGCGTGCGCAGGTACTCGGGAGAGGCCTCGCGGCAGCCGTTTTCCGTTTGCAGCAGTTCGAGCAGCACGCAGGCGGTTTGGCCGTCGATCGCCGCGCGCGCCGCGTCCGCGTCGCCGAAGGGGATAATCTGCGTTTGCGGCACCAGCGGCGCGAAATCGTTTTTATCGTCGCGGTTCGACAGGCTCAACGCGAAGCCGGTTTCGCCGAACCACGAGCCGTCCACCGCGACCAGCTTGGGCCGGCCGGTGAAGCCGCGCGCCAGTTTGCAGGCGAAGTCGAAAGACTCGCCGCGCATCACCGAATAGACCGTGCACTCCAGCTCGCCGCCGACGAACTCGGCCAGCGCGCTCGCCAGCCGCGCCTTTTCGCGCGAGATCATCGGAAAGTTGCCCTGGTCGGTTTCGCGCATCGCCGTGCGCAATTCGGCCAGCACGTCGGCTTGCCGCCGCCCGAGGTTGAAGATCCCGGCGTTGCTGTAGCAATCCAGGTAGCGCTTGCCGTCCAGGTCGGTCACGTAGGCGCCGTCGCGGTTGGCCTCGACGATGTCCAGCCCCACGCTCTTGAGCCATTTGACGTGCGCGGCGTTGATCAACTTGGCGTAATCGCGTTGCAGATCCGCCGTGACTCGATTGGCCGTCTTCATCAGCGCACCCCCTTGCCGGCGCCGGCGACCAGGTCTTCGATCGCGCGCAGCCAACTGAACAGCGAGGTCTGCACCTTTTCGCTGTTGAGCAGTTTTAAAAGCGGTGGGAACTTCGCGGCCGGCAGCATCAACGGCAGCAGCTTTTTCATCGAAGCGACCGCGCGGCGGATCATCGCGATGAGGTGATCCATCTCCGCGTCGGTGATCACCAGCGGCACCATGAAGCGCATTACCTGCGGCGCGTTGCCGCTGTAGGCGGCGAAGACGCCGTTTTGCGCTAGCGCGTCGGCCATCATCGGGCCCATGAATTCGTGCAGGTAGTCGATGCCGATCATCAAGCCGCGGCCGCGCACTTCTTTGATGATTTTCGGGTTTTCGCGCTGCAGATCGCGCAGCGCCCCTTGCAGCCGCGCGCCCATTGTTTCGACGTGCTCCCACAGCTTGTTTTCCACGATAAAGTCGAGCACGGCCAGCGACACGCGGCAGGCCAGGTCGCCGCCGCCGTCGGGCGAGAGATGGAAATGCGGATGGCGCTCGACATAGTCGACCAGGGGCGGCAGCGCGCGATAGAGCACCGCCGCGTTGGGAAACAGCCCGCCACCGATCGACTTGGCTACGGTCATGATGTCGGGCGTCACGCCGGCGTGCTCGCAGGCGAACAGTTTGCCCGTGCGCGCAAAGCCGGTCTGGATCTCGTCGAAGATCAGCACGATGCCCAACCGGTCGCACAGCGCGCGCAGGCCGCGCAGGTATTCGTCGGTGCCCACGAAGATGCCCGCCTCGCCCTGGATCGGCTCGACGATGATCGCCGCGGTTTTTTCCGAGGCCGCTTGCTCCATCGCCGCCAGATCGTTGAAAGGCACGAACACGAACTCGGGAATCAGCGGATCGCAGTAATGGCGGTAATGCTCCTTGCCGTTGGCCGCCAGCGAAAACCCGGTGTGGCCGTGATAGCCCTTGATCGTCGAAATGAGCTGCGCCCGGCCGGTCGCGCCGCGCGCCAATTTGATCGCCCCGTCCACCGCGTCGCCGCCGCCCGCCGCGAAAAACACGCGGGCCAGATCGCCCGGCGCGAGGTCGATCAGCTTTTTCGCCAGTTCCACCTTGGCTTCGCCGACCAGCAAATGGTTGCCCATATCCTCGCGCGCCAGCGCCTTGTCCAGCGCGGCTAGCACCTGCTCGTTGTGTCGACCGACGTTAAAGCTGCCCGCCGACGAAAAAGCGTCGACGAACGGCCGGCCGGCAACCGGATCGATGAAGTTGATGCCGCGCCGCTCCGTTTCCAACACGTCCAGATGCCCCGCCTTGAGGTACTTCACCTGGCCCTTGTTGAGGTAGCGTTTGAAATCCTGCTCGATCAGCGCTTTTTCGTGCGGCGTCACGGTGACCGCGGTGGTTTGCTGTTCCGGCATGGCACATTCCTTTATCGCTGTGGTCGAACGTGTCAGGGTCGCTGTTGTTGTCTTCGGGTGAGCCATTACCATAACCGAGGCGGGGAGGTGCAGGCAAACGCCGCCGGGCGATTGCCAGGGTGCGCCGGGCGCGGTATTTTTCGACAACAAAACGGCCGCGGGAGAGTGCGACATGAAGCAGAACCAAACCGTGTTGATCACCGGATGTTCCACCGGCATCGGGCGCGCGCTGGCGCTGGCCTTTCACGAGGCGGGGCATCGTGTGTTCGCCTCCGCGCGCAAAATCGAAACCCTTGGCGAATTGCGCAAGAAGGGCCTGACCGCGCTGGCGCTGGACGTCACCGACGCGGCGTCGATCGAAACGGCCGTGAACGAGCTGTTCGCGCAAACCGACCGCCTGGACATGCTGATCAACAACGCGGGCTTCGGGTTGATGGGACCGGCGGCCGAACTGCGGCTGGACGACGTGCGCCGGCAATGGGAAACCAACATCACCGGGCCGCTGGCGCTGGCGCAGAAGGTCATTCCGCACATGGTCGAACGCGGCGGCGGGCGGATTGTCAACGTGGGCAGCGTGTCGGGCGTGATGGCCACGCCCTTCGCCGGGGCCTACTGCGCCTCGAAGGCGGCGTTGCACGCGCTGTCGGATTCCATGCGCATGGAGCTGGCGCCGCTGGGCATCGAGGTCATCATGTTGCAGCCGGGCGGCATCGTTTCGAAGTTCGGCGATAACGCGACCAAGATTTTGACCGATTCGATCCGTGCCGATTCGTACTACGGCAAGCTGCGCACGTTTATCGAGGGACGCGCCAACGAAGGGCAACAGGGCGCGATGGACGCCGACGAGTTCGCCCGGCGCGTGGTCGCCGAAGTGACCAAAGCCAAGCCGCCGGCGATCGTCCGCCTGGGACGCAATTCCACGCGCATGCCGCTGCTCAAGTGGTTGCTCTCGCCCGCGCTCCTTGACCGGATGCTCAGCAAACGCTTCGGCCTGACGCGCCTGCGCGGCTGAGTCAATCGAACACCGCGAAGACCAATCCTTCCGTACGCGATGGCAAATTCGGCACGGCCAGCGTGTCGCCGTCGAAGGTGAACACGATCGGCTCGCGCTCGTCGGTGGGAATCAGGTAATCGAAAACGCGGATGAAGGGGAACATACCGAGCAAGCCGCCCGCGACGGTCAGGTCGCTCGCGCCGTTGAAGTTGATGTCGAAAAAGCCGACGACGATCGTGTTGACGTCCGCCGCGGCCAGATCCGGCGTGGCCAGGTCGATGCCGTCGACAGTGAAGCTGTTGCGGCCGACGACCGCCGCTTCGGTCAGGTTGAGCCAGGCGCACACCGCGTAATTATCGCGAAAGGGAAAAAGACGGAACATCGTTCCCAGCAGCGTGTCGGGCGCGGGATAGACACGAAAATACACTTTGTCGCACGAGCGCGTGAAAGGCTCGCGGTAATAGTGAACCGGCGGGAAGGTACGGTCCTGATCGGTGCAGGCGAACTCGTAATAGGCGTACGGCGCGGCGGTAAATTCCGACCAGTCGCCGTTGACATCGCTGTACAGCAGTGCGTCGGGCTCGGTATGCAACCGCTCGCCGGTGGCTGGATCGACCTCGTAGATCGCGATTTCGTAATCCGGCGCGGGCTCGTTCGTGCCGATGACCACCGCGCGGCCGGACAGTTCGATTTCTTCCTCCGGCACAATCTCGGTAGTCGCCGGTTGCTCGCCGTTGTTGAAGAAGCGGTACATCTCGGTAAAAGTTTTCGCCGAGGTGATCAACTCCAAATGATCGAGGTCGTCGAACAACACGTTTTGCGCACCCTCGATGGTGCAGGTCCCGGCGATGTAGTCGGCCGACGAACTGAGGTTGAGCATCGGCACGCCCGGCGGCGCTGCGCCCAGGCCGAAAGACGCGACGTGCACGTAATGGGCGACCTTCGCCGCGCGCGCGGCGTCGCGTAGATAATCGTAACCCAGACCGCCGCCCATCGAGTGGCCGACCAGCTCGACCTGGGCGGCGTTGTCGGCGGCCAGCACGTCGTCGATGAACGCATCGAGTTGTTGCGTTTGCGCCGCGGAGTTGTAGATAAGGGTATTCCAATCGAAAGCATGAATGCGCTCCGGGCAGTAGCCGTTGGCGGCAAAGCGCATCGACTGGGCGGCGAAGGCGTCGCCCTCTTCGAGAAAACCGTGGGCGAAGACGATCGGCGGCCGCGTCGCGTCGCAACCGGGCGGATCGTCGTCGTCGTCGCCGGGCGTGGCGTCGTCGTCGGACACGTCGTCGTCAGGCTCGTTGTCGTCGTCGGCGGACGAATCGTTGTTATCGTCATCGTCGTCGCCGGCGCAGGCGGCCAGGATCAGCGACAGACACAGCGTCCAAATATAAAGCAAGCGAATGTTCATCGGTGCGACTCCCGGGAGGTGACAGGCAAGATGTAACACACTTTCGCCCGGCGCCAAAAGGCGGCTGGATTGTGAATGGCGCACCCGACTATCATAATCGAAGCCAACGCCGAAACGGATGAACATGAATCTGCACAAGCTGAAATCGCGGCTGCCAAACGAACCGACCGGCTTCCGGCGGACGGTCTACCGGTGCCTGTTTTACTTTCTGTTGATCCCGCCGCCGCTGGCGTGGCTGGAACAATTATTGCGCGGTCCCACGCACGTTTTGTGGGGACGCGATCTGCTGCTGGAAAACCTGGCCGGCTACGGTTTTGCCGCCATTTATCATGTGGCCTTGGGCGCGGTGAAAGGCACGGCGCTGGGCCTGAAAAACATTTTGTTCCTGCCGCTGACCCTGTTGCGCCACGGTTGGATATCGTTGGTTGTTGCGCTCGCATTGATCGTGCTGCTGAGCCGGCTCCTGAAAAATGGGGGATTGCGGCGGCTGACCAAAGGGCTGAGCAAAGCGATTTTCTACGGTTTGTTTTTTATCTTCTTCCTCGGGCTGTCGACGATCTGGTGGATGTTCGCGGCCTGGCAAACCGAGTTGGCCGCCTTGCTCGGCATTGCGCTGTTGGTCGCCGTGCATCTGCGCGAGCAGATTAATTATGTGGGCTTGTACCTTTGGATATTCATGTGCGCGACGGCGCCGTTGTTTTTGCTCGCCGACTTTGCGCAACGCCTGACGGCCCGCCCGGTGATGGTCGAGCGGTTGTCCGCCGAGGCTTGTTACGATGTCGCCTGCAATGAGCGGGACGAATGCGGGCTCGCGTCGGCCGAGACGAAGCAGGCGGAGATGTTCACGGCGGGCAGTCGGCAAACGTTGACGCAAACCGGCGGACCACAACGCCTCGCCGTCGAGCCGCACGGCCCGCGTTTTTTCTTCGCCAATTACCACGCGGGCGAAAACGCACTGCTGATTCATGCGCCGGAAGGCGATCGCGTGGCGGCGATCCCCGGGTGCGACAATGCGATCGATGTGCATTACGATGCGTTACGCCGGACGGTCTTCCTGGCCTGCGAAGCCGGGCGCAGCGCACAGCGGTACGAGCCGGACAGCGGGGCGGTGCGGCCGGTGGCGCAAACGCATGGTTTTCCGTATGCGTTGGCGGCAAACGCCACGCGGCTTTTCGTCACCCAGGAATTTTTCGTCGGCAAGCTGGGCGAGGTGGCGCCCGGCGGCGGACGCGTGACGGCGATCGATCTGAACACCGGCGCGGTGCGCAAGGAGCGGCGCTTCGGACTGATCGTTTGGGGCGCGGCGTGGGAGGAAAACCGCCGGTTGCTCTGGGTGGCCAAACCGCTGACCGGCGAGGTGTTGGCGCTCGACGAGGAATTGAACATGCTGGCGCGGATCCGCGTCGATTACGGACCGCGCGATCTGGCGTACGATTCGGGCCGCGACCGCTTGCTGGCCGGCAATTTCCTGACCGGCACCATCAGCTTGATCGACGCGGCGACGAAGAAGAAGTTGATCGAAGTACGGCCCGGCAAACCGTTCGGCGCCGGGCAATTGCGCGGCGTGCACGTTTCACCGCGCGGCGATCAATACCTATGCAACGGCAAGGGATTGCTGCGCCTGATTCGCCAAGACGAACCGCTTTGAAAATGAACATCGATTCTTGACGCCGTGAACGATCTGCCGTTAAGATCAAGCCCGCCATGCGGCTGGAATTTCCAATCCTTGGAGCATTCAGCCGGGCGACGCAACCAGGACGGACAACGAGGGAGCAACCGCGCGGCTCCCGTCTTCCGGCTTGAGACAACAACGGCACGCACACCGCGAGGGAGAGCGCCATGGCTCATCGTACCTATCCGAAGTTTTTCTCCGACTGCATCACCACGCACGAAGAGGCGATGAACAAGCTCGTCGTTTCCGGCGTGCGCCTAGGATCGGGTTTTGCCGTCTCCGAGCCGTACCGCTTCTATCATGATCTGTGGGATCACATTCAGCGCGAAGACCTGACTGACATTTCCATTCGCCAGTCGATGTTCATGGGGCCGCACCGCCTATGCGTGGGCGACGCGCTGCGGGCGGCGGGCCTGTTTGGGGGGGTGGCGAAAAACGCGCCCGGCTTTCTCAAGGGCGTGGTGCGCCAAGCCGACGCGGCGACCAAGAAAATCGTCGGGTTGCGTAAGCTGATCGAACATTTTCGCGAACTCGAGGAGCGCCGCATCCATTTCGTTTCGCCGTTCATGGGCCCGGCCGAGAACATGGTCATTCCCGACAATCGCCTGACGCGGCTACTGGCGCCCGAGTACGTCGGCCGCAACCGTTCGCGCATGGCTTTCGCCGACATGCAGATCGTTCATTTTCCCGACGGCGTGGCCGCGATGGCCCGCGACGCACAGGGCAATCCGCTCTATGACGTGCTGGTGCTGGTGATGACGCCGCCCAATGCGGCGGGCTATCTCAGCCACGGGCCGGGCAACGGCGGCAACGGCGCGATGCTGGCGATGTCGCTCGACGACGAGCGCGTGAAAATTCTGCTGTACGTCAACGAGACGTATCCGTTTACCTACGGCTACAACGAAGCGTCCAACCACGAGCACATCGATCACTTCAAGCTGGCCGCCAAACAGGGCCGGTTGACGGTCGTGCTCGACGACACGCCCGCGCCCGCGTTGCCGGCGGGCAGCATGGACCATCCATCAACCGACGAGCTGGCCATCGCCGAGAACGTGGTCAACCACATGGAGGTTTACCGCGAGTTCACCTACGGCCGGGCGATCCAGGTGGGCATCGGCGCGACCGGCGTGCTGGCGATCAAGAAGCTGCTCGACTCCGGCTGGACTGGCCGCAGCTACACCGAGATGCTCGAGCCGTTCACCTACGAGCTGTACGAGGCGGGCAAGATTCAAGGCTCGCACTTCATCGAACTCGACGGCCGCCGCACCGAATTGGACGGCAAGATGGTCTGCACCTTCACCATGGGCGAGCAAGGCAGCGACTTTTACCAAAAGCTGCACGAAAACAAAAACGTGATCATCGCCGCCTCGCGGCGGGTGGTCATCCCCGAGGCGTTTTACGGCGGGCTGGGGATCAACAACATCCTTTCGCTGGATTTCCAGGGGCACGTCAACTCCGGCGGGCGCGACAAGAACACCTACAGCGGCATCGGCGGCGCGGCGATGATCATCCGCGGCTTGGCGCAAGGCGGCGTGTCGTACCTGTGCCTCAAGTCGACGCACCGTACGCCCGAAGGCAAGCTGCGTTCGTCGATCTTCCCCTTCCTGCCGGCCGGCACGCCGATCAGCGTGATCGGTCCGGATATTTTCGGCACGCGCGACAACGCCGCGGTGTTTTTGGCCACCGAGCACGGCGTGGCGCAGATCAACGCGCGCACGCAGGGCGAGTACATCCGGCAGATCGTCTCGGTCGCCGATCCGCGTTTTCGCGACGAGTTGAAAAAGGCGGCGTGGGAAGAACTGCGTGTCCGTATCTAGGCGGTTGTTGAAAAAGACCATCCCTGGCTTTTTCAATTACGAAAAACAAAAAGCGTCGTTTTTGTTTTTCTTCATTTTTCGGCAGCGAAAAACGTCGCCGAAAAATGGCGATTCATCCCTGAATCGCACGCAGGCTTTTTGACAACTGCCTGCTAAAACGGATCGATGATCGTCGCGACGCCGTCGGCGAAGGCGCTGGCGAAGAACGAAACCGCCTGTCGCCGCGCGGCGCGCGCCACCGCGTTGGTTTCCAATAGATGGTTATGCCGATAGGTGTCGTACTGGTACACCGCCGGTCCGGCGAAGGGCGCAACGGCGGTCGGCAGCCCGTCGATCGGGCAGTAGACCGGCTCCAGCAGTGTCAGACCCAACGCACGCGCCAGTTCGCCGCCGCCCGGCTCGCCGATGATGTGATCGTGCGCGGCCATCTGCTGCAAGATGTTCAACGAAGCGCCGCGCGCCAGCACGGCGGGCGCGAAGCTGTAGGAATCCGCGCCGTCCACGATCGAAAGGTAGAGATCGTAATACAGCCGCCAATCGCCGGGATACTCGAAGTTCAGTCGCCGCGCCGCGTCGTCCAGCGTCTGGCGCAGCATGCGGCCGATTACATCGTCGCTTTCTCCTTCGAACGCCATCGAGCGCCAATTGGCCGCGCCGACATTGAGCAGGTAGGTGTTCACGCGCGGTTCGACCGCCGCCAGAATCGCGCCGTGAATGCTGCCCAGGCTCATGCCCGCGTAGGCGATGCGCGAGACGTCCAGGTCGGCGAAACCGTCGCCGCCGCTCGCCGCCGGAGCCAGATCGAAATCGGCCAGTTCGTGCAGCAAATACAGCAACCACATCATGTCGCCGATGCCCTGCCGGTAAGCGTCGCGCACGCGGCGGGCGTCGGTCAGCGGCGTGGGCAGGAAGGTGCGCATCTGATCGAAGGCCGACAGGGCCAGTGGCGTTTCCATGCGCGCGCCGTGGTGCGGCCAGTCGATGGCGACCGTGGCGATGCCTGCGGCCGCCAACTCGCGCGCGACCGGTTCGCCGAAACGACGGTCCTGCACCAATCCGTGCGCGTAGATCACCACCGGATACGGCGGCGCGCCGGCGGCCGGCAGCGTCAGGCGCAAGGGGACTTCGGAATTGCCGTGGGTTAGCGGCGCGCCGTGCGCGTCGTAGGCAAGCAGGCCGTCGTCGAGCCAGTCGACCGTGTCGTAGGTCGTTTCCCACACGGCGTCGACGGCGGCGGATTTGTTCTCGACGCGCGACCATTCGCCCGCATGCGGCGGCGCATCGTCGGCCATGTCGCGCAGTTGCTCGCCCATCGACAGCAGTTCGGGCGTGATCGCCTGCGTGTGGAAGATCGTCGCGCCCACCACGTCGTCCGGGGAAAGATCCAGGTACGCGAGCAGCTCGGCGAATTGCGGCGCGAGGCGCTGCTGCGCGGCGAGCGTTTCGCCGGCGGCGGGGACGGACGCGTCGAGCACGGCGGCCAACGATGCCGACCGCTCGTAGCACATGCTGTCGGTCGTGCGCAGGAGCGCAAGGGCCAGGCAGGCGTAGGTTGTGTTTTCGCGCAGGGGGAAGGTCGGCGCGAGGCGCAGCAACTTGCGCTCGGGCAGGTAGCTCGCCTGCACGGCGATCAACGAACCGTCGAGCGCGGCGCACAACACGGCGTCGTCGGGCGAAGGCTCGGCTCCGGTCGGCAACATGGTCGCCTGGGGCTCGGCGTCGACGGGCAGCCAGATCGGCGTGGAGAGGCCGAAGCCGCTCAGGGTGCTCAGCCCGTCGCGCACCACGGTCGCTTTGGCCAGAATCGAAGCGAGGAAAAGCGTTGTTTCGCCGGTAAGGTTCACGCGCAAGCCGGTGGGTGAAGTTGCATCCTCATCGCTGAGCAACAGCGAAGGATAGGGGATATCGCGCCGACCGGGAGCCAGGTCGAAATGAAACGAAATGCCGCTGCGACACGCGGCGGACGAATCGTCGTCATCGCCGTCGTCGTCGAGGGCGCCGTCATCATCGCCGGGCAGATCATCAGCCGACGAATCGTCATCATCGGCGGCGTTGTCGCCGCAGGCCGTCCACAGGAGCAGGGCCGTGAGCACGGCCCCCAACAGCCGGAACTTCCACAGGTAGCGCATAAACTCGCTTCCAGTCTAACAAGCCGACGCGCAACATTAACCCAAGCGCGCGTTCGTGCCAAGCGCATGCCGCGCGAGTGGCCGGGACGCTGACGGGCGGCATCATGAACGGCCAAGATGCCGAATTTCCAATTGACCAGTGAACGCACCGATCGTGCAAGCGTCGCCGACATGGCGGAGGTGCTTTCCGTCACCAACATCTTAGGCGGCGAATCGCACACGGTGCGCGTCATTCAAAAAGCGGCCGCATTGGGCGGGGACACGCTTAAGGGCGTATTTTTGCGCGCTACTCGCCTTTGGGCGGAATGGCGGTCATGCAATGTTCAGCCAGCGCGGTGATCGTCAACGAGGGATTGACGCCCAGGTTGGCGGGCATGATCGAGCCGTCGGTAACGTATAAGCCCGGGTGGCCGAAAGCCTGGCCGAATTTGTCGACCACGCCTTTTTCGGCGCCGGAGGCGATCGGGCAACCGCCGAGCACGTGGGCGGTCAGCGGCCGATTGAGCATCACTTCGGAAATCGCGCCTTGCGGGATGCCGCCGGTTTTTTTCGCCAGCGCCTTGGCGGCTTCGTTGGCTTCGGGAATGAACGTAGGAATGCCGCCCTTGGGCGATTTGGAAACCAGCTTCATTTTGCCCGGCAGCCACCTGCTGGGTTTGTAGCTGATTTTGAGGTGATTGTCGTAAACCTGCATCACCAGCAGGATGATCGTGCGATGCGCCCAGCCGAAGATCCAAGAACACTTGAGGAATTGAATCGGATGGGACAACGCTTTCCAGAAATATTTCAGCGGCCGGGTGAAACGTGTGCCGTTTTCGGTCAACACCGACGCCATCAACCCCATTACGTCACTGCCTTCGTTGTAGCGCACCACCTCGATGCTGGTGGAATCGGTGACCTGCAGAATCGAAGTGATGGCGATGCCTTCGCTGAAATTGATTTCTTTCTGATCGGTGTTGATGCCGTTGAGCACTTCGGAGTTGGTGCGGAATTTATCGCCCAGGGTATCGGACAGATGCGGCAGATAGCCCAGGTGTTTGGAATGATGCAGAAGGCGCAGGGTCTCGATCGTCCCGGCGGCGACGACGACCTTTTTCGCCCGCCGGATATTTTTTTCGCGGGTAAAAATCGAGGTTCCCTTTTTGGTGTGAACGAAATAGCCGCCCTCGCCGTCGGGCTGGATGGCCGTCGCGGCGGTTTCGGGCACGATTTTCGCGCCGCGCTTTTCGGCGAGGAAGAGGTAGTTTTTATCCAGTGTGTTTTTGCCGCCGGTACGGCAGCCGACCATGCACGCGCCGGAAAAATCGCAGCCCGTGCGCTCGGGACCTTCGCCGCCGAAATAGGGGTCGGGGACGGTGACGCCCGATTCGCCGAAAAAGATACCGACTTCGGTGGGCGCAAAGTGTGCACCGCGCCCGATGTCTTCGCCGTATTCTTTCAAGAGGCGGTCGGCCGGCCAGGTGCGGGGGTTGGTCGCCACGCCCAGCATGTGGCGCGCCGTCTGGTAATGCGGGGCGAGGGTTGCTTTCCAATCGGGGTCCAGATCGTTCCATTGCAGATCTTTAAAGAACGGATCGAGCGGCATCATCAACACCGCGGCGTAAACCAGCGAACCGCCGCCGACGCCCGCACCGCTCAAGGCCATAAAGTCTTTCAGCAACGAGATGCGCTGAATGCCCGTGCAACCCAGTTTCGGCGCCCAGAGGAAGTTGCGCACGTCCCAATTGGTTTGGGGAAAATCTTCGCTCCGCCAGCGGCGTCCGGCCTCCAACACGCAAACGGAGTAACCTTTTTCCGCTAAACGTAAAGCGGCAACCGCGCCGCCGAATCCCGAACCGATCACAATAAAATCAAATTGTTCGCTCATCGAACTTCACCCGCCCGGCTATGTTTTTTGTCAATTGTTTGGAAAAAGTTGCATCTATACAAATAGCATATTCAAAAAGTGTTGTCTCCGGAAAATTTTGATTTCATAACCTCAATAACCAAATAACCGGTATTGCCCCCGGTGGAAGGTCAAAACCGCATTTCGGGGCTTCATGCCCGGCATAAGTGACCCTTCGAACAACCAAGTTGCTCATTCGCTGATGTAATGGGTAACCGTACCCGCTGTTACGGTCCAAGGTCAGCCATATTCATTATAACCGGTAGATAGACGGACCTCTCCCTCAGTTCTCTCCGATTCCGAGAGAAGACAAGCCGGGCAAAAACGCAATCGACTTATTCG
Source organism: bacterium (assembly GCA_036743315.1). GTDB lineage: Bacteria > Lernaellota > Lernaellaia > Lernaellales > Lernaellaceae > CALBTQ01. The sequence goes on along the minus strand of DAINPV010000006.1, from coordinate 16,304 downwards.
CGCCAATATTTCCGCGAAAACATCTTAGGAAACTGCCGTTTCCGCCAATGGGCCTGGAATGAGACAAATCACTAACTGGAAAGCCGTGTACGGTTCAGGGCATGCATGATCCACTGCTCAGCGGCGCGGTGTCTGAAGTCACCTTCTAACCATACAATTCGCGCATGATACTCCCGACAAATGCAATCTTCTGGTTTTCACCTTCCGAGTGAGACCTTTTCAGCACCTTTCGTGCTCAGATTATGCGGTGATTAGAGAACGTTAATCGCGGTTACCCAAATGTTTTCCCATTCTGTATGAGGAACATGTAATTCAAATGAAAACAAAAATCCTCACCGGCGCTGACGAGGACGAAGGGTACGTATTGGTCAAGTATGCCGCGCAGGATGTAACCGGAACGGCACCGATCAGCGGAAAACTTCTTTACCATTTTTCGGATGGTGAGGTGACTTATCTGCCTCTGGTCGAACCGTTGCTCGACCAATACCAAAACTGGGGCATCTACCCGGTGGGAATGGATCGCACCTACAGTTCGCGCTAGTACAATTGGTAGGACCTAGTACGTTCCTTTATCGCGCGTGCTCGATACCCTCGATGGCTTCGGGGTTGGCGCAGGAAGCGACATCGCCGATGTCGACGCCGAGGAACTTCTTTTTGATCACGCCGCGTAGGATTTTCGCCGAGCGCGTTTTGGGCAGTTCGTCGACGAAGTAAACGTGCTTGGGGCGCAGCGTCTTGCCCAGCAGCTCGACGACCTTGTCCGACAACGCTTTGCGCAGTTCCTCCGACTCGGTTGTGCCGGATTTGAGCACGGCGAAGCAGACGACGTTTTCGCCCTTGAGTTCGTCGGGCACGCCGATGGCCGCGACCTCGACGGTGTCGGCGTGTTCCAGCAGCGCCGATTCGATTTCCGCCGGGCCGGTGCGCTTGCCGGCGATCTTGATCGTGTCGTCGCTGCGTCCGCGTAAAAACCACAGACCGTCTTCGTCGCGTTCGGCCCAGTCGCCGTGGAACCACACGCCCTCGAAGCGCGCGAAATAGGTGTCCAGGTAGCGCTGCGGATCGTTGAGGAAGCCCTTGGTCATCGAGGGTGCGGGCTGCTTGCACACGAGGTGGCCGATGCCGGTGGGGATCGAATGGCCTTCCTCGTCGAACACGTCCACGTCCATGCCCAGGCCCTGGTGGGCGAGGGTGCAGGGCTTCAACTTCGAGATCGGCAGCGGCGACAGGTGGCAGCCGACGATCTCGGTGCCGCCGGAGATGTTGATGATCGGGCAGCGCTTGCCGCCGGCCTTTTCGAAAAACCACATGTAGCTGTCCGGGTCCCACGGCTCGCCGGTGGAGCCCAGGTACTTGAGCGACGAGAGGTCGTGCTTGTCGATGTATTCGTCGCCGTAGCTCATCAACAGCCGGATGGCCGTCGGGCTGATGCCCAGGGTGACGATCTTGTGTTTCTCGACCAGTTCCCACAGGCGGTCGGGATTGGGATAGTTCGGCGCGCCTTCGTAGATGAAGTATTTGCCGCCGAAAATCTGCACGCCGATCATCTCCCACGGGCCCATCATCCAGCCGATGTCGGTGAACCAGAAGAACAGGTCGTCGGGTTTGCAGTCGAAGGCGTAGCCCAGTTCTTTGCCCATCTGCGCCAGGCAGCCGGCGTGCGTGTGCACGGTGCCCTTGGGTTTGCCGGTGGTGCCTGAGGTGTAGATCATCAAACAATAGTCCTCGGCTTCCATGACCTCGGTGGGCGCTTCTTCCGGCTGATCGGCGAGGAAGTCGTGCCACCAGACGTCGCGGCCGGGCGTCATCGGCACGTCGTTGCCGGCCTTTTTAAGCACGATGACCGTTTCCATCGAATCGACGTTGGCGAGCGCGCGGTCGGCCTCGTTTTTAATCGGCACCGGTTTGTTGCGGCGCAGCGCGCCGTCGGCGGTGAACAAGGCTTTGGCCTTGGCGTCTTCCATGCGCGCGGCCAGCGCGGCGGCGCCGAAACCGGAGAAAACCGGAATGGCGACCGCGCCGATTTTCATGATTGCGAAAAAGGCTACGACGATCTCCGGGGCCATCGGCATGAAAATGCCCACCATGTCGCCTTTGCCCACGCCGCGTGCGCGCAAGGCGTTGGCGGCTTGGCACACCTGGCGGTTGAGTTCGCCGTAGGTATAGGTGGTGACGGCGCCTTCTTCATCTTCATGGATGAACACCAGGTCGCCGCTCTTGCCGGCGGCGATGTGGCGGTCGATGCAGTTGTACACGACGTTGGTTTTCCCATCGATGAACCACTTGGCCCAGGGGAAACCGCCTTCCTGCACCTTGGTGTAGGGCTCGTACCATTCGATGCCCAGGTCCTTGAGCGCGGCGTCCCAAAACCACGAGGTGTCCGCGACGCTTTTTTGCAGCAGTTCTTCCAGCGTTTTAATGCCGTGCTTGCGCATGAAGCGCGTCACATTGGATTTTTCCAGATACTCGCCGTACGGTTCCCAAATGAATTTGCTCATGATTACTTTCCTGCAAGGAATGGTTGCCATCGACTAATTATTCATTATTACGGCATGAATACCGGAAAAGCAAGGCAGCGGTTGATCGCGGATGATGTAAGGATAACCGTGTGACCGTCGGACCGCGCGCCCGGTGAATTGACACGACCGCGCCAAGACGTGTAGCGTTCCTCGTTGAGGAGGGCAAGATTAATGAAATTGACGATGTCCCTTTGGTGGAAGTTGTTTCTACTGCTGACCGTGGTCTCGCTGTTGGGTTTCGCCTGCGGCGGCGACGATGACGACGACAATGACGACGCCGCCGACGATGAAGCCGACGACGACAGCGTCGCGGACGATGACGACGACGACACCGGTGCTGCTGATGATGACGATGACGATACGGGCGTGGACGACGATGACGACGATGCGACCCCGCCGCCGGGGTGCGACACCCTACAGGCCGGCTGGAACACCGGCTATACCGTCGACGGCGTGCAGCGCGCGTTTTATCTCGATCTGCCGCAGGGCGTGTTCGACAGTTGGCCCTGGCCGGTCGTGTTCAACTGGCATGGCTACGGCGACACGGCGATGAATATGCGCACGCTGTTTTCCTCATACATCAACAACGACTACATGCCGTTTATTCTGGTCACGATCGAGGACACCGGCATGCTGTTGGACTGGGACATCTTCAATGGGCTGGATCCGCAGAACCGTGAGGTTCGCCTTTTCGACGAGTTGCTCGCCGAACTGGACACCTGCTACGGCATCGATCCGGACCGCGTGTATACGACCGGCTTTTCGCTGGGCAGCGCCATCGCCTGCTTGATGGGCTTGATGCGCAACGAGACGATTGCGGCGGTGGCCGGTTGCTCGGGCGGTTACGCATCGAATCCGGACAACGTGATCCCCTATTCGATCGCCAACTGGCCGGACATGGAAGGCGAGTACAACCAGAACCGGTACGTGGAAGTGCGCCTGCACGGCGGCGTGCTGGACAACATGATTCTGCCCTTCGGACAGTACGGTCACAACGACATCGGCTTCCTCAACGAGCACGGTCACGACGCCATCGACTGCGTGCACAACTCGATTCACAACATGGGCTTCATGTTCATGAATCCGGAGAACTTCATCGAGTTCTTCCACGATCATCCGCGCGGCACGGTCGATTCGCCCTACGCGACCGAGGGGCTGCCCGATTCGTTCCCGGATATCTGCACGTTCCATCCGAAGCAGTAGGAGACGGTCGGGCGACGAACAGACACAATTACGGCGACGACGGCGGGAAATAACCGGCCGTCGTTCGACCGGTTTATTCGCCGATTTCCATCAATTCGATGTCGAAAACCAATTCTTCGCCCGCCAGTTCATGGTTGGCGTCGATGGTGACGAATTCTTCGGTGATGCCGCTGATGGTCACCACGGTGGTCATGCCGTTGGACAGGCGGGCTTCCAACTGCATGCCGATTTCCGGCTCGATTTCCTCGGGCAGGTCACCACGTTCGACCTGGATGATCAGTTCCTCGCTTTTCGGACCGTACGCTTTTTCCGGCGGGATATTGATGGTCTTGGTTTCGCCGACCTTCATGCCCAGCACGCTTTCCTCAAAGCCGGCGATAACCTGCTGCTCGCCAACCGTGAAGGCCAGCGGTTCGCCTCCGCGGGAACTATCAAACTGTTCGCCGTTGCTGAGACGGCCGGTGTAATGCACCTTGACGGTATCGCCGTTTTTTACCTGTGACATAGTTTCTCGCTTTCGTTTGAAGGAGTTCCACGAAACGCTTATCCAGTCGGAACTATAAGAAGCCCGATGGAGGCTGGCAAGCGCAAACCGATCCGCCGGAAAAGAAGGGTTGCGGCTTGGAGTCGGATCGACTTTCCGTTACATTGATGGCCGATCAACAACCACGGGATTAAATAACCGCTCATGCGCCGCCTGCTGGATAAAATCCTCGATCCGTTGCGCGAACATCGCGGCGCTTTGCTTGTGTTCCTGATTTCGTGTCTGGCGTTCCTCGGGCTGCGTCTGTTGATCCTGCTTTCGGCGGTCGACAACTTCCACAACGTGGACGAGGCCGAGTACCAGGTGATCATGTACGCGAAGGGATTCGTGTACGGGTGGAAAATCGATTTCATCTATTACCACTTATGGGGGCTGCTGATTTCGGCCGCGGCGTTGGTACCCTTCGTGCTGGCGGGTGTGGCCGATCTGACGGCGATGAAAATTCTGGCGTTGCTGTTCGCCTTCGTCGCCTTTGCCGCGCTGGTCTACCTGGCCGCCTGGAAGCTGGGACCTTATCCGGCCGGGTTGATGGCGGCGGCGCTGATGTTTCCGGCGATCAATTACCTGAAATGGACCTTGATGATCTGGGGCGGATACCCGGAAGCGTTCAGCCTGATGAGCGTAGCTATTTTTATTTGGGTGGCGGTGCTGGACAAGCGCACCTTCGGCTGGTTTCTTTTCGCCGGAATGTTCGCCGGCATTCCCTTGATCTATTCGCCGGCAGTGTCGTTCATGCTGGCCGCGGTGATCGTGGCCACGCCGTTGCAGCCGCTGGCCAACCGGCGTTGGCGGCTGACCGGCGCATACCTGCTGGGCATCTTTTTGCTGCTGTTGCCGTTTTTGATCTGGTTTTTCGCCAGCGGTTTTTGGCAGATCAAAGAAAATTGGCTTATCGACAACAGCACGACGACGACCTTCACCGACTACATTATGAAACCATCGTTGCGCAATTGGCGGTTCATCAAGATGGTCTTCGCCGATTACGACATTTTCGCCACCTGGTTCGAATTTACGTTGTTGGCGGCCAGCACGTTGTGGTTGACGATCGCCTCCTTCACCAAACGCTATTTTCGCCAACGTTGGCGCGTGGTGTTTCCGCTGATTCTGGCCGCGGCGTTGTTGTTCCTGTTGTTTTTCCCCGCCATCCAGCACCTGGGCGCCCGGCACCTGCTGGGGATGGTCGTGGCCGGATATGTGACGATCGCCTTGGCCATGGGCGACACGTTTTTCGGCGATAAACATCCGACGGCGCGCACCGTTGATCGCGCCGTGCGTCTGACGCTGCTGGCGATGGTGCTGCTGCTCAACTTGGGGCGGATCGTCTCGCTGGTGCAACCCGAGAGCATCGATACCTTCCATCGTTTTCGCGGTGGCGATTATTATGACAATCAGTTCGGCTCGGTGATCGGCCCGGAAATCGACCGCGTCAATTGCCTGTTGGACGCCCGGCTCGATTTTATGCAGGACATGGACGCGAAAGCGGGTTTCGGTCTGGTGTTCAAGCGATTCGGTTACTATGAGTGCTGTCAACTGGAGCCGCAGCCGGTGGATTACCACTACATGCGGCAGGACGAGAGCGCGCGCGATCCGGCGATGCTCTATCGCGGCCTCGGTTGCGCGATGGCGCTCAAGGATCAAATCACCGCGGTGGATTTGACCAACGTGCCCGACGGCGGCCATCCCGAGGCGTTTACCTGGCTGACCGACGGATTTTCCCGTTGCTCCGCTTTGCCCTGCGCAAAATTGAACCGCCGCGACAAACGCCCGGCCGTGTTGCTCTGGTTGGACAAATCGCTGGCCGCGTACACCGCGTTGTTTCCCCGCTGGTGGAGATCGACCGATTGAGAAAGGTTCATTTTCAACGAGCGGCATGAGCCGGTGTTGATTGCACATTTCGGCAAAGCGTGTAATTTGTTGACATAATGAGGCGTGTACCTGAGCAAGGAGCAAAAAATGATCCGGAAACACATAGTAGCGATGTTGTTTGCCCTTTTTGCGGCAATAGCCTTGCTGTTCGTCGTCGGCTGTGGGGACGATGACGACGACGACAACGACGATAACGATGTCGCCGACGACGATACCGTTGATGACGACGCCCTCGACGACGATACCGTTGATGACGACGCCCTCGACGACGACGCCGTTGATGACGACACTCTCGACGACGACACCCTCGACGACGACACGGGCGACGACGACGATACCGGCGACGACGACGATACCGGCGACGACGATACCGGCGACCCCGACGATTACATCGCGCCCTGGCCGCAGGAAAACCTTGAGGAACAAAACTACAACGAGGCGCTCACCGCGGGGTATTTGCGCGAAAAGGCCGAAGCCTACGACGTCAACCACGTCGACAACCATCAGCCGTTTTACGGCGGCGAGGTGCACACCAGATTCACTGACGAGACGCGCACGGTTGTGCAGAGCTACCACGGTTACGGCGACAGCACGATCTGGACCGGCACGTACTTGGCCAGCCAGGCGTTTCGCTATTGGGTGACCGGCGACGAACAGGCCAAGACCAATGTGATCAAGGCAGTCAACGCGCTGTCGGGCCATTTGCACGTCACCGGCAAAGAAGGCTTCATTTCCCGTTACTGGGCGCCGCAAGACCCGACGGTCTATTACGGTGACGAATGGTGCGCCGAAAACGACCGTTGCCACAACATCGAAGAAGGCGAGTACGCCGGCGACTTCTGGTGGGGGGAAACCAGCCGTGACCAATACACCGGTTGGTTCTTCGGCATGTGCATGGCCTATGATCTGGTTGACGACGCGGACATGCGCGACATCATCCGCGCCGACGTCGCCGAGGTGCTCGACGAGTTGATCGGGACCAACTGGATGATCATCGACGAAGCCGGCGAACCGACCGACGCCGCGCCCAACGTCATGCTCGGCTTCCGCCTATCGTGGTTAACCAGCGGGTATCACATCACCGGTGCGGAGCGCTTCAAGGTCGAGCTGCAAAAGCTGATGCTCGATTCGCAGCGCACGGCGTTCAAGCTGTCGCACATTGCCTTCCTCAACCGCTACGCGCAGTACTACGGCAACAATTTGGCGCACACGAATTGGTACAACATCTTGCGCCTGGGCCGGGTTTACTACAGCGAGGACGACTATAACTTTTTCCTTGACCTGTTCAATTCGCAGGTGCACACGTTCACCAAGCTGTCGCACAATCCGTGGTTCAATGGGGTGTACATGAGCCAAGGCGGGTATGAGCCAGCGAAGGACGATCCGCATCTGGATCAACTGACGGAAGACCTGACCGACTTCAAGGATTGCCCGAAACTCCAGTATTACCTGCCCGAGCGCACCGGCGTCACGTTGGATCCGTTCTCGGTGTTCATGGACGATCTGCAGGAGCAGTTGCCGTGGCTGGCCGAGTTGATCGGCGAAATCGATCCGCAGGCGCTCGAACCGTTCCCCGTGCCGCAACAGTGCACGTCGGGCTTTATTTTCCAGCGCAATCCGTTCCAGGTCTTGGAATGCGGCAGCGACGATCCGACCATGGAAAACAGCGGCGGTGATTACCTGATCGCCTATTGGTTGGCCACCTATCACAAGTTCCTAACCAAGGATCTGTAAAGCGAAAATCCAGGAAGGGCGCTCTTTCGGGGCGCCCTTTTACATTTAAATCTAATGGAACGCCGACTTCGCTACGAATTAAAGAAAGACGATTAACTACCTGGCGGACCCGATGAAGATGCATTGGTTTTGGTTGATTGTGTTGGCGCTGTTGCTGCCGGCGCTGACTGCGTGCGGCGATGACGATGACGATGCGGATGCGTCGCTCGACGATGACGACGACGATACGCAACCGCCGCTCGATGATGACGACGATACGACGACCGACGACGACGCGGTCGATGACGATGTACTCGACGATGACTCTGTGGACGACGATACGGTCGACGACGACGTGGCCGATGACGACACGCTCGACGACGATACGTTAGACGACGACACGACCGACGACGACACGACTGACGACGATACGCTCGACGACGATACGGGCGACGACGACACCGAGCCGCCGGCCTGCGACGATTACGCCCTGCCGCAGAACGTCGGTAATGCCGCGTTCGACGATCTGACCGAAGCCTCGGGTTTGGCCGTCAGCCTGAAAAATCCGGGCGTGCTGTGGGCGCACAACGACTCGGGCGACGGGCCGTACCTTTACGCAATGACATTAACCGGCGAAGCGCTGGGCATCGTCGAACTGGACGGCGCGACGGCCGTCGATTGGGAAGACATGGCCGTGGGGCCGTGCGGCGACGACGAATGCCTGTTTATCGGCGACATCGGCGACAACGGCAACAACCGCACCGACTGCTCGGTCTACCGCGTGGTCGAGCCCGAGGTCGATCCGGAACTACCCTTCGGTACGATGGCGTTGGACGATTGGGACAATTTCCCGCTGTCCTACCCGGACGGCCCGCGCGACGCCGAGGCGCTGGCGGTGCACCCGGACGGCGCGGTGTACCTTTTTGCCAAGTATCCCGGCGGCACGAGTGAAATGTACGTCTTCCCGGAACTGACGCCCGACGTGCCGGTGACGCTCGAGTACCTCGGCGATCTGAACACCGGCTTCGCGCTGTCGCTGACCACCGCGGCCGACATCCACCGCAACGGCCGCCGCTTGTTGCTGCGCACCTACGTGTCGATCGCCGAGTGGCGCCTGGACGAAGGCCTGCCCTTTGCCGAGATCGTCAACGCCGAGCGCTTTTGGACGCCCTTCGGCATCGAAGTGCAGGGCGAGGCGGTCGCCTACGATCCGGCCGACGGCAATTACCTGCAGATCAGCGAGTGGGAATATCCGCCCATTTACCGCATCGGCTGTCAGGCGCTGCGTCCTTGACGCCGCGTCGCATTCATTCAAGACTGACCCCTGGACAAATTTTTTAATCGACCGTCACTGAGGGATTGTCGCAATCCGACCATGCGCAGACTGCTGAACGCCATCGCGAAATTTCTGGGCATGTTGGCGCTGCAAGCGGCGTTGCTGGCGCCGGTGTACTTTTTTGTGATGATCCTCGCCGGGCTGCACTTCGTGCTGCTCGCCTCGATGTTTTTGACGCCCGTATGGTTGTTGATCTGGCGGCGCGAAAGCCGCTTTTGGACCGGGGCGGTGATCGTTTTCGTACTGTTGCTTTACGCCATGCCCGCCGCGGCGCTCGTGCCCGCCTACCCGGGGCGCATGGCGCTGGCGCTGGCGGCAATCGTGTGCGGCGTGGTGCTGGCGCGCCGGCGGTTGCGCCCGATCACCATAGCAATGTTGGGCCTTGCCGTGTTCGCCGTCACGCTGGCGCTGACCTACAACGAAATGCAGAACCTGGTCAACGAGCGGGAAATCGCCGAGCGTGACGCGTCGCTCGCCGGCGTGGGGCGGATGATCGTCCCTTACGAAAAGGCGCCCGACTTTTCGCAGATGCGCCGCATCGCCTTCGATCGCCCGCTCGACCGCCTCTGGATGACGCGTGGATTCGACGGCCAGGAAAATCACCCGAGCCTGATGATCGTGAATCTTGCGGACGATTCGTTCGCCGTCACCGCGCCGTCGCCGACCCAGGCCGTGGCGGTCGACGAGGATGCGCAACAGGTGTATGTCGGCCACTTTCGCGAACGGTATCTGGCGGTTTACGATGCGAACTCCGCCGAGGAGTTGCGCCGTGCCGAAACCGAACAGCGGCCGGTGCGCCTGGCGTTGTCGGGCGACCGGACGACGCTTTGGGTGCTCAGCGAGCCCAGCGCCCGTCTGTCGCGGTGGGACGCGCGCACGCTGACCAAGCTCGCCGAATCGGAAAACGTCAATCTGTTGCTGCCGTATCCTTTTGCGGTCAGTGCGCCGACCAAAAGCCTGTTTCTCTCTTCGTCGTGGTTCATGGTCTACAACCGGCTGGTCGAGTTCGACGACGAAACGCTGGCCGTCAAACGCAACAAAACCATCGGCGTTACGCCCGTGCGCGATATGCTGGTCGACGGCAACGCCGGCCGGTTGTACGTGGCGCGGCCGTTGCTGGCGCGCGTCGAGGCTTATGATTTGACCTCGCTGGAAAAGCTGTTCTCGCTGCCCGCACCGATGGGGGTGTACAGCCTGACGACGACCCACGACGGCCGCTCGTTGTTTGCCGGCAGTTTCACGACCGGCGAACTGTGGAAGATCGACATCGGCGCGCGCAAACGCTTGTGGCGCGGCTTCCTCGGCCGACGCCTTCGCCACCTGGCGACGCACCCGGACACCGGTGAAATCTACGGCACGTCCGCGCTGGGCCTGTTCGTGATCGACCCGAATAACTGTTGAAGCCGCGCGGTGGGTTCCTCTACAATGAGCGCATGGTGAAACAGCGCTTGTCCGGGAGGAATTCATGAAACGATCCGCCTTTTTGGCGATCATTTTGGCGATGATGCTGACGGTTTGGTCCGGTTGCGGCGACAATGATGATGGCGATTCATCCGACGACGACGCCACGCCCGCCGATGACGATGACGACGATTCGTCCGACGACGACGCCGGCGACGACGATAACGGCGACGACGATATCGACGACGACACGCCGCCCGATGACGACACGGTCGATCCGGGCGAGGCGATTTTCGAACAGGACGGCGACGATCTGGTGCTGCGCAACGATGCCGTCGAATTGCGCTACCACCTCGGCGCGGGCCGCTATTCGATTTCCGAACCGGAAAAACAAACGTTCATCGATCACGCCGAAGCCGTCGTGTACGACAACGTGCTCATACCTTTCAAGAAATGGCGGACGAGCGAACTGGCGTCCCTCGATTGGTCGACGGACGAGGAAACGAACGTGCTGGGGCAGGGCCTTTCGCTGACGGTCGTGCGCGGCGGTGAGGATACGCCGACGGTCGCCCAGACCTTCATCGTGCTCGACGGCCATTCCTGCGTGCTGTCGCAGGTCGAGGTGCGCAATGCGACAGGCAAGAGCGTCAACGTCGGTTCGATCTATCCGCTGTTCGCCGAGCCCGACGGCGGCCGGTTGTCCTTCGGGGCGACCAAGCAACTGCGAACGCTCACCAACGGTTATTTGAATTACGTTGAGTTCGCCACGCCGATCTTCCCCGGCACAATGCCCACCATTTCGAACTGGAGCGCGCTGCTCTACAACCAACGAAGCAAGCGTAGTCTGCTTGTCGGCTACCTGACCTACGACATGGCGCAACCGATCGTTTACAACGGGCCGGTGTTCGGGCAGGCGCGGGCGCAAACGCTGCAGACGACTTGCGAATACGATCCGGCGAAAAAGGTGCGCGACGGCGAAACGCTCGCTGCCGAAGTGCTGATTCTCGACTTCGGCCAATCGTCGCCGCACGAGGCGTTGGAACTATACGGCGACCGCCTCAAGGCCTGGATGGGCATCGAAACCTGGCTCGAACGCCACCCGGAAATCGGCACGCCGGCGGGATGGAACTCGTGGTCGGGCAGCGGCTCGTCGGGCGGCTACGGCACGGACATCGACGAGCAGATCATCGTGGACAACATGGACTTCGCCGACCGCGAACTGCGTAAGTGGGGCATGAACTATTTCCAGATCGACGACGGTTGGCAGGAAATGGTCGGCGACTGGATCGTCCGCGAGGATCGTTTCCCGAACCACGGTGAACAGAACGGCCTGGCCTGGCTGATGAGTCGCGCCAAAGAACGCGGCTTTCAGACCGGCCTGTGGATGGCGGCGTTCAACGCGGCCCATTCCTCGCAGGTGCTGCAGGATCATCCGGAATGGTTTGCCGACGAATGGCTGCCCGGCATTCTGGGGCAGGCCGAACGCACGCTGGACCTATCGCAACCCGCCGCGCGACAACATTTAACCGACCTGATGGAGATGATCCTCGCTTGGGGCGTGCAGTGGGTGAAGCTCGATTTCGCCTACTACGTGCTGTTGAGCGCCAACTGGTACGAAGACAACATCACGCGCATCGAGCTGTACAAAATGGGCGTGCAGTTGATGCGCGACGTGCTGGGCGACGACGTGTTTTTCCTCAACGTCGCCATCAAAGCGCCCAACTACGGCATCACCGACGGGTTGCGCCTGACGCTGGACACCATGCCGGTGTGGGAGGGCGAAGCGCAGCATCCCTATGCGCCCTTTTCGTTTTTGGACAACCAAGGCCTCAAGCCGATGTACCGCGACTCGGCGCGCTGCTGGTGGCTCAACGGCCGCATCTTCGTCAATCATCCGGACCTGATCTTTTTCCGCGCCCACGCCGATCCGCAGCACCCGCCGTTGACGCTCGCCGAATCGACGACCTTCGCCACGTCGGTCGCGCTGCAGGGCGGGCTGGTGAAAAGCGGCGATCGCCTCGTCGACCTTACGCCCGAGGCGGTCGATGTGCTGCGCAAAATTCTGCCCGCCAATGCGCGCACCGGGCGGCCGTTGGATCTGTTCCGGCGCGAATTTCCCGAGGTGTGGTCGCTGGCGGTGGACGACTTCCCCGAGCCCTATCATTTGATCGGCTTGCTCAACTGGGGCGTGAACCGCGACCTGACCCGCCTGGGCGCGCCGTTCATCGCCGACGAGGATCGCATCATCGGCGTCGATCTGAGCGAAGCGGGACTGGATGCGGACACAACCTACCTGGCTTTCGAATTCTGGACGCAGGAATTTCTCGGCGAGGTCGCGTCCGAAACACTGAGCGTCGAGGCGCCCGCACACAGCCCGCGGGTGGTGGCGTTGCACCCGGCGTTGGCTCGGCCGCAGTTCATCGGCACGAACCGGCATGTGATCGGCGGGGCGGACGTTATCACTTCGTTGCGTTGGGACGACGATGAGCGCACACTGACCGGCGAGCAGGAAGGAGCGGTCGGCACCGAGTTTGCACCGTTCACGCACCGGCTCACGTTCTTCGTGCCCGACGGTTTCACGGCGGCCGGCGCCGAAGTGACCGCGCCGAGCGGTTACGTCATCGCCAATCAATCGCTGACGACCGACGGTCCGCTGGCAATCCTGCAGTTCGAGGTGGAGCAGACCACCGCGCACGTGTTGGGTGAAAAGCATCCGTCGGTGACCTGGACGCTGTCGTTCACGACCGATTGACGAGGGATTCCGTTACCCCGTTTTGCCGGTTTTCGTCGGCTTGATACAGATATTGCGCGATCTTCTCCAGCGACTCCCGCTGGTCCTCAAAATAGTTGACGGCCATCAGCGAGGCTTCGCGCGATTGCTGCAGGCGTACGATCTCCGCGCGCAAGCCCCGCACTTCGATGCCGTCGGGCAGCGCAAACGACAAGGTCAGCCGGTCGCCGATCGAAAAGGTTTGCTTGGAGGCCAGCAACATGCCGTGAGCCGAAATGTCCACCGACACGTGCTCGCGCCCAGTCTCGTCGAATACCGGCAGAATGATGCGGATGCGCGGACTGCGCCGCATCGTGGCAAATTCCACTACCGGCTGATGGGAGAGCGTCCACATCGGGAAAGGCGTTTGTTGCTTGGCGACGATGACGGCGGGAAAACCGTAGATGGTTCCCTCATGCATGAAGCGAATGATCACATCGGATTCTTCCGAGGCCACGACCATCCGCCCCTGGACCTCCGGAAAGCCGGTCATCAGGTGGCAGGGGCGACACCATCCCATGACATGTGCGGTGGCCCGCACCGGTTTGTTGCGCTGCACCAGGTCGACAAAAATCTGCATGCCGACACGGAAGGGCGGAACCTGCTGATTCCGTTCATTCGCTTTTACCGAACCAACCGATGGATCCATCTGGAAAAGGATGCTGTCCGTCATATAGGAACTCCAATAAAGCATCGATTGTCAGCGATGGCTAAAAATATTTTAAAGAATAACGAATTCTTTTTATTCGTCAAGACAAAATATTGACAATCCATACAACTATATAAATTATATGGCGTTATTCTAATTAGTTAGCTGTGTATAATTAGGTTTTATACTTTATCAATTAACCATTCTTAACTACGATGGTAAAAAGCATTGATGGGAAGCTAATTAGTAGGTGGATTGGCTCTACGTCAGACTTGCCGATGGAAAGAAATCGCCCTTCGTTTGTCTTCACAACCGCTTAAATTTTCGAATTTTTAAAATGACAAAGTTTCACGAATGAATGTTCATTCATCTATTTTCATCCAAATTGGAGGGTTTTTTTTGGAAATTGAAAAGATTTTCTCGCTGAGCATGATTTGTTCAATTGCTTGAAATATATTGCTATTTCCGAATTTCCTTACCGACGTACTCGTTTAAACCGAAAAAAGTGGTTGCATTTAGGAATCGATTTTTGTAGAGTTTGTTGTGAAAAGAAAAACGCTGCACATTTTGTAACGTAATTGCCGACAACAAGAGATGATAAGATGAAGAAAATATCAACCAAAACGATTGGCAGACTCAGTCTCTATCGTTTCCTGCTCGACAACCTGCGCCAGGAAGGCGTCACCCGTGTTTTTTCTCATGAACTGGCTGCGGCGGCCAATTGCAGCGCCGCGCAGGTGCGACGCGATCTGATGGCCATCAATTACATCGGCAGTCCGGTGCACGGCTATCAAGTCGACGAACTGATCGACAGCATCGACAACTTCCTGGACCATCCCGGCGGTCAACGGGTGGTGCTGATCGGCGTGGGCAACCTCGGCCGCGCCATTCTCACCTACTTCCGCGGCCGGCGACCCAAACTGCCCATTGAAGCGGCTTTCGACAGAAACGAAAGCAAAACCAATCGCGTCATCAACGGCACCTGGGTTTACCCGATGGCCGAGTTGCCGCGGTTGTTGCAGGAAAAGAAGCCCTCGGTCGGCATCATCACCGTACCGGCCTCCGAAGCGCAGCGGGTGGCGGACATCCTGGTCGCCAACGATGTGCGCGGCATTCTCAATTTTGCTCCCACCCGGTTGAAGGTGCCGCTGAGCGTGTTTGTGGAAGACGTCGACATGACCATGAGTCTGGAAAAAGTAGCTTACTTTTCGCGAATCAAAGCGGAGAAATAAGGAGTAGATCGATGGCTAGCGTGGAAATTAACAAAATTTTAGCGAAGTACGCGAACGCAGGTAGAGATGCGCTGATCCCGCTCCTTCAGGAAGTGCAAGAGTCGTACGGATACCTGTCGCGTGACGCCGTGATTCAGATCGGGCGTCAACTCAACCTCCCCGTTTCCAAAATTTACGGGGTGGCCACCTTTTACAACCAGTTCCGTTTTCATGCGCCGGGCAAATTCCATGTCCAGGTGTGCCGAGGAACGGCCTGTCACGTGAAGGGCTCCGCCGCCGTGCTGGAAGCGATCAAACGCCATTTAAAGATCGAACCGGGCCAGACCTCCCGCGATGGTATTTTCAGCTTGGAAATTGTGGCCTGTATTGGGGTCTGCGGATTGGCCCCGGTCATCCGCGTCGGCGAGGAAGTCTATGCTGAAGTCACCCCGGACAAAGTGAAGCGAATTCTGAATTCTTATCGCCGGAAGGAAGCCGCCAATGAGTGAGTACCTGTTCAATCGATTTGGAGAAGGCTGCTGGCATCAGACGCAAAAGCCCTGCCCGGATCTGGTGGATTGTCTGCGGGAAGGTCCCAAGTGCCAGCAAAACGAAGCGAAAAAAGCGGAGTACGCCAAGTTGATGGCGGTGTATCGCCGCGATGCGCTGTCCAAGCCGGTCATTTACCTGGGCACGGGGACCTGCGGCCTGGGCGCCGGCGCCGGCAAAACGCTGGCGGCCATTAAAATGTACTTGAGCGAAAAAGCGATCGACGCGGATATCGTCGAGGTCGGCTGTATCGGCATGTGCAGCGTCGAACCGCTGATGGACGTGCAGTTGCCCGGCCGCACCCGCGTGAGCTTCACCCACGTGACCGAAGACAAGGTTGCCGCGCTGCTCGACGGCGCGCTTCAGGGCGAGTTCGAACGCGCGGCTTTGCTGGGTCAGATCAAACCCCAGCATGACGGCATCAAGGCGTTCGACGATCTGCCGTTCTTGGAGGATCACGAGTTTTTGAAACTGCAGACCCGCTGGGTGCTGGCCAACTGCGGTTTGATCGATCCGGAAAGCATCGAAGAGTACCTGGCCGGG
>DAINPV010000005.1:0-32648 GCA_036743315.1 bacterium | reverse complement strand
CCCAGAAGCTGGCCGTGGCGAACAGCACCGTTTCGGGCTCGGCGCGTTTCTTTTCGATGAGCAGGTGCTTGGGCGCCTGGCCCTGCAACATACAGGGGAAGGGCAGTTTGTCCTTGAGCGCCTCGTAGGCCGCGGTCATGTTGCGGATCGAGGTGAACAGGCAGAAGGCGCGTCCGCCGCTGGCGCGGATCAGCTGCTCGATTTCGGGCAGGATCGCGTCGAGAAAAGCGGGGTTCGCCGGATCGGGCATTTCCTTGGGCAGGTACATCACGCCCTGGCGCTGATAATCGAAGCAGGTGGGCAGTTGCGCCTCGACGCAATCGAAGCCGATGCCCAGGCGATCCTTGATGTAAGCGAAGCTGTCGCCGCTGGCCAGCGTGGCGCTGGTGAAGACCACCGAGGTGGTGAAGGTGAACAGCGAATCCTGCATCGCGCCGGATAGGTCGATCGGCGCCTTGTGCAGGATGACGCTGCGCGGGCGCACTTCGCGCCAATAGACGAAGCCGGGATCATTGGCGGCGCACACATCGTCGGTGATGCGCGCCAGTTCGCCCACGCGCAGGGACAGCGGAGTGAAATCGACGATCTCCTTCTTCGCCCCGAGGGCTTCCAGGCGTGCGCCGATGCGTGCGCAAGCCTTGGTCAACATGGCGAGCAGCTCGAGAATTTCGGTCGTGCAATGCTCCGGGCGGAAGCGGTTGACGTTTTCGGGCAGGCCGCGGTAGTGCTTGAAAATTCCCTCGTAGAGCAGGCGCATCTCGGAAACGGCGACGGTCAGTTCGTGGTCGACGATTTTGTTGCCGGCCAACACGCGCGCCAGATCGCGTTCCCATTCCTCGAAGCGGAAGGAACTGGTCACTTCGCCGAAGTAGCTGGTGGCGGTTTCTTCGATCTGATGCGCTTCGTCGCAAATGACCGCGTCGAAGGTGGGGATCACCTGGCCTTCGCCGCCGCTGCTCATTTTCACCGCAAGGTCGGCGAACAGCAGGTGATGATTGACGACGATCAAATCGGCCGCCGCGGCGCGTCCGCGCATCTTGGTGATGAAGCATTCGCGGTTGTGCTGGCAGCGCACGCCCACGCAGGTGTTGGGCGACGAGCAGATGTCTTTCCACGCCTGGTAATCGTCGGGCAGGTCGGAAATTTCCGCGCGATCGCCGGTCTGGGTGAGTTCGGCCCAGCGCTCGATTTTTTTCCAGAGCGAGGCCTCGTCGCGCGAGGCGAATTCGGGTTGGGCGAGAAAATGTTTCAACCGATAGCGGCAGACGTAATTCTGCCGGCCCTTCATGACGACCGCTTTGATCGACCGGCCCAACACGGATTCCGCCAATGGCACGTCTTTGGTGACGATCTGTTCCTGCAACGCCTTGGTGCCGGTGGAGACGACCACGCGACGATCGGCGAGCAAAACGGGCACGAGGTAGGCGATGGTCTTGCCGGTGCCGGTGGGCGCTTCGATGAGGGCGACTTCGCGATCGGCGAGGGCGGAGCGCACGTGCTCGGCCATCTGCAACTGGCCGGGGCGATGTTCATACTTTTCGAACACCGCGGCGAGCACGCCCTGCGGGCCGAAAATTGCGGCGAGATCGGAACCGTTCAAGGTCAGAACATTTCTTCGATGTGGGTTTCGCCGACGCGCAGCAGATACAATCGGCGGCCGGTTTCGCGGTTTTCGCCCATCGTCAGTTCGCCGGTCGCGCCGGGGAAATCCTGCAGGCCCAGCAGTTCGCGGCGCATCGTCTCGCGACTGGTCATGTCCGGCGCGCGATTGAGAATGTAGCCGAGCATGCGCGCGGTATCGTAGCCGACGGCGGACAGGAACGTCGGCGGATCGTTGAAAGTGCGCCGGTAGCCCTCGACGAACTCGGTGACTTCCGGATTCGCCGCCCGGGCGAAGAAGCCGTCGACGATTACCGCTTTGCGCAGGTAGCTGCCGGCGTTGCGCGCCAGCTCGTCGTGGTTCCAGGCGTTGGTGCCCAGCAGGGTGACGTCCTTGACGCCGTAGTACACCAACTGGGGCGCGAGCAGCGCCACGCGGCGGTGATTGTCGGGAATGAACAAAGCGTCGAATTGCCCAGCGGCGCTCAGTTGGCGGACGGCGTTTTTGAAGTCGGTTTCGTCGGTCGAGTACGCGACGGAAGCGACCAGGCGATGGCGGTTTGGATCGAGATTGGCGGCGAACAGATCGCGGTAGAGCTTGCCCTGGCGATTGTCGGGGTAGAGCACCGCGAAGCGGAACGCGCCCTGGTATTCGGCGGCGTAGTTGATCAACGCCTTCACCTGCAGCGAAGCGGTGAGGAAATTACGGAACGCCCACCGGCCGCCGTCGGCGATTTTTTCGCGCGTGGTCAGCGTGATCAACGGAATGCGGCGCCGCTCGGCCGCTTCGGCCGCCGCCGGCGCGCAGTTGCCCAACAACGGTCCGATGATCGCCATCACGCTGGGATCGTCGGCCAGTTGCTCCACGCCCTTGACCGCTTCTTCCGGGTTGCCCTGCGTGTCGTACAGCACGACCTTGAACGGGGCGCCGCGCCGCGCGCCGAACAATTCGACGCCCTGCATGATGCCGTGCAGCACCTCGCGGCCGAAGACCGCGCGCTTGCCGCTGAGGGGCAGCAGCACGCCGATGCTGTGTTTGGCTTCCGATCGCTCCGGCGCCGCGGGCATGACGATTTCATCGCGCCCGGTGGGAATGCCGGCGGCGGGTGCGACGCCCGGCGATTCGGCCATTTCCAGCAGCTTGGCGGCTTTGTCGTAAAACTTGTACTTGCGCTTGGAGAAGTTGATGTCGCGCAACACCTTGGAGGCGTCGGCGCGTTTGCCCTGGGTCATCAGTTCCTGGCCGACGCGATAGCGCGTGAAATCGGCGATCGGACCGTCGGCCATGCGCGGAATCAGCGTGAGCAACTCGCCGGTCGAAAGATGTTGTTCGACCAGCAGTCGCGTCTGCTTGAGCAACTCGACCTGCTCCGGACGATCCAACGAAGCGCTCACCGCGGCATAAGCGAGCAGGGCGTCGCCGTACTTTTCGGTTTTGTAGTAGGCGTCGCCCATCAAACGGCGCGCCTTGGGCAACCGTTTGGCATCGCGGACATTAGTGTAATAACCGAGGGTCTGCAAAACCAGGTCGTATTTGCCCTGCTGAAAATAGCACACGCCCATTTGATAATGCGCTTCGAGGGCGTAAGGCGTTTCCGGGTGCTGGCTGACCAACAGCTTGAAGTAGTGGAGCGCCTTTTCGTAATCGTTTTTGTCCATGTGGATGCGGCCGATTTTGTAATACGAGGGGGCCGCCTGCTTGCTTTGCGGGTAGCGCTCGACGATGAGGAAATAGTATTCGAGCGCCTTGTTTTTCAAGTTGTTGCGGTAGTTGGCCTCGCCCTTTTCGAACAAGGCCTGCACATACTCCGGCGAATCGTCGCCGGTCAACGGCGGCGAGGAAGCCGTGTGCACGGCGCAACCGACAAACAACGTGGCGATCAACAAAGCGCTGAATAGGCGCAGACGATAATTCATGGTTCGTCACTCCCGAAAATGCGGCGTACTTGGCGATTCAACTCCGCAGGCACGTGACCGCCGGTGCGTTGCGCTTCGCGCAGCCATTCTTCGACCTTGGCGCGCTGTGCGGCGGGCAGCAGGTCGGGCGGGGCGACCTCGACGGTCAGAAACAAATCGCCTCGTCGTTCTTGGTCCAGGTGGGGAAATCCCCGGCCGGCCAGGCGGACCCGGCGACCGCTGTACAGCCCGCCGGGCAGGATCGCTTCGATGGTTCGGCCGTCGGGCAGGGGAACGTCCACCGCTCCGCCCAGCACGGCCGTGCCGGCGCCGATGGTGATGTCGGTCGACAGGTCGCGGCCGCTGCGGGAAAAATTGAGCGAGCCGGCGACGCGGATTTCCACCACCAGATCGCCGTCGACGCCGCCCAGGCGCCCCTGGTCGCCTCGGCCCTTGATGCGCAAACGACCCAGGTGCTCCACGCCGGCGGGCACTTTAATTTTAACGGAGGTTTCGTGCTCGATCATCCCCTGTCCCCGGCAGGATGAACAGACGCCTTCGCCGCGTAGGCCGTAGCCGCCGCAGCGCGGACAGCGTTTGGCGATGCCCAATGGACCGCCGACGATAATCCGCCCGCTCCCCGCGCAGGCCGGGCAGGGCGCGGTCGTGGCGCAACCGACGCCGCCGCAGTCACGGCAGCGTTCGCGGCGACGATAGGTCGCCGGCAGGCGCGCGCCGGCGTAGCTTTCGGCGAAGGAAATTTCCCGCGTCAATTCGACGTTGTGTCCGGCAAGGCCCTTGGGCGGCACGGCGTAGGAGGTCAGCCGACGCAAACCCTGGGCGATGGTCGCGGCGACCTTATGGCGCAATTGCGGATCGTCGACCAGTTCGCGCAGGCGCGGCGAGGGGACAAGCAGCCGCAGCAGGCGTTCGGCGTCGTAGCGGCGACGGGCCTTGTGGTCGGCGAGAATGCGGTACGCTTCGGCGACCTCGAGGAAGCGCGCATGCGCGGTCGGATCGTCGCTGAAGTCCGGGTGCAGTTCACGCACCAGCCGCCGGTAGGTGCGGCGAATGGCCTCGAAATCATCGCGCGGACTTACGCCCAGTGTTTTATAGTGGTCCTGCATCGCTTCTTGGATATCAAAAAGGGGTACGTCCTTGAAGGTCGCACCCCTTGACGGTACGGAATAATGAGAATTACGCGAATTCGTCGCCGTCGTCGAATTCGTCGTCGAATTCCTCGCTGAAGTCTTCGTCTTCCATACGGACTTCGCTGTAGCTCGAAGCATACATCGTTTCGGCCAACTTATGGCTGGCTTTGTTGAGTTCGTCAATGGCGGCGCGGATGGCGCGCGGATCGTCGCCCTTCATCGCTTCGCGCAGTTCGTAGATCGCGTTTTCAATCTGATCCATTTCGCGATCGGAGAGCTTGTCCGCGTATTCACGCATGGATTTTTCCGCGGTGTAGATCAGGCCGTCGGCGTTGTTCTTCAACTCGGCCAGTTCGCGGCGCTTGGTGTCGGTGTCGCGAGCGCTTTCGGCCTCGCGGATCATCCGGTCGATGTCGCCTTCGGAGAGGCCCGAAGCGCCGGTGATCTGGATGGCCTGCTTTTTGCCGGTGCCCAGGTCTTTCGCGCTGACGTGCACGATGCCGTTGGCGTCGATGTCGAAGGTGACCTCGATCTGCGGTACGCCGCGCGGCGCCGGCGGAATGCCGACCAATTCGAAGCGGCCCAGGCTGCGGTTGTCGTCGGCCATTTCGCGCTCGCCCTGCAGGACGTGCACGGTAACGGCCGGCTGGTTGTCGGCGGCAGTGGAGAAGATCTGGCTTTTGCGCGTCGGAATGGTCGTGTTCTTCGGGATAATGCGCGTGAACACGCTGCCCAACGTTTCGATGCCCAGGCTCAACGGGGTTACGTCCAGCAGCAGCACGTCTTTGACGTCGCCGCGCAACACGCCGCCCTGGATCGCCGCGCCGATGGCGACGACTTCGTCGGGGTTGATGCCTGAGAACGGCTCTTTATTGAAGATTTCGCGCACCTTTTCCTGCACGCGCGGCATGCGGGTCATGCCGCCGACCAGGATGATGCGGTCGATGTCTTCGGGCGCCAGATCGGCGTCGCGCATGGCCTGCTGGCAAGGATGTTCCAGCCGCGCGATCAGGTCGCTGACCAGGCTCTCCAATTTGGCGCGCGACAGGCGGATATTCAAGTGTTTGGGACCGGAGGCGTCGGCGGTGATGAAGGGCAGGTTGACGTCGGTCTCTTCGATCGAGGACAACTCGTGCTTGGCTTTTTCCGAGGCTTCCTTCAGGCGCTGCATGGCCATCTTGTCTTTGGTCAGGTCGATGCCCTGCGCTTTTTCGAATTCCTCGACCAGGAACATGATGACGCGCTGATCGAAATCTTCGCCGCCCAGGAACGTGTCGCCGTTGGTCGACTTGACTTCAAACACGCCGTCGCCGATTTCGAGGATCGAAATATCGAAGGTGCCGCCCCCCAGGTCGAACACGCCGATGCGCTCGTTGTCGCGCTTGTCCAGACCATAAGCCAGACTGGCCGCAGTCGGTTCGTTGATGATGCGCAGCACGTTCAAGCCGGAAATGGTGCCCGCGTCCTTGGTGGCCTGCCGCTGGGCGTCGTCGAAGTACGCCGGTACGGTAATGACCGCTTCGGTCACTTCCTCACCGAGATAGTCTTCGGCGATCTGCTTCATCTTTTCCAACAACATGGCGCTGATCTGAGCGGGGGAGTAAGTGCGGCCCATGACCTCGACCCAGGCGTCGCCGTTTTCCGCTTCGACGATATTGAACGGCACCATCTTGCGCGCGCGCTGGATCTCGGGGCTGACATACTTGCGACCAATCAACCGTTTGATGGCATAAACTGTGTTTTCCGGATTGGTGATGGCTTGGCGCTTGGCGATGTGACCGACGGGTCGCTCATCGTTTTCGGTGAAGGCCACCATCGAGGGGGTCGTGCGCGACCCTTCAGCGTTGGCGATAACGATCGGTTCTCCACCTTCCATTAGTGCGACACAGGAGTTGGTGGTTCCCAGGTCGATACCGATCACCTTGCTCATAATTTCTCCTCCTCCTAAAGGGCCGAGCCCTCCAGGTTTACTTTCCCCTATCGAATATCAGCCATTCTGCTTCGAGGATTCCCCGTTTGGAACCGTCGTTGCGGAATCGTCACCCCCTGCTTGCTTGAGCTCGCTTGCCGATCCGGGAACACCGTTCGGATTTTTACTCACCACGACTTTCGAAGGGCGCAGCAATCGTTCAAACAACAGATAGCCCCGTTGGTACTCGCTGATGACCACATTGGGCGGTACTTCCTCCGTATCCAACATAACCATTGCTTCGTGGTATGCGGGATCGAATTGTTTGCCCTTGGCCTCCAGTGCTTTCACGCCGGCGTTGGCAAAAGTATCCAACAATTGCTTATGAATCAACCGAACACCCAGGATCATGGCGTTTTTATCATCCGAATGTTCAGCATGTTCGATGGCACGCTCTAAATTATCTAAAATCGGTAAAAGTTGCAATATCAATGACTCATTGCTGAAACGCTTGGTTTGTTCGGCCTCTTTGGTCAATCGTTGGCGGAATTTTTCAAATTCCGTCCGCAGACTGGTGAGCCGTTCGGCCAATTCCTGGATTTGCCCTTCCTTTTCCTTGAGAATGCTTTCGTCGATTTTTTTATCCGCCGATTCCTGCATACTGTCGAACAGCACGTTTTTAAAGAAATCGGCTTCTTTTTCCAGGTTGTATTCGTCTTCCAGCAATTTGGACAATACAGCCAAATCGTTATCGATGCTTTCCGCTTTATCCGGCCTTTTGGCAACCGGCTTTTTCTCGACTTCACCATCATCGAGAATTTCCATTAGATCGATAATTTCTGAATCTTCTTCCACGATCTCGATGTCGGTCGCCTTTTCAATCGGCTTGGTTTGGGCTTGTTTTCGCTTTTGTTGGGCTTGTGCTTGAATGTTTTCAACGGCTTTGAGCGCTTCCTCAAAAACCGACTCGGGGATATCGGCAACGATTCCATTTTCCTTTTTCTTGTCTGGACTCACGGAACTGCATACTCCTTTAGCGAAAATCGTTACCCTTCCGGATTGCGCACGAAAAGATACACCGATAAACCCTCCCCAGGAATCGTATTTTTATAATTGGTTTGGCTTAGATATGTCAAGCGATACCTTCTATTCTTTCAGCTTCGATGAATATATTCTACTCGAAGTGTATAAAATATTATTTTGACAAAATTCCCAGTATCATCTCGGGAAAAGAGTGGGCACTCCCCCAACGCGGCGCTACAACCCTACTCGGAATGGTATTGGTTGAACAGGCAGTGCCACTTGCCGGCATAAAACAAATAATTGATCGAAGAAACCAGGGGGGGGTGATGATCGAGCGGGCAGACCGGCGATTCGATCGGCCCCCAACGATGCAAAGGCTCGATGACGATGGAATGTTCGTATTCACTTAATCGCGGTTTGAAAACGACGACCAGTTGGGCGGGGCGGTCATCCGGATACAAAACGGGATAAGCGGTGAGAACATCCCAGATTTCGCGTTGTTGTTCCGCGCAGACGCTCCACAGCAATTTGTCGACCGCCTCGTGATTTTCATAACAAACAAATCGGTAATGTGCTTGATATACATCGTCGAAGCGCAGCGCCGCCTGACCGACCAGGATCAGAATGATCAGCCAGAACAGGATATCGACAATGGTAAAGCCGTTGCGTTTCCTCATTCGGTTTTTATCATCCCATCCGCCGTGACGTAAAGTTTGCGATAGCCGAAGCGGTCGGCGCGCGGCAAATTGAAGATGAAACCCTCTTCGCCTTTGATCGGCGCGTATGAGTATTGTTCGTCGGTTCCCAGTACGCGGGGCAGCCTTTCCAGGTAAGCGGGGAACAAGTCGTCGAGTTTTTCCGGGTATTTCCCGTCGTGATCGTTGGCGTACCGGAAAATCTTGGCGAGGATATACGCCATTTCGTTGACCGGGTCGCCCAACTGTTTGAACAATTGGGAATTGAATGTAGCCGGCGCGCCGGCTTGCCCCAGGTAATTGCTGATGTACACATTGACGGCCAATAACAGTAAAATGGACAACAGGAGATATCCGTTGATCAGTTTCAGCGCTTTGGAAAATTTGCTTTCGTGTCTTTTTTCTTCATCGCGCAATTGCTGAACGCGATCCAAATATTCTTTGGTGCCGTCGTCGGCCAGATCGACTCCCTTTTCCAGGGTGCAGCCCGGGCAGACGATTTGTTCGTCATCCAGAAAGCGCATGCAATCGCCGCAGATGGCCTTACCGCAGATGGAGCATTCGTAGAGTGCGTCTTCTTTCGGATGGTAGTAGCATTTGGTCATGCGTTCCTCAATGTTGCCGATCTTTTTTTATTGACATGGAGAACCATCGTCTGTCAAACGCCGGCCCGCTCAGGATGCCGGCTGATCCGCGTCGTCCTCCGGCCCGGCCAGGGGCAGCGTCACGGTGAAGGCGGTGCCGTGCTTGGGTTTGGAGGCGAAACGGATTTCCCCACCCATGCGCTCGACGAGCATTTTGCTGATCGGCAAGCCCAGGCCCCACCCTTCGTGATGCATGTCGAAACGTTCGATCTGTTGGAAGCGGTCGAAGACTTTCGGCGCATCTTCCGGGCGAATGCCGATGCCGGTGTCGGCGACGGTCAGGCGCACAAATTGTTTATCGATGATCGACGCCTGTTCCAGACGAACCGTGATACGGCCGCGCTCGGTGAATTTGATGGCATTGGAAATCATATTGGTCATCACCTGCGTCATGCGGTCGGGATCCAGCAGCACGTTGTGCAGCATCGGATCCTCGGCAATCTCGACGACCAGTTTCAACCCCTTGCGCTCGATCGCCGCGCGATGGGCATAAGCGTTGTGCGCGACCAACTCGGCCAGGTCGACCGACTTGTTGTTGATCGGCATGCGGTTGGCTTCCAGGCGGGTCATGTCCAGCAGATCGTTGATCAGGCGGCCCAAGCGATCGGCCTCGTCGCGGATGATGCTCAAAAACTGTCGTCGGCCTTCTTCGGAGAGATTCAAATCCTCGCTGAGCAAGCCTTCGGCGCTGGCGCTGATGCTGGTCAGCGGGGTTTTCAATTCGTGGCTGATCAGCCCGAGAAAGTCATCCTTGTTTTTATCCAGTTCGCGTAGACGCCCCAACGCGTCCTTGAGATTCTTGGTGCGCTCTTCAATGCGGCGCTCGAGGTTGAGGTTGAGCTGCATCAGTTCGATATCGGCCTTTTCCAGCGACTCCTGTTTGGCGGCCAACTCCTGGCGCATCAGCGCGAGCTTTTGGGTCATCGCGGCGAAACTCTCGGTCAGAATGCCGATTGTATCGCGGCGCTCGGCAATGATTTTCACCGGGTGGATGCCGTCGAATTTATCGACGGCCTCGATCAGTTGCTGAATGGGCTTGGTGAGCGAACCGGCCAGCCGTTGCGAAAGGAAAAAAGCCACCAACGTCAGCATCAGCAGCAGCATGGCCGCTGACATCGCCATCAGGTAGTTGGTCTGGTTCAGCTTGGCGCGCACGTCGTTGGTG
Source organism: bacterium (assembly GCA_036743315.1). Classification (GTDB taxonomy): domain Bacteria; phylum Lernaellota; class Lernaellaia; order Lernaellales; family Lernaellaceae; genus CALBTQ01. Next base: position 22,566 of record DAINPV010000005.1, on the reverse strand, counting down.
AAATCGTCGCGGAAATGATGGGCCGCTTTCAACCACGAAAAATCAGCCAGGGAGCTGGAGGCGAGCACCAGTTTCATTTTGGTCGGCGATAGTGTTTCCTCGGCGATCAGGAAATCCGCGGCGCGCAGGGCGGTGACGATGTCCGTGTATGATTGCAGGTATTCGGGCAACTGTTGGTCGTTCAAGCGATGAAGCAACCGGCCTTGTTCGTCGAAAACATACGCTTGGTTGGCTTCGTCAGCGAGGATCGGCAACAGGCTGTCGAGCGCGGCTTGACCGTCGCCGTTGCTGCCGGCATGAAAATGCGCGAAGGAGCGTCCGGCCATGTGTGCGTTGTTATGCAACACCTCATCGACGTCCGCGCGGACGGTGCTTTCCACCAGCCGCGTTTTACGATGCGCGTAATCGCCCGCGTCCTTGATGATCAGAAAGCCGGTCGATTCGAGCATCTTGGCTTGATAAAAATACATGATCAGCAACGGCGTGACGGCGATCAGCAGCGAGCCGAGCAAAATGCGTGAACGAATCGACAAGCTGCGAAACATTTTCGCCTCTAAAAAGGAATTTTTTCGTACGGCTTGGGAATGCGGATTTCCACGCCGGGCGCCGCGGCCAGGATCTTGCTGCCGAACGTGTGCGGATCGGCGCCGGGAATCAGGCGCGTGGTTTCGCTCAACGGCAGTGAGAAATCCTCGAAGTGAAAAGGCAGCACCGTTTTCGGCTTGATTTTATGCATGATGCGCTTGGCGAATTCCGGCGTGTACTGATAGCCAGAAGCGCACAGCCAGGCCGAACTGACGCGGCGATGCGGCAACAGATTGTCGATCATGTTCGCCGTGCCCATGTGCAAGATCGTCTGGCCGCCGGCGGTGATGAACGCCAGCAACGGCGGATCGCCGTGTTTGAACTGCCAAACCCGGAACGGCGCCTCCGCCTCCGGCGAAATTGTACCGGGGAAGGGGACCTTGCCCAACGCGACGCGGCCGTGTCGGGTTTTCACCGCTTCGACGGTGAACGGACCGATCGCTAAACGGTTGCCGTGCGCCAGCACTTCCGGGCAGGGCGGCAGGCCGTAGGCCTTGAGCGTGGTATCGACGCTCTCGTTCCCCCAGACCGGTACGCCGAGCTTTTGCGCCAGGTAGGGCACGTCGCTGAGGTGATCCGAGTGAGCGTGGGTGACGATGATTCCGACGACTTCGCCATCGAGACCGGCGAGGTATCGGTCGATTTTCTCCTTGTGCGGCGCGAGAGGAGCGGTGAACGTCTGCCATTTGTTCGGTCGGCTGATGTGCGGATCGATCAACAGGATCTGCCCGTTGTGCTCCAGCTCAAGACTCGCCGTCCCCAACCACTTCGCGGTAGCCATCGCGCTCCCCCTTTTCGCTGACGTGGTTCAAATACCAATCCATATCCGAAAGAATGCCGCGCAGGATGCTCACCTCCCGTTCGCTGATCTGCGCGCGGCCGTACAGGCGCCGCAGCGCGCGCATGATGTGCTCCGGATTCTCCGGTGCGAGAAAGCCGATTTCCAAATACATCGCGCGCATCTGCTTGAACATCCGCTCCAGCTTGTCGTGCCGGGCCGGGTGAATTTTGTCGATTTCCGTCGGCGCCTGCGCCGCCGCCTTGAACAATTCGTAGGCGAACACGAGCACGGCTTGCGCAAGGTTTAAACTTTTATGCGCCGGATCGGTTTCGATTTCCACCAGAAACTGACACAAGTCCAACTCGGCGTTGTCCAAGCCGCTCACCTCGTTGCCGAACAGCAACGCCGCCTGCGCCCCGCCGGTCAGTTTGGGCAGCAGCCAGCCCGGCAGCGCGGCGGAAGTGCCGAAGCGTTCGCGATTCTTGCCCAAACGCCGGCTGGTGCCCACCACGTAGGAAAAATCGGCCAGCGCCGTCGGCAGATCGGTGAAGATCTGCGCGCGCTCCAGAATGTCGTAGGAGTTGGTGGCCATTTGCCGGCACAAGTCGGTGTCGAAGTCGCATGGATTGACCAGCCGCAATCGGCTCAGACCGAAATTTTTCATCGCCCGCGCGACCTGACCGAGGTTGCCGTCGCCGGCCGGGCGCACCAACACTACGCTGACGTTGTCGAGCACGGGAGGGTGTTTCATTTCGATCGGCATGGCGCCTCCCGAAAATTGGCAAAGATCTGGCGTGCGAACACGGGTCGTTGCGCGTTGCGCCAGGCGTCGAGCAGGTTGATTTCCGCCGTTTTCTTTATCTTCGCGACCACCGCAAACAACAACAGGCCCGCATAGGCGCCGATCTCCGGATGAAATTGCAGACCCCACACCGGCTTGTCGCGCAACCGCATGGCCTGCACCGCGCAGATGTCGCCGGTCGCCAGCACCTCGGCCTGCGGCGGCAGACGGCACACCTCGTCGAAGTGCGAGCAATAGGCGTCGATCGTCGGCGGCAACCCGGCGAACAGGGGGTCGGTCGTCGTCAGGCGCACCGGATGCCAGCCGAACTCGGGCGCGGCGGCGTGGCGCACGCAATTGTCGCCGAACAGCGCGCGGGCGAGCAGTTGGTGCCCGAAGCAAATGCCCAGCACCGGCTTGCCCGCGTCGACGGCGGCGCGTACGAAATCCATTTGGCGCAGGATCCAGTCGTCGTGGTCGACGATCGAAGCCTCCGAGCCGGTGAGGATCAGGTGCGTGAAAGAATCCAGCGGCGGCAGCGGTTCGCTCGGCGCGCGGCAAATGCGCGGCGGTTCGGCGAGAAAGCGTTTGGTGAGCGTTCCCTCGTCGAGCAGGCGATGATCCAGGGAGTTGTCCAGCAACAGTGTTTGCACCGCGCGCTATCCTTCCAGGGCCGCGGCGATTTCCGCGGCGATGGCGTCGGCGGCCGCGGCCGGATCGTCCGCGCCGGTGATCGGCCGGCCGATGACCAGGTAGTCCGCGCCGTCGGCGACGGCCATCGCGGGGGTGACCACGCGCTTTTGATCGCCCGCCGCGCCGCCCGCCGGGCGGATGCCGGGGGTGACCACGACGAACTCGTCGCCGCAGGCCCGCTTGATCGCCTTGACTTCCTTCGCGCTGGCGACCACGCCGTCCAGGCCGTTGGCTTGCGCCAGTTTGGCCAGGCGCACCGCGGCCGCGTCCGCCGGACCGGTCAGGCCGATGTCGCCCAGGTCGTCGTCGTTGAGACTGGTCAGGACGGTCACGCCGATCACCAACGGTTTTTGGGCCGCGCCCCGCGCCGCCTCCGCCGCCGCCCGGCACATCGCCGCGCCGCCGGAGGCGTGCACGTTGAGCATCCACACGCCGTGGCGCATCGCGGAGCGCACCGCGCCGGCGACCGTGTTGGGGATGTCGTGAAATTTCAGGTCCAGAAAAACGCGGCCGCCGTGTTGCGTGACCGCCTCGATCACGGTGGGGCCGACGGCGGTAAACAGCTCCTTGCCGATCTTGAACGCCCCGACGTGCCCGGTCAGCCGTTCGGCGAGCGCGCGCGCCTTGGCGAGCGAATCGACATCCAGCGCGACCACGATTTTATCGCGCGCTTCAGCCATGACGCGCCTCGTCGATCAGTCCCTTGAGTTTGCCGACGATCTCGGTCAGCGGCACCAGGGCGAAGTCCTTTTCGCCGCGCACCTTGAGCTCGACCGCGTGGTCGGCCAGCGCCTTCTTGCCGACGGTCACGCGCAACGGAATGCCGATCAGGTCGGCGTCTTTGAATTTCACGCCCGGGCGTTCGTCGCGATCATCCAGCAGCACGTCGACGCCCAGGGCGAGCAGTTCGTCGTGCAGCTTCAGCGCGGCGGCGAATTCCTCGCCGTCGGTCTTGCCGATCGGCACGATCTCGACGGGGAACGGCGCGAGCGGCAACGGCCAGATGATGCCGTCGTCATCGTGGTTCTGCTCGATCGCGGCGGCGGCGGTACGGCCGATGCCGATGCCGTAGCAGCCCATGATCATCTCTTGTTCCCGCCCCGCCTCGTCGAGGAAGGTCGCGCGCATCGTCTTGGAGTACTTGGTGCCGAGTTTGAAGATGTGGCCGACTTCGATGCCGCGCTGAATTTGATAGGTGCCGCCGCAGCGCGGGCATGCGTCGCCGGCCAAGGCGGTGCGGATGTCGGCCCAGTGGGTCGGCTGCCAGTCGCGGCCGAGGTTGACGCCGGTCACGTGCATGTCGACTTCGTTGCCGCCGGTGACCATGTTGCCGCAGCCGCGCAGGCTGTAGTCGGCGATGAGGTGCTCCACTTGCAAACCCTGCGGTCCGGCGAAACCGACCGGCGCGCCGGTGACCTTGACGATCGTGTCGGGATCGGCCAGTTCGAGTGCGTCGGCCTTGAGCAGTCGCTGGAGTTTGATCGGGTTGATTTCATGATCGCCGCGCACCACCGCCACGACGGGCTTGCCGTCGGCGATGAAGACCAGCGTTTTGATCAGGTCGCTCGGCCGCACGCCCAGGAACGCGGAGACTTCCTCGATCGTCCGCTGGTTGGGCGTGGCGACTTTTTTCGTTTCCGCCGGCGCGCCGGTGAAGGGCGTCTCGGGCACGACGGGCAGTTCGGCTTTTTCGGTGTTGGCGGCGTAACTGCATTGGTCGCAATATACGATGGCGTCCTCGCCGGTTTCGGCCAGGACCATGAACTCGGCGCTGAAGCTGCCGCCGATGTTGCCGCTGTCGGCCTCGACCTCGCGGAACTTCAACCCGCAACGCGCGAAGATGCGGTGGTACGCTTGCCGCATCGCCTCGTAGCTTTTGTTCGCGCCCTCGTCGTCCACGTCGAAGCTGTAGGCGTCCTTCATGACGAATTCGCGCCCGCGCATCAAACCGAAGCGGGGCCGCACTTCGTCGCGAAACTTGGTCTGAATCTGATAGAGGTTCAACGGCAACTCACGGTAGGAGCGGACGTCGCGTCGCACCAGGTCGGTAATCACCTCTTCGGCCGTCGGTCCCAGGCAGAATTCGCGCGCGTGCCGGTCGCGCAGGCGCAGCAATTCCGGTCCGTAAAACTGCCAGCGGTTGGATTCCATCCACAACTCGGCCGGCTGCACGAAGGGCAGCAGCACTTCCTGCGCGCCGGCGCGGTTCATTTCCTCGCGCACGATCCGCTCGACGTTGCGCAGCACGCGCAAGCCCAGCGGCAGGTAGTCGTAGATGCCGGCGGCCAGTTTGCGGATCATCCCGGCGCGCAACATCAACTGATGGCTGAGCACCTCCGCATCGGAGGGAGTTTCCTTGATCGTCGGGGCAAAAAATTTCGAAAACCGCACGTTACGCTCCTTGTTCTTTACGTTCGGCGCGCAACAGCGCCAGCGCTTCCTTCACGCCGGCGACGACCTGCGCGCGTTCCACTGTTTTCCAGTACGTTCCGCCCTTGTACAGAAGGTAGCCCTTCTTCCCGGCGATGACGCCCAAATCGGCTTGCCGGCTTTCGCCGGGGCCGTTGACGCTGCAACCCATTACCGCAATGTGCCACGGTTCGTCCAGATCGCCGAAGGATTTTTCGATTTCGGCGATCACATCCTCGGTCGGGCATTCCAGCCGCCCGCAGTTGGGGCAGGAGGTGATGGTGATGCCCCGCTGCCGCAGACCGAGGGCTTTGAGCAACTCCCAGCCGACGCGCACTTCCTCGACCGGATCGCCGGTCAGGCTGACGCGGATGGTGTCGCCGATGCCGTGGCCCAGGATGATGCCGATGCCCGCCGCGCTGCGGATCGTGCCCGCCCACCGCCCGCCGGCCTCGGTGACGCCCACGTGCAACGGGATGTCGGACCGCTCGGCGAACAGGAGATTGGCCTTGACGGTGCGTTCGACGTCCGAAGCTTTGAGGCTCACCTTGATCTGCGTGAAGCCCAGTTCTTCGAGAATGGCCACATGCCCGAGCGCCGATTGCACCATCGCTTCGGCCGTCGCGCCGCCGTGCTGGTCGAGCAACCGTTTTTCCAGGCTGCCCGCGTTCACGCCGATGCGGATGGGAATGTTTTTGGCCGCGCAGGCGTTGACCACCGCTTCGACCCGCGCGCGTTCGCCGATGTTGCCGGGGTTGATGCGCAGCATCGCCACGCCGGCCTCGACGGCGATCAGGGCAAGCTTGTAATCGAAGTGGATGTCGGCGACCAACGGCACACTGGTGCGTTCGACGATCTCGTGCAGGGCCCGCGCGGCGTCGGCGTCGACGACGGCCAGGCGCACGATGTGCGCGCCCGCGCCCTGCAAGGCGTTGATCTGCGCGATGGTCGCGGCCGTGTCGCGGGTGTCGGTTTTGGTCATCGACTGCACGCTGACGGGCGCGCCGCCGCCCACCGGCACGTTGCCGACCAGCAGCCGCCGCGTATGTTCCCGGGCGATCATTCTTCCTCCCGTGAAATTTCGATGTCCAGCGCCTTGATTTTGCGATGCAGGTTCGAACGCTCCAGCCCCACCGCCTCGGCGGTTTTGGTGATGTTGCCCTTGTTCTCCTCCAGCTTGCGCTGCAGGTATTCGCGCTCGAAGGCCATGCGGGCCAGGCGGTAATCGTTGATCGCGTACAGGCGGTCGGCCTCTTCGTCGTGCGACGAACCCGGAGTCAGCGATTCGCGCACCGCCTCGGGTGTGATGCGCTCGTCGCGGGTCATGATCACCAGGCGCTCGACGATGTTCTTCAACTCGCGCACGTTGCCCGGCCAGTCGTATTCGCTCAACAGCGCCATCGCCTCGGGTGTGAATTCGCGCGGAGGCAGGCCGCTGCGCGCGCAGAACGCGCGTCCGAAAAAGTCGATGTACGACGCTATGTCCGAGCGCCGTTCGCGTAGCGGCGGCACATAGAGCGGAATCACGTTGAGGCGGAAATACAGATCCTCGCGGAAATTGCCTTTGACCAATTCGTCTTTAAGGTTCTTGTTCGTCGCGGCGATCACGCGCACGTCGACGGGGATCAAATCGGCGCCGCCGACGCGCTGGAAGGATTTCTCCTGCAGCACGCGCAGTATCTTCGCCTGCGTCTTCAGGCTCATGTCGGCGATCTCGTCCAGAAAGATCGTCGAGCCGTCGGCAAGGTCGAATTTGCCCCGGCGGCGTTCGGTTGCCCCGGTGAACGAACCCTTTTCGTGGCCGAACAATTCGGATTCGATCAGTTCTTCCGGGATCGCCGCGCAGTTGACCTCGATGAACGGTTTCTTCTTGCGCGGCGAATGCATGTGGATCTGCCGCGCGACCAGTTCCTTGCCGGTGCCGTTTTCGCCGGTGATCAGCACGTAGCTGTCGACGGGCGCGGCGCGGGAGATCTGCTCGCGCAACCCTTGAATCAGCGGGTGGCTGCCGATCATCTCGAACTTGGATTCGATGCCCTGTTTCAGGTGCAGGTTTTCCTCTTCGAGGCGGACCATGTCCATGACGCGGTTGACCGACAGCACCGTTTCGGGCAGCGAAAGCGGCTTTTCGATGAAGTCATAAGCGCCCAGCTTGGTTGCCTTGACCGCCGTTTCGATGTTGCCGTGGCCGCTGATCATGATGACCTGCTGTGAGGGGTCCATCACCTTGATTTTCTTCAAGGTATCCAGTCCATCCATTCCCGGCATCCAGATGTCGAGCATGACCAGGTCGGGCCGTTCGACGCCCACGGCTTTGATCGCTTCCTCGCCGGAGGAGACAGACCGTACACGGTAACCCTCATCCTCGAGAATGCCGCCGAGGGTCTCGCGGATATCCGGTTCGTCGTCGACGATGAGGATCCTTCGTTTCATTGCTCAATCCACCTGTAAGCCGTTTTCGGAAAACGGATTGTAGCATATTTGCAACACCAGAAAAGAGAGGAATTCAAGAGTAGGTATGATTGGGATGGGAATAGCCGACGCCGCGAAGGACAAAGGGATTGATTGCGTTTTCGATCGGCGCAATGGTATTTTGCGGGGCGATTGGATGCGTCCGACAAGGTCTGGAAGTAAAACACGACACGAGTTTTTCCACCGGGGGACTAGATGGAACGCGAGCCGAGTTCGACAACCAAATCCGGTCGTATGGCCGATGAGCAAGATCGACAGATCGTCTTTATGAACGGCATGGGCATCCTGGCTCTGGTGATGTCCGTTTACGCCCTGGCGCAAATCTACGGATTATTCTTTGTCGTGAACGAGGGCTTGATCGTCCAGTCGGTTTTTGTCGTATCGGTTTTCTCCAGCCTGGCCGCCATCTCCCTGTTGGCTTGGAGTTATCGACGCTTCCGCCGGGTCCGGTCGACCGATACGGACGGCACGCAGGTTTACCGACTGATGATTTTCACCGCCGTCGCGATCTACCTGCTCAGCTTGCTGCAAGTGCACCTGGTCGGCAGCCAGAATGCGTTGCAGCAACTGTTGCTGGTCGCCATCCTCTTGGTGGTTTCCTGGTTCTTTCGCTGGCGGGACGTGATCGCCTTTTACATTCTCGGCAATCTGGGTCTGGCCTTGCTGATCGTCCTGGAGAAAAAAGGCATCGTCGGTTACGCCCCTTTGTTTGTGCAACACGAGACGCTGGCCTCCTTGTTTTTGGATTGGCGCATTATACTCGGGCAGTCGATCAACTATGTGTTGGTGCTCGGCGCGTGCTCCACCTTGTCGTGGAATCTGCGCTTGGTGTTGGAAAAGTCGGAACGGTTGCGCTCCGAAGCCAACCGATCTCTCCAGTTGGAAATCGCGGAGCGCGCGCGATCGGAAAAGGAAAAGGAAGAGTTGATCGTCGAGCTGCAGACCTCGCTCGATCAAGTCAAAACCCTCCAGGGGCTGTTGCCGATCTGCATGAATTGTAAAAAAATCCGCGACGACAAGGGCTACTGGCAGCAAGTGGAAATCTACCTCCACGAACATTCGCCGGAATTGCAGTTTTCCCACGGCCTGTGCCCGGAATGCGCCGAGGCGATGTTCCCCTCGGAAGCGGCCAAGAAATAATCGCGGTTATTCGGTTTCGTCCGGCTTGTCGGGCTCGATTTCGGCGGTGCGGATGGGGATTTCGATGACGACCACCGTGCCTTGCGGTTGGTTGTCGCGCAGGTGAATGCGCCCCGCGTGATCCTTGACGATGCGATTGACGATCGCCAGGCCCAGCCCGGTGCCCATTTTCTTCGTGGAGAAATACGGTTCGAACAAGCGGCTCTGGTATTCGCGCGGGATGCCCTGGCCGGTGTCGGCGATCTCCAGGCGCAGCCACCGGCCGTCATCGAAGGCCGCGGCGGAGATCTTCACTTTCCCGCGTCCGACGATCGAGGCGATGGCGTTATCCAGGATGTTGATCAGCACACGCTTGAACTGATCGCGGTCGATCAGCAGGCGCGGCAGGTTCTCGTCGACGAACGTTTCGAACTGCACGCGCTTGTGCGCCTCGCTGTAGAGCACGACCGTTTCGCGAACCAGTTCGTGGAGATCGGTCGGCGAGGGCTTGGCTTCGGCGATGCGCGCGAAATCCGAAAATTCCTTGACCATCCCCTTGAGTTCCTCGACCTGCCGCACGATGGTGCTGGTCGAATCGAAGAACACCTTGTCGACCTCTTCGTCGAAACGGTCGGCGTAACGCTTGCGCAGACGTTGCGCGGCCAGTTGGATCGGCGTGAGCGGATTCTTGATCTCATGGGCGATGCGCCGCGCGATTTCCTGCCAGGCGGCCACGCGCTGCATCTTGAGCAGTTCGGTCAGATCTTCGAGCACCAGCACGGCGCCGGCGGCGTCGCTCTGCGTTCCGCGCAACACCGACAGCGTGGCGAGCATCGTGCGCTGCTGGTTGTTGATCGTGATCTCGATCTGGTTTTGCACCGTCGGCCGCTGGCTGAGCCGCAATTGGTCGCCCAGGCTCTTGGAATATTCCTGCATTTCCTCGGGGAAAACGTCGGTCCAGGATTTGTCCAGCGCCGCGCTCGCCTTGATGCCCAGCATGCGCTCGGCGCCGGGATTGAAAATCGTAACGCGGCCTTCGTTGTCGAAAGCCAGCACGCCGGCGGCGATGTTGTTGAGCACCGTGGCCATGCTGGCGCGACGGCGCTCCAACTCGATGTTGGTTTTTTCCAGATCCTCGTTGGCTTCCTCCAACGCCTTGCGGCTGGCGCCCAATTCGGCCCACATGCGGTTGAACACGTCGACCAGGATGCCCAACTCGTCGTCGGCCGTCTTTTGAATGTGCACGTCGCGTTCGCCCGCCGCGACCCGCTGCGCGCCGTCGGCCAGGTGTTGCAACGGCTCGGTGATCTGCCGCGCGAGGAAAAAGCCGAACCACGTGGCGCTGAAAAAAATGAAAATGTAAATCATCGCCAGGATGATCAGGTAATTGCTGCGGATCGGACTTTCCATCACCTGCATCTGGCTGTAGCTGTCGTAGGTCACCTGAATCGTGCGCATGCGGCGCACCAGACTTTGCGGAATATGGTAACTGACCACGACCACCGCGCGGACGACCTCGTCGGGGCCGGTCACCGGCGCCATCCCGCGGATCAGTTCGGCTTCGCCGAAGGCGAAGACCTCGCTCTTTTCCTGCTTGGCGAATCCTTTGCTGAGAAAGTCCTTGTCCTCGTTAAACCATTTGCCGGTTTTGACCTCTTCGGTCCCGGCTGAAACCGGCTTTTCCGTCGGCGCTCGATAAACCTCGATCAAATCGACAGCGAGCAACCGACGACGCTCGGCGAGTTTTTCCCGCAACTGGTTGGCCGCCGCGCTTTTATTGTCGGCCGGCAATCCCGGTTCGGTCTGCAGCCACGCGGCGATGTCGCGCGCATGGCCGATCGCCCGGCGTTCGTGCGTTTCGTAATAGGTTTGCGCGACTTTAAGGGACTCGGCGAGGCTGCCTTCGATCTGCAACGAAAACCAACGCTCGATCGAGTTGGTGATGAAGGTCATCGCCACGTAGAACAGGATGATCGTCGGCACCAGGGCGAAGAGCACGAACGCGACGACCAGCCGCGTGCGCAGTTGCGCGCCCAGCACTTTGCGCCGGCGCTCGAACAGCAGCTTGGTCACGTTGCGCAAGATCAAAAACAGCAGCAGGCAGACCAGAATGACGTTGACGTTGATCAGGCTGAAAAACAGCAGGTTGCCGCCGCCGAGCGAGCCGCGGAAATCGAAGAAAAGCGTTTCGATCAGAAACAGCAGGCCCAACAAAGAGCCGATGGCGACGATCGCGATCATCTCGCGTTTGCGGCGGAGCGCTTCGCGTTCTTCGGGCGGCAGCTCAAAAATCGATTTACCGGCCATTGCCCTGCGCCTCATGCAACGGCAACTCGATCTGCACCCAGTCGGTTTCGAAATCCCACATGGTGACGAAGAAGAAAATCTTGTCCAGCATCAGCGGCCATTTCACGGGATCGAGCTGCGCCTTGATGCGCACGTAATAATTGAAGGATCGATCCAGCGAGGTGCCGACCGCGACCGGGTAACCGACGAACTCGGTCATCATCCGCTTGGCTTCGTCGAGGCTGTCGGCTTGCTTAGGCCGGTTGCCGTCGCCGAAATCGACCGTGTAGGTCTTCTTGAGCGTGTCGTAGCGCAACGTGCGCCGCACTTGCCAATGATGAATGCGGATGTTCGGCCAGGCCGGCACGATGCGCATGATCTCGAAATGGTAAATGAAAGTGTGTGGAATGCCGGATAAAATCGCCCGTTCCATGTCCGGCGTGAACGCCTCGACGACATGGAAGTGCACCGAGAACACCTGGCCGTTGCGGCTGCAGGATGTTCCCTCGATGCGCGCCTTGGCCTCCGCGATCGTGGCGCTGCCCAACGCCAGGCAGAGGATGAGGGCAAAGACGAGGCGTTTTATAGCCGTCCACCTTTCGTTGCTGAGTCGTCCTATCCTACCGGGAGCTTTCGCGCGGTTCAAGAACATACCCATGCGGGGGCAGCTTGGCAATTTTCCCGGGAATGGTTAGGTTCATTCGTGAGATTGAATCGCAAATGCCCACTTGTTTTTCTTGGTCAACCCAAGTACTGTTTGGCGTTTGATTTTTGCACCTGGAGAAGCGCATGAGCCTGTTCTCGCGGAAGAAAAACAAAGCGGTGGTCGTCGGGCTGGACGGCGTGCCGCACACCTTGCTCGGTCGACTCATGGAGCAGGGTGTGCTGCCGCGCATGAAAGACATTTTCGCCCGGGGCAACCTGCGGCGGATGGAAGTGACCGTGCCGGAAATCTCGGCGGTCAGTTGGCCGAGCTTCATGACCGGCGCGGACGCGGGCCGCCACGGCATTTTCGGTTTCACCGACTTGCTGCCCGGCAGCTACGATCTCACGTTCCCCAATTACGGCAGCCTCAAAGCCCCGACGATCTGGGAAACGTTGGAGCAAAAGGGCAAACGTAGCGTGGTGCTCAACCAGCCCGGCACATACCCGGCGCGGCGGCTGGCGGGGGCTTTGGTCAGCGGCTTCGTGGCGATCGAACTGTTCAAAGCCGTTTTCCCGGCCAAGTACATCGCCAAGCTGCGTCGAATGAACTACGAGATCGACATCGACACCAACACGGCGCGGCGCAATCACCCGCAGGCGCTGCGTGAATTGTTCCAGACGCTGGAAACGCGCAAGCAGGCCGCGGCGATGCTGTGGGACGAAGAGGAGTGGGATTTCTTCGAGGTGGTCGTCACCGGCACCGACCGGCTGCATCATTATCTGTGGCACGCGCTGGTCGATCCCGCTCACGAACTGCATGAAAAATGCATCGACTACTACCGGCAGGTCGACGCGTTCGTCGGCGAGATGGCTGACCGGTACATCAAGCTGACCAAGGACGACAGCCTGTCCGGGCTGTTTTTATTGAGCGACCACGGCTTCTGCGCCCTGGAAAAAGAAGTGGCGCTCAATCGCTTCCTGATGGAAAAAGGATTGGTCGCTTTTACGGCCGATCCGCCCAGGGACCTGAGCCAGATCAGCGAAGCGTCCAAGGTGTTCGTGCTCGATCCGAACCGGATTTACGTGCATACCAGCGATCGTTTCCCCAAAGGGAAGGTCGCGCCGGCCGACGCGCCGCGGGTGATCGAAGAGGTGAAAGCCGCGCTGAACGAATTGGAATACGACGGTAAAAAGCTCGTGCGCCGATACTTCCATCGCGAAGAGGCGTATCATGGCCCATTGGTCGCGCAAGCGCCGGATCTGGTGGCGGTGTCGATCGACGGTTTCGACTTCAAGGGCGCGATCGACCGGACCGAGGTGTTCGGCCATTTCGGGTTGAGCGGCATGCACAACCAGGACGACGCCTTTTTATGGACGACCAAGAACGTGGACGATGTGCCGCACATCACCCAGGTCGCCGGCCTGGTGCTGGAGCATTTGAACTGATGCGAAAAATCGTTGCGATAAGTTTGTTCCTGCTGGCGCTGCTCGCGGCCGCCCCCGCCCATGCCTACGTCGGGCCGGGCGCCGGCTTCGCGTTCATCACCAGCTTCTTTTTCCTGATCGCCACCTTTTTCGTGGCGCTGTTTTCGCTGGCGATCTGGCCGCTGCGTTTTATTTACGTGTGGCTCAAGAGCCGCCGCGCGCTGCGCCATGCGAAGGTCAAGCGCGTGGTCGTGCTCGGCCTGGACGGCATGGACCCGCAACTGGCCGAACGGTGGATGGCCGATGGGCATTTGCCCACCTTCAAGAAGCTTGCGGAGGACGGCGGCTTCCATCGCCTGCGCACCACGTTCCCCTCGGTCAGCCCGGTGGCGTGGTCGAGCTTCATGACCGGCGCGAATCCGGGCCGGCACAACATTTACGATTTCCTCTCGCGCGATACGCGCAACTATATGCCGACGCTGTCGTCGGCCTACATCGGCGACGCGCAACGCAAAATCAAACTCGGCAAGTACACCATTCCGTTGAGCAAGCCGGAAATCCGGCTGCTGCGCAAAAGCAAACCGTTCTGGGTGGTGCTGGGCGAGCACGGCATCTTCTCGACCGTGCTGCGCGTGCCGATCACTTTCCCGCCGGAAAAGTTCAACGGCGTGTCCCTGTCAGGCATGTGCGTACCCGACATTCGCGGCAGCCAGGGCACCTTCAGCTTTTACACGACCAAGGAGTGGACCGACGAGGTGGAAGAGGGCGGCGTCATTCTGCCGTTGCAGAAAAACGGCGCGGGCTACGCGGGCGAACTGCTCGGCCCGCCCGACGCGCTGGTCGAAAGCGCGCCGGAAATGAAAATTCCCTTCATGCTGCTCGACGGCAAGAACGGCACGCGTACGCTTAAGTTGCCCGATCGCGAGATCGCGCTCGAAGAAGGCAAGTTCACCGAGTGGGTGCGCCTGTCGTTCCAGGCCAGCCTGCGCATCAAGGTCAACGGCATCGCGCGCTTCCTGCTCACGCGTTACGCGGGCGAACCGGCGCTGTACGTTTCGCCGATCAACCTCGATCCGGAAAAACCGGCGTTTCCCATCAGCCACCCGGCGGCGTATTCGATGTATTTGTCCAAGCTCAACGGCCCGTACGCCAACCTGGGCCTCGCTGAAGACACCTGGGTGCTCAACGAGGGGCTGATCAGCGACGAGTTGTTCCTCGAAGAAACGTACCTGATCAACGACGAACGCGAGAAGATGTTCAACGACGCGCTGGCCAAAACCAAGAGCGGTCTGGTCGTGTGCGTTTTCGACGGCACCGACCGCATTCAGCACATGTTCTTCCGCTACCTGGTCGACGATCATCCCTCGCTGCGCGGCAAGGAGCGCTCGCCCATCGGCGAAACGGCCGTGCTGGACCTGTACAAAAAGATGGACGCGCTGCTGGCGCGCACGCTCAAGAAACTGAAGAAGAACGACGTGCTCTTCGTGATGAGCGACCACGGCTTCAAGCCGTTCAACCGCGGCATCAACCTCAACTCGTGGCTGCGCAAAAACGGTTATCTGGCCCTCAAAGACGAAAGCAAAACCGGCAAATGGCTCTCGAACGTCGATTGGTCCAAAACCCGGGCGTATCAGGTCGGCCTGGGCGGCCTGTACCTGAACATCAAGGGTCGCGAGCGCCACGGGATCGTCGAACCGGGCGAGGAAGCGGCCGCACTGCGCCGCGAGCTGATCGACAAGCTGTCCGGCCTGCGCGACGAGGAAAAGAACGAAACGGCGATCAACCGGGTGTGGGATGCCGAGGAACTGTACACCGGTCCGTACAAGGGCAACGCGCCGGATTTGATCGTCGGCTACAACATCGGTTACCGCGCCGGGTGGGACGGGACGACCGGCGTGGTCAACGACACGGTCATCGACGACAACGTCAAGGCCTGGAGCGGCGATCATTGCGTCGATCCGCGGCTGGCGTCGGGCGTGTTGTTCACCAGCTTCAAACTTGACAATGACGATCCGTCGATCATGGACATCGCGCCGACGGTGCTGTACTTATTGGGTGTGCAAAAGCCGGGATACATGGACGGCGCATCCCTGCTGCAAGAAAAGAAGGAAGGAAAGGAGGCGGCGTCATGAGCCGCAACAAAATAACGCGTCGTCGTTTTCTGCAGGGACTGGCGGCCGGCACGGCCGGCTTGGCCCTGGGTTGCGGCGACGAAGGCAACGTGAGCTTGCCCGCGGCCACCAAAGACGGCACGCGGGTGATCGTCGTGGGTTTCGACGGTCTCGATCCGCTGCTGGTGCGTCAGTGGATGGACGAAGGCCGGTTGCCCAACTTCTCGCGTCTGGCCCAAATGGGCGGCTTTTCCCCGCTGGGCACGTCGATCCCGCCGCAAAGCCCGGTGGCCTGGTCGAACTTCATCACCGGCAAGAATCCCGGCGGGCACGACATTTTCGATTTCATCCATCGCGATCCGAAGACCTATCTGCCGTTCCTCTCGACCAGCAAAACCGAGGCGCCCGAGAAATTCTGGCACATCGGCAAGTACATGATCCCCAGCGACAGCGCCGGCGTGAAGCTGATGCGCAAGGGCAAAGCGTTCTGGGAATACCTGGGCGAGGCGGGCGTCCCCACGACGATCTTTGCGGTACCCAGCAACTACCCGCCGGTCGAAGGGCCGTTCCGCTCGCTGTCGGGCATGGGCACGCCCGACCTGCACGGCGGCTACGGCAGCTTCTCGTACTTCACCGACGAGCCGCCGCAACTGGCCGAGGGCGAGGAAATCACCGGCGGCAACGTCTACCCGGTGCAGGTGATCGAAGGGCGGGTCAAAGGCAAGATCATCGGGCCCAAGAACACTTTTATCGAAGTGGCCGAGAACGATCCCGCGCCCGATGCGGAAGTGCCGTTCAACGTGTTCGTCGATCCGACCGCCGACGCCGCCCTGTTGGAAGTGAGCGACGAACAGTTCGTGCTGCAAGTCGGCGAATGGACCGACTGGGTGCAACTGCGCTTCGAAATGGTGCCGCTGGTGGTCACCGTCAAGGGCATGGTGCGCTTCCTGCTCAAGAGCGTACGGCCGTTCAAGCTATACGTTTCGCCGATCAACATCGATCCGCGCGAGCCGGCGATGCCCATTTCCACGCCGCCGGAATATTCCGCCGAACTGTGCGAAGCACGCGGCGGGCCGTTCCACACGCAGGGCATTCCCGAGGACACCAAGGCGCTGTCCTCGCAGGTGTTCGACAACAAGGAATTTCTCGAGCAGGCGCACGCCGTGCTCGCCGAACGGCTGGACCTGTATCACTACGAGCTGGACCGGTTCCGCGACGGCTTGCTGTTCTTTTACTTCTCCAGCTCCGACCAGATCACGCACATGTTCTGGCGCACGATGGACCACGATCACCCGGCCTACGTGCCGGAGAAGGACGAGGCGTTTACGGATGTCGTGCGCGACACGTACGAACGTTTCGACAAGGTTCTGGGCGAGGCGATGCAACTGCTCGACGACAAGACCACGCTGATGGTGATGAGCGACCACGGCTTCGCGCCGTATTACCAGTCGTTCCACCTCTCGACGTGGTTGTTGGAGAACGGATACGTCAAGCTGCGCGATCCGTCCGACCGCGACGCGGAGTTTCTGCAGAACGTCAACTGGTGGGGCACCAAAGCATACACGCTGGGCATCAACAGCATGTACCTGAACCTGGTGGGTCGCGAGGGCAAGGGCGTGGTCGGCGCCGCCGACGCCGACCGGCTGCTCGACGAGATCCGCGAAAAGCTGCTGCAGGTCGTCGATCCGGAAACCGGCAAGCATGTCATCAGTTACGCCTACAAGAGCTCGGAAGTTTACCAGGGCGAGTACGCCAAGAACGCGCCCGATCTGGTGATCGGCTATGCGCGCGGCTATCGCGGCAGTTGGGAAACGGCGCTGGGCAAGTTCCCGCGCGGCCCGCTGCTGCGCCCCAACATCGACGAATGGGGCGGCGATCATTGCATGGCCGCCGAAGAGGTGCCGGGCAGCTTGTTCGCCAGCCGGCCGCTGCAACTGACCGGCGCGTCGCTGGTCGATCTGCCGGTGACCATTCTGGAGCTGTTCGGCCTGCCGCGGCCGCCGGATATGATCGGGAAAAACGTCTTTACGGGAAAATAGCGAGGTAAGGGGATGTTCGGACCCAAAGTGAAACTGGACAAGGATCTGTTTGCGCGCGTGAAGAAATTCGCCGACCTGGCCGGCTACGCGTCGGTCGAGGAGTTCGTCAGCCATGTGCTGGAGAAGGAACTGGCGCAAATCGGCGAGGGCGACAGCGAGGAAGAAATCAAGAAGAAGCTGCAAGGGCTCGGTTACATCAGCTAAAGGATGCGACGGTAGATGCTCACAATTTCTAACGGCCTGAGTGCGGCGTTTTCCCCGGTCATGGCGCCGTTCGTCAAATTGCCGCTGACCGGCATGATCGTCATCAGCGTGCTGACCGGCGTGCTGATGCTGATCATCTATAAATATACTTCCAACCAGCACGGCATCACGCGCGCCAAGGACCGCATCAAGGCGCACTTTCTGGCCATCATGCTTTACAAAGACAGCCTGGGCGTGCTGCTCAAATCGATCGGCAACATCCTGCGCTGGAACGCGGTCTACATGGCGCACCAGTTGCGGCCGCTGGCGGTGATGATCGTGCCGGTGCTGCTGTTGCTGGTGCAACTCAATTTCTGGTACGGCTATCGGCCCTATCGGGTCGGCGAAGAGGCGGTGATCAACGTGCGGGTCGACCGGAGCGTCAACCTGTTCGACACGCCCGCGACGATGACCGCCGACGAGGGCGTGCAAGTGCAGACCGCCGCCGTGCGCCGGCCGCTGAGCGGTGAAATCGCCTGGCGCGTTAAAGCGCTGACGCCGGGCGAACACACGCTGACGATCGATGTGGGCGGGCAGACGGCCGCCAAGCGGTTCGTCGTCGGCGACGCGGAGCGGCTCGTGCGACTGGCGCCGCTGCGGCACGACGGCAACTTCTGGGACGGCCTGCTGTACCCGGGCGAGAAAAAACTCGCCGGCCCCATCTCCGCCGTCAACGTGAATTATCCCGGCGTGGAAATGAACGTTCTGGGCTGGGAGCTGCATTGGATCATCGTGTATTTCGTGTTGTCCATTCTCTTCGGCCTTTCGATGAAAGGCATCTTCCACGTGGATATTTAACCAATGGAAAAGTTGATCGATCTGCATGCGCACACCACCGCGTCGGACGGTTCGCTCGCCCCGGCGCAATTGGTGCAATTGGCGCGCGATAGTGATTTGAGCGCCGTGGCGATCACCGATCACGATACGATCGACGGCGTCGCCGCGGGGCTGGCCGCCGGCGCCGACCTGGATTTCGAGGTGGTCCCCGGGGTCGAACTCTCCACCGATTTGCGCGGCAAAACGGTGCACGTGCTCGGCTATTTCATCGACGGCGCCGACGATCGTCTGGCCGAAAAATTGGCCTGGGCCAAGCGGGTGCGCGCCGAACGCAACGACCGCATCGTCGCGCGCTTCAACGAGTTGGGCATCGCCATGACCCTCGACGAGGTGCGCGCCGAAGCCGGCGGCGACGTGGTCGGCCGCCCGCATTTCGCGCGGGTGTTGGTCAAGAAAGGCGCGGTCGCCACGGTGCAAGAAGCCTTCGACGTCTACCTGGACCGCCGGGGCAAGGCGTATGTGCCCAAGTTCCGCTTTACGCCCGAGGAGTCGGTGTCTTTGATTCTGCAAGCCGGCGGATTGCCGGTGCTGGCGCACCCGGGACTGTACAAGTGGTCGCCGCTGGAGTTGGATGAAGCGGTGGGCGATCTGGTCGCGCTGGGACTGGTCGGGCTCGAGGTGCTCTACAGTACGCACCTGCCGGCGCAGGTGTTGATCTTCCACGACATCGCCCGACGGCATCGCCTGCTGCCGACCGGCGGCTCGGATTATCACGGGCAGACCAAACCCGACATCAAACTGGGCAGCGGCCTGGGCGATCTGCAGGTGCCCTATGCCTGGCTGACCGCGCTCAAGGCGAAGGCCGGCAGGGAGTGAACCGATGAGCAAGCGGGCGGTGGTTCTGGTCAGCGGCGGCCTGGACAGCGCGACCGTCCTGGCCGGAGCGCTCGCCGAAGGATACGAGGTGCACGCGCTGACCTTCGCTTACGGCCAGCGCCATGCGATCGAAGTCGAACGCGCCAAGGCGTTGTGCGCCGCGATGTGCGTAAAAAATCACGTCGTCGTGCCGCTGGACATGACCTGGATCGGCGGTTCGGCGCTGACCGATCCGACGACGCCGGTGCCCAAAAGCCGCTCGGACATGGAGATCGGGCAGGGCATCCCCATTACGTATGTACCGGCCCGCAATGCCGTTTTTTTGACGATGGCCCTGGCGTACGCCGAGGCGAACGAAATTTTCGATCTGTTCATCGGCGTGAACGCACTCGATTACAGCGGTTACCCCGACTGCCGGCCGGAGTTCATCGAGTCTTTTGCACGGACGGCGAATCTTGCCACGCGGGCCGGCGTTGAAAAAGAAGGCCAATTTCAAATACATACGCCGCTAATGCAACTGACCAAGGCGCAGATCGTGTTGCGGGCGAAAGCACTGCATGTCGATTTATCGCTCACTCATTCCTGCTACGATCCGACGCCGGAAGGGCGTCCGTGCGGCAAATGCGATAGCTGCATCCTCCGGGCAAAGGGCTTTGCCGAAGCCGGAATCGTTGACCCGGCGGTTAATTAGTGAATATTTAAAAAGCAAAAAATCACCTTAAAAGCACTATCTTAATTACAATTGTAAAAACTTTTACCAAGAGTGTTACATTTGGTAATGCTGCAAACCTTCTATTCAAAGGATTTCTTGTCAATTGAATTTAATCTTGCATAAAATCAAGCTGTTACAGCTCTGGCATATTAATTGCTGCTGTAATTTAAAGGTAAGGTCCGGTCGATAAGCGACCGACAAGGTAAGTATCGTAAAACAGAAAGGGAACCGGGCAAGATGAGGCAGAACGGACGCCAGGCTGGTTTTTCCTTGGTCGAACTGATGATCGTCGTCGCGGTTATGGGCATCGTCATCGCCTCGATGCCGATCGCCCGCGGGTATCTGCCGGAAGTCCGCGTCAACGGTTTCAGCCGCAGTCTGGCGATGGAATTGCGCGAAGCGCGCGCCCTGGCGGTGGAATACGGCAACGATGTCATCGTCGCCTTCGATTTGACAAACAGCGTGGTCAACGTCTATTCCGACAGCGACAGCGACGGTATGGAACTGGCGGACCTGGTCCGCTCCCGTCCCTTTAGTTATTTCGCTAACGGCGTGTCGATCCGCGCGGTTTCCTCGACCGGCGTGGACGGCACCTTGCTTGGTTCGCCCATCCATCTGGGCGACACTTCCAATCCGGTGTATGTGACGTTCCGCTCCAACGGCAGCGCGGAAAACGTGGGGGCGATTTACCTGGCGCCGAGCGATTCGGCGAAAATCGAACTGGGGCGGGCGGTGGAAGTGCTGGCCACCGGAAAAATCAACCTGTGGAAATTCAGTCTGTCCGGATCGCCGGGACCGTGGGTGAAATGGCTATGAAACGCTTGCGTCAATGGCTGAGCAAGGAAGACGGATTCACGTTGACCGAAATCGTGGTCAGCACGTTTCTGATCACGATCGGCTTGGTGAGCGTCGCCGCGGTGCTCTCGACAGCGGCCAACCGGCAGAATTTCTCCCAGGGGCTGACGACCGCCACCAACCTGGCCACCTCGAAACTGGAGGAGATGAAGGCCGTCCCGTACGATAGTCTCGCCTCCGCCGAGGAAGGTTTCGGAACGATCGAGAACTTCGTTTCCTACAAACGCGAGCTCTTCGTCACGTCCAACGAAGACGACACGCTCAAGGTGGTCAAGGTGGTGGTGACCAATGCCGTCGGCCAGCAGGTGGCCATAGAAACGGTGGTGGTGCGATGAAAACGAATCGGCGGGCGAACGGTTTTACGGTTTTCGAATTGCTGATCACGATGGGCCTGGGCCTGATCCTGCTGGCGGCCGCCTATACGATCTATCTGAGCCAACACCGCGGATTCGAACGGGTGGAGGAGTTGACCAACGTCATGCAATCCTCGCGCATGGCGGCCGATCAGGTGACGCGCGAATTGCGCATGGCCGGTTTCGGCGTCATCGTCGGCGAAACCTTTTCCGAAGCCAAAAAATATTCGCTGACCTTCAAGGGCGACATCGACGCGGACATCGCCACCGTGTTGGCCGCCGACGCGGCCGCGGGGGCCGAGCAAATCGGCGTGAATCTCAACGACGAACGCGACCATGTCGATGCCGGCGATTACATCTTCGTCAACGGCGGCGGCAACGTCGAGATGATCCGGGTGGCCGCCGACGCCGACGCGGTCGATCTGAGCGGCGAACCGGACACCATCAAACTGTCCTCGGCGTTGGTCAACGGTTATACGGCCGCGACCACGTTGGTGCGCACGGTCGAGGAAGTGCGTTACGCGGTGACCTTTCCCGGCGGCGATCTGAAGCGGAACAATGTCGAGGTCGCCGACAAGTTGCAGAATTTCGAATTTCATTATTACGGTGAGGACGACCGGGAATACGAGCCCGATCCGGTCAACGGCCTGACGCAGATCCAACGCGCCGCCATTCGCAAAATCGAATTGCGCTTGCAGGTGGGCACGACCGACGGACGCGGCAGCCGGACCTTCTCGCAGATGGTCGATTTGCGCAACATGGGCAATCGTCCGTTCAAGGCCGATACGTGCAAGCCCAATCCCCCCACCGGTCTGCAGGTCGTGCAGAGCGACACCTGCGAACGGTTCACCGTGCGCTGGACCGAACCGACCGCCAACGCCTGCGACGGTTCGGCGCTGACCGACTTGGGCGGGTACAAAATCTATTACGGCACCTCGTCGGGGGATTATTTCATTCCGCCGTACAACGTCAGCGATGAAACGCTCAACGAATTCACCGTCCACGATCTGCGCTTGAACAACAACCAGACTTATTACGTGTCGATGTTGGCGTATGACTCGAGTTTCAACGAATCGGTTGCGACCGGTGAAACGACCTTCACCTTGCAGGATACGACTCCGCCCGATCCGCCGGAATCCGTGAACGCCTCCGCCGGCGTCGGGTCGGTGACCATCATCTGGAGCGAAGCGGAAGCGGAGGACGTCAAAGGATATCGCCTGTACCGCGGCACGAACGCCGGCTTTATCGTCGGCGAGGGTACGCGCATCGCCGATGAAAACACGCTGACGCCCGACCAGTTGTCGTTTACCGACGAAGGCCTGGAACCGTGCACGGTCTATTACTACAAAGTGACCGCGGTCGATTGCGCCAACGAGGGCGAGGCGTCGGCGGAAGTGTTCGGCG
>DAINPV010000004.1:0-33675 GCA_036743315.1 bacterium | reverse complement strand
AATTACCGGCCCGCTTGGACATCTTCTTGCCCTTCTCGTCCAGGCCCCAGCCGCTGATCATCACCTGCTTCCACGGCAGCGTGCCGGTGTGGTGATGGCTCTTGGCGACGGTGTAGAACAACCAGGTGCGGATGATCTCGAAGGCCTGCACGCGCACGTCCATCGGGTAGATGCGCTCGTGCAACGGATCGTCGAACGCCCAGCGCGAGTTGATCAGTGGGGTCAGCGAGCTGGTCATCCAGGTGTCCATGACGTCCTGCTCGCCGACGAACTTTTCGCCGCCGCATTTGGCGCACTTGCTGCCGGCGGGCGGCGGGGTCTGCGTCGGATCGACCGGCAGAACCTCGCGCGGGGCGATCAGCGGCTCGCGGCAGTCGGCGCAATACCACAGCGGGAACGGCACGCCGTAGAACCGCTGGCGACTGATGCACCAATCCCATTTGAGGCCCTTGACCCAATCGTCGTAGCGGACCTTCATGTGCGCCGGGAACCATTCGAGCTGCGTGGCGCGTTCCAGAAATTCTTCCTTCTGGCCCAGCAGTTTGATGAACCACTGCGGGCTGTGGTTGAACTCGACCGTGTGGCTGCAACGCTCGTGCACGCCGACGTTGTGGACCAACGGCTCGGCTTTGAGCAAAAAGCCCTTTTCCTTGAGCGCGGCGACGATCGCCTTGCGGCCCTCTTTCATGTCCAGGCCGGCGAATTCGCCCGCCAGCGCGTTGAGGCGGCCGTGCTCGTCGAAGACCACCCGCGTGTCGAGCTGGTCTTCCTTCCACTTCATCACGTCTTCGTTGTCGCCCCAGGTGCAAACCATCATCAGGCCGGTGCCGAAGGTAATGTCGACGGCCGGGCTGGTTTTGATGTCCACCGCGTAATCGAACAGCGGCACCAGCGCCTTTTTGCCGATCAGGTGCGTGTAACGCTCGTCGTCGGGATTGACGTACAACGCCACGCAGGCCGGAATCAGCTCGGGCCGGCTGGTGGAGATGATCAGGTCCGTGCCGTCCTCGCCCTTGAAGACGATGTCGTTGAGCATCGAGTTCTGCTCTTCGATCTCCACGTCGGCCTGGGCCAGGCTGGTCTGGCAGTGGAAGCACCACTGGATCGGTTCGTCGCGGCGCTCGATCAACCCTTTTTCGTACAGGTCGACGAAGCTGTTCTGGCTCGTGCGGCGGCTGCGCGGATCGATCGTCGAGTACAGCAGATCCCAGTCGACGGAGATGGCCAGCGCCTCCCACAGCTCGCGGTAGGTCTGCGCGCCGATTTTCGTTTCCTTCAGGCACAGATCGACGAAGTCGGAGCGGTTGGTTTTGCTCTTGTTGATCTTGTACTTGGTCTCGACGTAGCGCTCGGTAGGCAGGCCGTTGTCGTCGAAGCCCATGGGATAAAAGACGCTGAAGCCGCGCATGCGCTTGAAGCGCACGACGAACTCGGCCTGGCTGTAGCTCATCGCGTGGCCGACGTGCAAGTGCGCCGAACTGACGTACGGCGGCGGGGTGTCCACCGAATAAACCGGACGCGGATCGTCGGGGTTGAACTTGTAGATGCCCCATTCATGCCACAAATTCTGCAACCGGGGCTCGGCTTCCAGGGGTTCGTAACGTTTGGGAAAATCAAAAGACACGATAATACTCCTTTGCGATCGTGTACGGATCATAGGGGCGAAAAGATACGCGCCACCTAGGGCTAAAGTCAAGCGAGGAAACAAAAATTCCAGCGCCGAACATCGCCCTTTTCGTAACGGCGTCGATGCGGTTATTATGCTTGCCGTCCCGCGGGTGGCTATGGTGTTGAAAGGGAAAGGAACCGACCATGAAACGACCGACTCTTCTGTTGCTGCTTCTCTCGCTCTTGTTCTGTTTCGCTTGCGGAGACGACGATGACGACAACAACGACTCCCATGACGGCGACGACGACGACAGTGTCGACGACGACGATAATGACACCGGGGACGACGATGACGACTCCACGCCTCAGCCGACGGACTGGGACGATATCGCCATCGCCGAAATCGCCGCGCCGAACGAAACGACGGTCCGCGTGACGCTCAGTGGCGATCCGGGCGACGAGCAAGCCGAACAGGCCGACATTTACTCGCTCAGCAGTCCCAAACACGACTTGGAAATTTCCGCGGTCGATTACAACGCCGTTTCGCGGCAGGTGACGCTGACCACGACCAAACAGGCGCTGGGGCTGACCTACACGCTGACCATCGATCCGCAAGACGCCACAGAGGCGCTTACCGCCGATTTTCCCGCCGCCGACACGGCTAAACTGTGGGCGGTGGATTTCGGCGATCCGGGCTTCGCCCAGTACGAGGTGACCGCCTATCGCGCCGCCATCGGCGACAAATGCGTGGTCTACCTCGAAGAGGGAATGAACATCGACAACACCGACGACGTGGTGACCAAGTTCGACGAGCAAATCTACCCGACGCTCACCGATTTGTTCGTCGATCCGCCCGACCAGGACGACAACGGCCGGATTCTGATTTTCGGCCTGAACGGAAACGGTTATTACGGCGGTTACTTCAGCCCGGTGGACACCTTCTCAGAGGAATACGCCTGGTCGACCTGGGGCAGTCACTCCAACGAAAAGGAGATGATCTACATCAACGTCGAGGGCGGCACGCTCGACGCGGTCAACGTCGTGCCGCACGAGTTCCAGCACCTGCTGTACAACCACCGGCACGGCACCTACAACGAGTACTGGGACTACCACGACGAAGGGCTGGCCGAATGCGCCTGCCACGCCGCGTTCGGCGTCAAGCAAGGCGCGGTCGATTTCTTCTTCTATTCCAGCGCGGTGGCCCAGGGGCTGTCGCTGGTGCACTGGACGTGGGGGATGTACGACAACTACGTGCAGGCGTACTTATGGTGGACCTACCTCGCCTCGCGCCTGAACGGCGTGGCCACCTACGGCGAGCTTTTCGACCTGGACACCGGCAATCCGGAGGAAATCAACGCCTGGCTGACCACCGAACTGGGCGTCGATTTTCCCACCGCGCAGGGCCAATGGTACATGGCCAACTGGATCATGGACGCCGACGGCGACACGGGCTACCGGGGGATGATGGACTGGACGCCGCACACGGCTCCGCGCGTCGCGGCGGGCACGACCTCGGTCAACCTGGAGCCGTTCGCCGGCGCACTGTTCACCCTTGCCGAAACGTCGGTATCCTACCCCGGCACGCAGGGCGACAATATCGTCTATTTCGGCATCGACGGAGACAATAACATCGACGATGCCGAGCCCTTCGACATCGACGGAGGCGTGCTGATCGTCTTCAACGAAAACCAACAGCATGTGATTTGGCCCGGCGAGCATTCCGGACCGGACATCGCCGCGACCGGCGCCCGGTTTATCGGCTCCCCGGCGGCCGCTTCACCGGCTTGGCTCGATCCGCCGCCGGTGCATCCGGCGCGTCTGGACGCTCTGCGCGCCTGGCGGTACGGCACCATCGAGCGCCTACGCCATCGCTAATACCGCCACGTTGGAAACGATTCTAATTTTCAGCAGTTATTGACTCGTAAGAACGGTAGGACTATATTGGTCGCACCTTTTGCAGGAACGGTTGCACACTATTATTAGAACTTGCGGAAGGGAGAAATCCGCGTTTGCCGGTTGTCCGAGGCAAGTGAAAATGATCGGGATGAAACAATGATCCCCAGAAAAACACATTATTTCACTTTAACGGTCGTCATTATCGTTATTTTCATCATCTTCACTTGGCGCATCGTCAATTACGCTGACCGTCAGATGCGCGAATCCTTGCAGCAACAAGCCCGGTTGACTATTCAGTCACTCGACATTCAAGACATCCGCCAACTGTCCTTCAGCGCCGCGGACAGATCGTCCGCATCCTTCCAGCGCCTGGAAAATCAGATGAGACAGGCGAACCAAACCATCGGCAGCCGGATGATTTACAGCGTGGCGTTGCGTGGCGACCAACTCGTTTTCGGTCCGGAAAACCTGGCCGAAACGGACCGCTACGCCTCGCCGCCCGGCACGGTGTACCGGCAGGCGCCCCGGGAACTGCGCGACGTGTTTCGCAACCGGCAGGCAAAAATCGTCGGGCCCTACCGTGATGAATACGGCTCGTTCGTCAGCGTGTTCGCGCCGGTGATCGATCCGGCCACCGGCGAACTAGTGCTGGTGCTGGGTATCGACATCGAAGCCTCGACCTGGAATTGGCGCATTCTCAATCGCGCGGCGCTGTCGACCTCCCTGGTGTTGTTGGTCTTGCTGTTTGTCTTCATTCTCACCTGGCTGATGCGTTCCAACCGGGCCTTGCGCCGGCAGGAAGCGACCATCCGGGAAAGCGAGGCAAAGTATCGCTTGATCGCCGATAACATGGCCGATACGGTTTCGGTGATGGATCTGAACTTCCGCTTCACCTACGTCAGTCCGTCCATTTTCCGGTTGCGCGGCTTCACCGTGGAAGAAGCCTTGAGTCAAACGATCGACCGGATCATGCCGCCGCAATCGCTGACCCTGGCGATCCAAACCATGCAGGAAGAACTGGCGCTGGAGGCGAGCGGCGGGGCCGATCCCAACCGTACGCGCACGCTGGAACTGGAAGAATACTGCAAAGACGGCTCGATCATCTGGCTATCCAACAGCATGTCGTTCCTGCGCGACGAAAGCGGCCAGCCCACCGCGGTGCTCATCGTGTCCAACAACATCACGGAGCGCAAACGCACCGAGGAACGACTGCGCGAATCCAACAAACGCCTCAACGACATCATCGAATTCCTGCCCGACGCCACCGCCGTCATCGACCGCGACGGCCGGGTGATCGCCTGGAACAAAGCCATGGAGGAGATGACCGGCATCGCCAAAGAAGACATGCTCGACAAAGGCGATTACGAATACGCGATCCCGTTCTATGGCAAACGACGGCCCGTCCTGCTGGACCTGGCGATATCCGTGGAAAACGCCTCCGAACTGG
This sequence comes from bacterium, assembly GCA_036743315.1. Taxonomy (GTDB): domain Bacteria; phylum Lernaellota; class Lernaellaia; order Lernaellales; family Lernaellaceae; genus CALBTQ01. Next base: position 28,724 of record DAINPV010000004.1, on the reverse strand, counting down.
AACAGTACGACCACCTCAACACCACCGGCAACATTTTGAACAGCGAGGTGTACGCTCCGTCACTTTTCGGCGGCAAAGGCGCTTATATCTTCGCCACCGCCTCGGCTCTGCGCAACGAATCGGGGGAAATCGTCGGCGCCATCGAATCCATCCGCGACATCACCGGACGAAAAACCGCCGAAGACGCGCTGCGCAGCGCGCACGACCAACTCCTGTCGTTGCTCAACAGTCTGGACGACATCATCTATGTGTCCGATATGGATACCTACGAAATTCTTTTCATGAACAAAGTCGCTCGCCATGTGTTTAAAACGGCGAACCTCGGCCAATTGTGCTACCGCGAATTTCAGGGATTCGACGCGCCCTGCCCGTTTTGCACCAACGACATCATCAAACGCATGAATGGACAACCCTATCGTTGGGAGTACCACAACAAGCAGTTGGACCGTCATTACGTGCTGATCGACCGCGTCATCAAGTGGCCCGACGGCCGCGACGTGCGTTTCGAATTGGCCACCGACGTCACCGACCTGCGCAGCGCTGAAAATGATCGGTTGAAACTCGAGGAGCAACTGCAACAGGCGATGAAAATGGAGGCGATCGGCCGGCTGGCGGGCGGCGTGGCGCACGATTTCAACAATCTGCTGACCGGCATCACCGGCTACACCGAGTTGCTGCTTTCCACGCTCAACGACAACGATCCGATCCACGGCACGTTGCAGGAAATCAAAAAGGCCGGCGATCGGGCGGCGGCGCTGACCTCCCAACTGCTCGCCTTCAGCCGCAAGCAGATCATCAATCCGAAGATCGTCGATTTGAACGATCTGGTGAGCGATTCCGCGAACATGCTCAAACGGTTGATCGGCGAGGACATCGAACTGCGGTTCATCAAGGGCGAGGACCTGGGACGGGTGAAGGTCGATCCGCATCAACTCGAGCAGGTGTTGGTCAATCTGGCGATCAATGCGCGCGACGCGATGGAAAACGGCGGCGAACTGACCATCGAAACCGCCAACGTGAGCATCGACCGGGAATACGCCGAACAGCATGTGGACGCGAAAGTCGGCGAATACGTGATGATCAGCGTCAGCGACAACGGCAACGGTATGTCGCCGGAAGTGTTGGCCCACTTGTTCGAACCGTTTTTCACCACCAAGGAAAAAGGCAAAGGCACCGGGCTCGGGCTGTCGATGATCTACGGCATCGTCAAGCAAAACGACGGCTTCATCACCGTGTACTCGGAAGTGGACACAGGAACCGTCATCAAAGTCTATCTGCCGCGCGTACAGGGCGAAATCGAAGCGGCGCGGCCCAAATTCGTCGATGTTCTGCCGCGGGGCAACGAATCGATCCTTCTGGTCGAGGACGAGGAAACGGTGCGCAAACTCGCCAAACGGATCCTGGAACGGCACGGCTACCGCGTGATCGCCGTCGAAAACGGCGAACAGGCTTTGCTGCTGGTCGAACAGGCGACCGCGCCATTCGACCTGCTGTTGACCGACGTGATCATGCCGGGCATGAACGGCCGACAGCTGTTCGAGCAACTGCGCGCCGTCCAACCGGGGATCCGCGTACTGTTTATGTCCGGTTACACGGAAAACACCATCGCCCACCACGGCGTGTTGGAGGAAGGCATGAACTTCATCCAAAAGCCCTTCTCCGTGGAGCACTTGGTGCACAAGGTGCAGGAAGTATTCGGCGGCGAGTGAAGCGCACCGGGATTTTGTCGTCGCGGCGGATCGTGCTAAGGTGCGCTGAATTTCACTATCGGTCGTCGCATGACTTCATCGCCGGACAATCCGCCCGCCCCGTTGCGCCGCCTATGGCCGCTGGCGGTCGGATTGTGCGCCGTCGGCGCCTACCTGGGCAAGCTGACCAACGGCTTTTTGCTGTGGGACGACAAGCGTTTCATTCACCGGCATGAGTTGATCCACGACTTCGCCAACCTGCCGCAGTTTTTCGCCTCCGGCATCGACGGTCTGTACCGTCCGCTGCGCACGACGCTCTACGCGCTGAGCTACGACGTGCTGGGTTTCGGCGAGTACGCGCTGCCCTATCAAATCGTCGGTCTGTTGCTGCATGTGTTGTGCGCGGTGTTCCTCTGCCTGCTGTTTTATCGCCTGACGAAAAGCAATTTTATCGCCGGCGCGGCCGGGCTGATCTTCGCCGTGCATCCGATTCACGTTGAGCGCGTCGCCGGCGTGACGGCCAGTTACGATCTGCTCGGCGACGGCCTGCTGCTGATCGCCCTGTTCATGTACGCCGCGCGCTTCCGGGACGATCGTCCGCCCTGGCGCAATTTCCTGTACCTGTCGCCGCTGTCGCTCTCGGTCTTTTCCTCGGAAATGGGCGCGTCGTTTTTGCCGCTGATCGTCGCGATCGATTTCGTGACGGCCGAACGTTTCCGGGACTTGTTCACCTGGCGTTACTGGAAACATTACCTGGCCGCGGCGGCGGTCGTCGGCTTCTACTTCACGGTGCGCCTGAGCGTGCTGGGCACGCTCGACCGCGCGGTGGCGCGACCGGCCGAGGGATTCCTGTACAACCTGCTGACGGTGATGACGACCTGGCTGTCTTACCTCAAGCTGTTCGTGCTGCATTGGCAGATGGTGTACTTCCATCACCTGCCCGTCGCCGGGCCGGGCCGCGACGCGGTCGGTTGGATGTCCCTGGCGATCATGGCGCAACTGGCGCTGGTCGCCGTGCTGGGGCGGAAAAAATGGCCGTGGGCGTCGCTGGGCATTTTGTGGTTTTTCGCCGCGCTGCTGCCGTTTTCGCAGATCTTGCCCAATTCGCCCGCCTTTCAGGAACGCTACGCCTATCTGCCGCTCGCCGGCTACGCGTTGATCGTCGCCGCGATTGCCGACACGCCGGCGCGCATCCTCAAAACGCGCAAAACGCGCCTCACGGCGGCGCTGGTCGGCGCGGCCTACCTGGCGATGCTCGCCTCGTACACCGCCGTGTACACCAAGGCCTTCGCCGACGATTTCACCCTCTGGAGCCGCACCGCCCGCGTCGCGCCCCGGCACGCCGGCGCGCAAAACAATCTCGGCACCGCTTACATGCAGCGGGGCGACTGCGCAGCGGCGATTCCTTTTCTCGACAGAGCGGCCGAGTTGGATCCGCGCTTCGAGATCCCGCTACGCAACCTCGGGCGCTGCTACGAACACATCAATCGTCCCAAGGATGCCTTCGCCGCCTATGGGCGCTACCTGAAGCTGATTCCGCAAGATGAGCAAACGCGGTTGCGCCGGGCGCTGATCGGCATCGCCAACGGACGGTCCCCAGAGGTGATCGCCGAACTCGAGCCGCTGATCGCCAAGGGCGTGAGCGAACCGCGCCTGCTGTTGGCGCTGGCCATGGCCTACCGCGAAGAGGATCGGATCGCCGCCGCGCGCGAGGCGCTGATGCAGTACTTGTCGCTGCAACCGCAAGACCGGCAGGCCAGCGACATTCTGGCGAATCTGCCGCCGGAACCCAAGACTCCGTAATCCACACCGATTTCCCCCCCCGGGAATTTTCTGGCCGGTCTCCCCGGTTGGTGCTATAATTTCTCTCTTGAATTTTACGCACTGCGTCAAAGGAAACGTATGAAACGACCGATTCTCATCACCTGCGGCGACCCGGCGGGCGTCGGGCCGGAAGTGGCGCTCAAGGCGCTGTCGCAAGGCGTCGGCGGCGGACGGCCGTTCACGCTGGTGGGCGACCTGGGCGCATGGAGGCACGCGGCGGAATTGATCGGCGCGCGGGTGGCGGCGGTGCCGCTGATCGATCATCCGGCGCCGGACGGCAAATGGGGCGTGTACACGCCGGCCGACGGGCGCATGCTCAAGATGCCCGACGCGGCCGATCACGGCGACGCCTATCTGGCCGAACGCGGCCGCGTGCTGACCGTGGCGATCAAGGCGGCGGTGACGGCCTGCCTGGAAGGGCGCGCGGCGGCGGTGGTGACCATGCCGATCGACAAGCGCGCGCTGGCGGCCTATGGCGATCCGCATCCGGGGCACACCGAGTTGATCGCCGACCTGTGCGGCGTGACGCAGCCGGTGATGATGCTGTTCGGACCGCAACTGCGCGTGGTGCCCATCACCACCCACGTGGCGTTGCGCGCCGTGCCCGACCTGCTGACCGTCGACCTGGTCCGCCATACGCTGGAGATCGTGGCGATCGACCTGCGGCGGTTTTTCGGCATCGCGCAGCCGCGCCTGGGACTGTGCGCGCTCAACCCGCACGCCGGCGAAGGCGGGCTGTTCGGCCATGAGGAGCAGACGGCGCTGCGTCCGGCGCTCGAACTGGCGCGCAAGGACGGCCTAAACGTCGAGGGACCGCTGCCGGCCGACACCGCCTTCGCGCAACGCGGGCGCTACGACGCCATCGTCTGTCCCACGCACGATCAGGCGCTGATTCCTCTGAAACAACTGCACTTCGATTGCGGCGTGAACACGACGCTGGGACTGCCGATCGTGCGCACCAGCCCCGATCACGGCACGGCGCGCGACATCGCCTGGACCGGCCAGGCCGATCCGACCAGCGGCGCCGCGGCCATTGCCGCCGCCATCGAATTCGCCGAAAGGATCGCCGGCTGATGGGCGCGGATAAAATCATCGTCAAGGGTGCGCGCGAGCACAACCTGGCCGACATCAACGTCGAGATCCCGCGCGACGCGTTCACGGTCATCACCGGCCTGTCGGGCTCGGGGAAAAGCTCGCTGGCCTTCGACACGATTTACGCCGAGGGCCAGCGGCGCTACGTCGAAAGCCTGTCGTCCTACGCACGGCAGTTTCTCGAGCAACTGGGCAAGCCCGACGTGGACAGCATCGAAGGCCTGTCGCCCGCGATTTCCATCGAGCAGAAAACGACCAGCCGCAACCCGCGTTCGACGGTCGGCACGGTCACGGAAATCTACGACTACCTGCGCGTGCTGTTCGCGCGCGTCGGCCAAGCCTATTGCTGGTCGTGCGGCAAGCCGATCAGCGCGCAGACGGTGCAACAGATCGTCGATCAGACCCTGGCCCTGGGCGACGGGAAGAAAATCAGCGTGCTGGCCCCGGTGGTGCGCGGGCGCAAGGGCGAATATCGCAAGGAATTGAAAAAATACCGCAAGGACGGCTTCGCGCGGGCGAAAATCGATGGCAAAGTGCACGACCTGGAAGAGGACCTCAAGCTCGATAAAAACAAGAAGCACGACATCGACATCTTCGTCGACCGGTTGGCGATCAAAAACGACGTCGGCCGGCGGTTGACCGATTCGCTGGAGACCGCGCTGCACCTGGCCGACGGACTGGTGAAGATCGAGGAACTCGACGGCGCCACGCACATGTTCTCCGAACGCTTCGCCTGCATCGAGTGCGGCGTGAGCTTCCCGGAAATCAGCCCGCGGACTTTCAGCTTCAACAACCCGCACGGCGCTTGCCCGACCTGCGACGGCTTGGGCAGCAAGATGTTCTTCGACCCCGACCTGGTCGTGCCCAATCCGACGATTTCCATCCGCGAGGGAGCGATCCTGCCCTGGGAAAAGCGCAACTCGGTGTATTTTTATCAGATGCTCGAAGCGTTGGAGAAGCACTACAAGTTCTCGATCTACACGCCGTGGGAAAAGCTGTCCGAACAGGTGCGGCAGGTCGTGTTGTTCGGCAGCGGCGACGAGGAACTGGCCTTCCATTACGATCAAGGCGACCGGCGCTACGAATTCACGCAGCCTTTCGAGGGGGTGATCGGCAACCTCGAACGCCGCTACCACGAAACCGACAGCGAGGCGATCCGCGAGGAAATGCGGCGCTTCATGAACATCATGCCCTGCCCGACCTGCGCGGGCACGCGCCTGCGCAACGAAGCCCTGCACGTGCGCGTTGGCGGCAAGAACATCGCCGAGGTCACCGCGTTGAGCGTGCGCGAGGCCGTGCGCTTCTTTACCGACATCGCGTTGGACGAACGCTCGATGGAAATCGCCAAGCGCGTGCTCAAGGAAATCCGCGAGCGGCTGAATTTCCTCGAAGCCGTCGGGTTGGATTACCTGTCGCTGGACCGCACCAGCGGCACGTTGTCGGGCGGCGAAGGCCAGCGCATCCGGTTGGCGACGCAGATCGGCTCGAGCCTGGTCGGCGTGCTCTACATTCTCGACGAACCGTCGATCGGCCTGCACCAGCGCGACAACAACCGCTTGCTGGACATGCTGCGACAGTTGCGCGATCTGGGCAACACCGTGCTGGTCGTCGAGCACGACCGCGACACGATTCTCTCGGCCGACCACGTCATCGACCTGGGCCCCGGCGCGGGCGTGCACGGCGGCCGGATCGTCGCACAGGGCACGCCGCAGGAGATCATGAATTCGCCCGAGAGCCTCACCGGCCAGTACCTGGCGGGCGCCAAGGAGATCGCCGTGCCGGCGCAGCGACGGCCGACGGGCAAGAAGTGGATCGAGATCGTCGGCGCGCAGGAGAACAACCTACGCAATCTGAACGTGCGTTTTCCACTGGGCTGCCTGACCTGCGTGACCGGCGTGTCGGGTTCGGGCAAGAGCACGTTGGTGCTCGACACGCTCTACAAGGCGTTGATGCAGCGGCTGCATCACAGCAAGCTGCGCGCCGGGGCGCACCGCGAAATCAAGGGCCTGCAGTACGTGGACAAGGTGATCGACATCGACCAGAGCCCCATCGGGCGCACGCCGCGCTCGAACCCGGCGACGTACACCGGCGTGTTCACCCACATCCGCGACCTGTTCGCGTCGCTACCCGAGGCCAAGGTGCGCGGGTACAAATCGGGCCGCTTCTCCTTCAACGTCAAAGGCGGGCGCTGCGAGGCGTGCAAGGGCGACGGGATCATCAAGGTCGAAATGCATTTCCTGCCCGACGTCTACATCGTCTGCGAGCAGTGCGGCGGGCGGCGCTACAACCGCGACACGCTCGAGGTGACGTACAAAGGCGCCTCGATCGCCGACGTTTTGGAAATGACGATCAACCAGGCGGCCGATTTTCTGGCCAACCATCCGCAGATCGTCAACAAGCTCCACACGCTGCAGGACGTGGGCCTGGGCTACATTCACCTGGGCCAGCAGGCGACGACGCTCTCCGGCGGCGAAGCGCAACGCGTGAAGCTCTCGCGCGAGCTGTCCAAGCGCGCCACCGGCCGCACGCTGTACATCCTGGACGAACCGACCACCGGTCTGCACTTCGCCGACATCGCCAAGCTGCTGGAGGTGCTCAACCGCCTGGTGGACGCGGGCAACACGGTGATCGTCATCGAGCACAACCTCGACGTGATCAAAACCGCCGACTACCTGGTCGACCTGGGCCCCGAAGGCGGCGACCTGGGCGGGTGGATCGTCGCAACCGGCGCGCCCGAAGAAGTGATCGCCGATCCCCGGAGCTACACCGGCCAATACCTGCGCCAGGTGATGCCCGAAAACGACCGCCCGGCGAACCGGCGGAAAAAGAGCTAGTTGTGCCCGCCTTGAGGCCTCTTTATAATTCGCCCATGCGTAAAACACTCAGCGGCCTGTTCGTCCTCTCGCTCACCCTGGCGCCGGCGGCGGTTCACGCCCAAACCTGGCGGCGCGAGGCGGAGGGGTATCTTTCCTCGATCGTCACCGTCGCCTTTTTCGCCGCCCTGGCCTGGGCGCTGGTCTCGCTCGTATGGGCCGGCAAGGCGTTGTGGCAGACGGTTCGCGGTCCGCGCGAGGGCGCGCCGCAGACGCGGCGGGAAGCGGCGATCGAGGCGGCGAAACGAGTCGTGTGGGGGATGGCGCCGTTTATGATCATCAACCGCCTGCGCCTGACCGACCAGTTCGTCGATCAATGGCCCTCGTTGTTCATCGGCGTTTTGTGGACGGCGGCGCTGTTGCCGGCGTTGTTGATTCCGGCCGGGCATCGATCCGCCCGCTTGGTGCGGATGATCGACCTGGCGCTGGCCGACGCGCTGGCGCTGCTGCTCGTTTACTGGCGCGTGATCGGCACCGAATATTCGCTGAACTTCTTCGCGTTGGGCGCCTTCGCGTTGATCCTGCACCTGACGGTCATTTTCAGTCTGGCCGCCCTCGGCCAGGCGCACCTGAAAACGCGGTGGGCGCTGTTGGCGATGTTGTTGTTTTTCGGCTCGTCCTTCGTGTTGACGCCGGCGCTCGCGGCCGACCGCCTCAAGTTCAACGGGCAGACGGTCTTTGAGGTCGGGGACATCAACGAATCGATCTCCGGCGCGGCCCTCGAACAAGACGGCACGCGGGCGTTCGTCCTGTTCGAACGCACGCCGCGCAAGCTGTTTTTCGTCGATCTGGAAACCGGTCACCGGCAGGCGATTTTCAACTCCGCGGAAGCGCAGTTCGAATTTTTCACGCTCGATCCGAAACGCGAATTGCTCGCCGCCCCGACCAAAAAAATGTTCGAACGGCGCATGTACCTCTTTACCGCCACGCCTTTCATTCCGCGCGGCCGTTACCAGGGCGGCGAGTCGTTTACCGCGATGGCCGCGGCGGTATCCGACAATTACACGGTCGTCGGCGGAGAAGGCGCCAACGCCAACTTCCGCTTGTGTCGCGTCCTGGACGGTCGCGGAGGCGACGATTGGCCGATCGCCCAAATCTGCCGCGAGCTGTTGTTGCCGATCAAACGCGTGGGTCACGTGCTGATTCTATCGTCGCGCAACTTGGCGGTGGTCGCCGAAGGGAAAAAAGATTTGGCCCAGGGGTACCAGGCGATGGTCATCGACCTGAACGGCGGGCGCGTGCTCTATGCCGCCGACTTGGGTCGCGGCCTGGGCCAGATGGCCTATGACGAGTTGATGGGCATGATCTACTTCGCCCGGCCGGAAACGGGCGTCGTCGAAGCGCGGATAATCGACAAGCTCGAATTGCGGGAAACGTTGCAACTGGAACCGGGCGTGGAATTCATCCGCATCGACGGCAACCGGCGCCTCTTGCTGGCCGCCAGCCCGCGCACGGGTCGTTTCGTCGTTTACAATCTGGAAACCAAAAAAGTACTCAGCCGGGTGGCGATCGGCTCGGGCATCAAGTCGATGGACTACTCCACGGAACACGGGCTGGCGTTGCTCAACGCCAAGCGCGGTCTCGTGGTGGTCAAAACCTTCGACCTGCCGGGCATGCCGCTACCTTACTGAGCCCGCGGCGCCTCGCCGCCAACCGTTTTGACAGGGGGTCGGGCATGGATTTTGAGTTCGTCGACGTGATCAAGTATCCGGTGGAGACCGTCTTTCCGTTGTACCGCGACCACATCCACGAGATGACCGAGTACCTGCCCAACGTGGAGTCGATCACCGTCGAAAATCGGCGCGAGGACGGCGACACGATCCACATCACCAATTGGTGGAAATCCAAGATCCAACTGCCCGCCGCCGCGCGTAAACTGATCGGCGGCGACGAGCAGGGCTGGCGCGACATCGCCGTCTGGCACAACGAGCGCCATTGCGTCGACTGGACCTTCAACATCCCCGCCTTGCCCAAGGCGCTGGACGTGCACGGCACCAACTACTTCCTCGCCGAAGGCAAAACCACGCGGCTGAAAATCTCGGGCACGATCAACATCGATTACGACAAGATCCCCGTGCCCAACATCGTGTTGCGCGGCATCGTGCCCGCGATCCAGAAGATGGCCCTGGCGGCGGTCAAACCCAACATGCTCAAGATCAATCGCGCGGTGGAGCAGTTCCTGGCGGCGAAGGGCAAGAAATAATCACCGACCGTATTGCACCTGACGCACGGCCAGCGCCATCGTGTCGCGCAGGCCGATCGCCGCGTCCCGTCCGTAAAAACTCATCAGCGAAGCGTAAGTGGCCTCGTCGTATTCTTGCGGCGTAACCAGGTAGCCCAGGTGGCCGTTGGCGTTGGAGACGACCAGGCAGCGTTCGTTGGGCGGGCACACCTTTTCGAGCAGCGCGCCCACGCCGGTCGACGGCTCGCCGGGCACGCCCAGAAACATCAGCTTGCCCACGCGCGCGGCCTGCAGCGGCCGGTCGGGACGCAGATAGAACATGCCGTCGGACAGGAAATCGGGCAACGGCAGCTTGCCCAACGGCCGCAGACGCACGCGCGAAAAATCGCGGCGCGCGGTATAGGCGTCGATCAGCGTGTACGACTGCGGTTCGACGGCGGGGAGGATCTTCTTGGCCTCGGCGGCCACGGCCTGCCCGTAGGTTTCCTTGTCGATCAATTCCTGTTCGAGCGTCGACCAATCGGGCAACGGGGCCACGTCGCCCTCGGCCCCGTTGACGAACATCGCCATCGCCCCGGCGGGCAATTCGCGTTCCAGTTCGTGACACATCACTCCGGGCCAGTCGGCGCTGAATTGGGTGTTGGCCGGCGACAGCACCGTGGGATGGCTGGCGAAATGCACCAGCACGCCCAACGTCCGGCCGTCGCGGGCGTCGAGCCGCACGACCGTCATGCGTTCATCGACCGGATACTTGACGCGATCATACGCCAACGGCGGATCGCCCGGCTCGATGTTGAACGCCGGATCCTGGCGGCTGCGGGTGAGCGTCGCGACCTTCGCTTCGGCGTAGGCCAAAGTCGCCGGTTGCAAGGCGGCTTTGGCGCGCACCACGGCCTCGACCATGCCGTCGACCACCCGATCAAAAATTCGTTGGTCGAAGTCGCCGAACAGCGTGCGGCCCAACCACCGGCGATCGTACCCCGCCGGCGCGCCGTGGGTGTGCGTCGCGGCGAGCATCACGTTGTGTTCGTTAAAACCCTCGGCAGCCAGGCGCTCGACGACCGCGTCATGCACTTCGTTGTGCAGGTAGGTCAGGTCGGCCATCACCAGGGCGAACATTCGCCCGCGCTCGTCGGCCATGACCACGGCCTTGGCGTACAGCGGATCGAGCACCCCGGTCGCCGGTCGGCCGCGCCGTTCGTAATAACCGGCCAGCGGAACGGCGAAGGCGGTCGGATCGGGCGTGAGGTCGACCCGAGCCAATCCGGCACGAAACCCGCCGCTGGACGTCGGTGGCGGCACGGGCGCGTTTTCCTGCGACCAGCCGGGCCAGACCAGCCATGTCGTCAGCAACACGATGGTTAAAATCACCGGAACCCAGCGTTTTCTTTTCTCGCGAACGCGGCCCATGATGTCCTCGCGGCAGAGCGCTTAAATATCCCAGTCTAGGCCGATGGTGGCCATGTGTCCGTAATCGCTGCCGTCGGCGACCAGGAAGAACCGATACCCGACGCCCACGTTCCACAGTTTAACCACAAACGTCGGCCGGAACAAAAACGCGCCGTCTTTACCCGGTTCGCTGGTGTCCGTTTCGCGTTCGCTGGTCCGATCGTTGCGATATACTCTGTCTTTTTCATAGGTTAGCGTATCGTCGATCATGGCGCCCAAACCGAGGTCCCAGCACAACTGCACGCTTTCGTGCAGCGGCAGGCGGATGCGCAGATCGAAGGCGGGGAACCACTGCCGCCGCTGGCTGTATTCCCAATGCTTGGCGGTCCAGCCGTAGAGACTGTCGAAGTGTCGCGTGTATTCGTCTTCGGAGACGGAGGTGTCCATCGACCAGTCCACCGCCAGACCCACGCCGATCCAGGAGGTGAAATAGTAGCCGCCCTGCGCGTACAATCCCCAGCCGGCGTTGTCAAACCATACCGGGCCGGTGCCGAAAGCGCCCCAATAATCTGGTTGTTCTTCCATGCGCACGGCGGCGGCGGGCATGGCGGTCAGCACGATTCCCAGGAAAATCGTTACCAAGAGAATTCGACGCATTCGTTTTCCTCCGGCGAAGATCGAAGCAGCAGTGTACGGTGGGTCCGCTCTCTTGAAAAGCCTGAAATAAAATTCCCACCACAAAATTGTCATATGAAAAAATTATGTTTATGGTCTTATTGCAGCTTCTCGATAAAAGGTAACGTGACTCGGCAAACGATTCGTTGGTCAGCAGACGAATCAAGAAAAGTACGGCCGATAGATTCTGATTTATTTTGTGATCATACTCGTTTCCTGTTTTGGGAAATATGAGCAGATAACAGTAGGATATCTCTGTTTTTTCGCAGTAACATCGAGGAGTGAAGTCATGAAAACCATCCGCGGGAAGTTCTTGGCTCTGATTGTCCCCATCATTTTGTTGACCATCGGCTTGATGACCTACGTTTCCTACAGCCTGGCTGCGGGCAAGATGCTGGCCAAGCACAACGAGGACAACGAACGGTTGCTGAAAAAAACGATGGGTGACTACATAAACTGGTTCGATGAGCGCGAGAGCGAGGTGAAAATATTCGCGTCCACCGGCGTTTTCATCGACGCCTCCCAGGGCGAGCGGCTCGATGAAGTCGCGCCCCGCTTGAAAACCTACGGAGCCGAAGCGTCCTATTATGAAAATATCTTTTTGGCCGACACGACCGGCAAAATCATCGCCGATTCCATCGGCGGCCAGAGCGTCGGAGTGAACCTGACCCAATCGTCCGAGTTCGGCGGCAACATCAGCGATTCGCTGGCCGGAAAGGTTTCCTTGAGCAAAATCACCAAATCGTTCTCCTCGAACAAGGTGATCGCGCTGATCACTGCGCCCATCGTCTCCAAAGGCGTCGTGGTGGGCATCATGGGCGCGGCGGTGGACAACGAATACCTGACGAAGAATTTTTTCGATTTTAAAATCGGCAACACCGGTTACTTCTTCATGGTCAGCACCGAGGGCCCGTTCCTGTCGCACCCGAAAACCGAAATGATCCTGGACAAGAGCATCAAAGAATACGATTTCGGCGCACCGATGTTGCAACAGGCCAACGGCAGCATGTCCTACACCTTCAACGGCATCAAGAAGATCGCCTCCTTCAACACCAACACCGAGCACGGCTGGATGATGGCGGTCACGCAGGACCGGCCGGAAATCGTCGCGCCGATCAATTCCATCGCCATGTCGCTGCTGTTGGTCGGCTCGATCGCCTTGATCGTACTGATCGTGGCCATGGTCCTGATCATCACCCGCAGCATCTCGAATCCCATCAACCGGACCGCCGACATGCTGCGCGACATTTCCGAAGGCGAAGGCGACCTGACCGTGCAATTGGAAGTGACCAGCGACGACGAAATCGGCAAGCTGTCCGAATACTTCAACCAGTTCGTCAAGAAGCTGCGCAACTCGATCCAGCAGGTGGCGCAAAACTCCCACACGCTCAACGACACCGTCGGCTCGCTGTCGGACGTGGCTTCGCAGTTGGCCAGTTACAGCGAGCAGACGACCAACCAGGCGGCCGTCGTGGCCTCGTCGGCCGAGGAAATTTCGGTCAACGTCAGCGTGGTCACCGGCGCGACGGAAAAAATGTCCGCGCAGGCCAACACCATCGCCTCGGCGAGCGAGCAGATCTCCTCGGGCATCAACACCGTGGCCACGGCCGTCGAAGAAATGAACGCGGCGTTGATGGAAGTGTCCAAGAACACCAACCGCGCCTCCAAGATCACCAACGATGCGGTGAACAGCGCGCAAAGCGCCCAGAAGCTGATCGGCGTGCTGGAAGTGGCGGCCAACGAGATCGGCAAAGTGGTCGAGTTGATCAACGACATCGCCGACCAGACCAACCTGCTGGCCCTGAACGCCACCATCGAAGCGGCCAGCGCCGGCGAGGCGGGCAAGGGCTTCGCGGTCGTCGCCAACGAGGTCAAAGAGCTGGCCAAGCAGACCGCGTCGGCCACCGACAGCATTTCCGAGCAGATCAAGAACATGCAGTCGCACACCAACGAGGCGGTCGATTCGATCCGTCAGATCACCCAGGTCATCGGCGAAATCAACGACATCAACCACCTGATCGCGACCTCGGTCGAGGAACAGACCTCGACGACCAACGAAATTTCCCGGTCGATCGCCAACGTGGCCAGCGGGGCCAACGACTCGGCGCGCAGCATCCAGGAATTGCACACACAGATCAACAAAGAGGTCGTGCGCGGCGTGAAGGAAGCGGCGACGGGCGTCAACGAGGTGTCGCGCAACATCCAGGGCGTCAACCAGGCGGCGCAGGAAACGGCCAAGGCGGCGGCGAACACCGACCAAATGTCCAAAACGATCGCCGACCTGTCCGAACAGCTCAACGCGGTTGTCGGCCAGTTCCGCACCTGATCCCATCCTCCTCCTTCGGGCAAACCGGCCGGGTCGTCTCGGCCGGTTTTTATTGCGAAAGCACATACCCTCGGCGGCAACGATACGCTAAACGAAGTGAGGCTTGGCAGTGTTATCGATAACACCGAATCGTCAACGAGAATCCGCCTCGCGATTTTTCCTTGCGCCTCTTGGCGCACTGTGAAAAAGTTCAAGGACGACAATGGCAAAACAAGGTGGATTCATGCCCCCCCGATTGATCGAACGCGTGCTGGGCAACCTGGCGTATTTCGAGCGGCTGATTCTCGGTCCGTCGATCCGCACCGTCGGCGACGGCGAACTCGACGAACTGGTCGGCGGCCGGCCCGAGCGCCTGTTTCTGGGCATCTACACCGAGGAATCGCTCGCCGAACGACTTGAAGCGCTCGGCCTGCTGCCCAAGCTGCGCGCCAAGGGGCTGACCGACATCCGGTTGCAACTGACCACCGGCGATCCCGAACACCAGCTCATGCGCGTGTTTTCGACCGTCGACGACGACGAGCACCTGCTGTGCGAGGCCATTTATCATCCGGGTGAATTCCGCACCCGCGCGCCCTTCGCCAAGCTGCTGCACGGCTATCGCTTCCGCATGCTCTACATCCAGTGGATGCTGCTGCAGAATCCCTTCCGCGAATTCACCGCCGACCGGCCCCAATTGCCCGGCCAGCATTTCCCCGGCCTGCGCGTCGGGCGCGAGGTCGTCGCCGCCCTGCAGGCGATGGTTGAGCGGCTCGATTACGACGGCATTCTGGTCACGCCGGAATTCGGCCACAACGCGCTGATGTACATGCCGCTGTTCCAGTTCGTGAATCCCGACAGTCAGGGGCAGATGCTCGCGCTGCGGCGCGATCTGGCCGGCTTCTCGCTGGCTGAAGCGGCTTGGGGCGCGGAAATGGGCTGCATCGCCAACGAGGCGACGGGCGAAATCTTCCGCTGGTTCCACAACGAAATGTGCCTGCCGCGCCGGCGGCGCATCAAGGCGTATTTCAAATCCGAAGCCTATGAAAAGCGGGTGAAGCAGGCGATGGACAAAGCGCGGTTCGTTTTCGATCGCGCTTTGTATGAAGAGCGGTTTCCGATGCGGGAATCCTTCCTCGCGCGCGAGCGGACGATCGCGCCCGATGAGGTTGAGGAAAGCGACGATTAATCGCGTTGCGCGCGCCGCCAGCGGGTCGGTTTGCTCGCGGCGGCCTTGAGCGCCAGCGACAATTTCCAAAACACATACACGGGAGCGAGCGCCACGGCCGCGGCGGTCTTGGCCGTCCAACGGATTTGCGTCAGCCCCGCCGCGAACTGCGCCGCCATCAGCAACAGGCCGGCCAGCGCCAGCCCCGTCGCCGCGTGCGCGGGCGAAAACAGCAGCCAGCCGGCCGAAGCGACCAACGCCAGCACGGCGGTGGTCGGCGCATAACCGGGCAGCAGCAATTCGAGCGCGGCATCGGCCTTGGCAAGCGAGCGTTCGCGCAGCGCGCGCCGCAGCAGCGGTTTGGCCACCTGCTTGGCCACCTGGCTTTGCCCGCCGCTCCAGCGTTCCTTCTGCGCGGCGGCCGCCGACAACGAACTCACCTTGTGCGACAAAATTTTCGCCTGGGGCACGAAGCGCAAGCGCACGCCCGCGTCGACCAGGCGCAGGTATTGCTCGAAATCCTCGGCCACGCCGAACGCGCGCCACGGCTGCGCCTGCAGCGTCGCCGCCGATAGCGTCCAGCCGTTCATCAGCGGACAGGACAAACCTGTCGCCGCCTTGCCGCCGTAGTGGAAGGCGTTTTTCATGCCGCCGGTGATCGCGGCCAGCGCGGCCAGCCCCGACGCCTCCGGATTGGCCGCACCGTTGAATCCTTGCGCACCGCCCCACCCCCGCGCCAACGCGCGATCCATCCAGCGCAGGTAATCGGGCGCCGGACGCGAATCGGCGTCGCAGCACATCACCGCCTCGTCGGGGGCGCGATGGTTGACGATGAACCAGCGCAGCGCCTCGCCCTTGCCGGTCAGCGCCTTGTCATGACGCTCGACGACCGGCACGCCCGCTTCGCGCGCGATCGCGGCGGTGTCGTCGGTGCAATTGTCGGCCAGCACGACCACGCGGAACAACTCATCCGGGTAATCCAGCGCGCGCGCGGCGGCCAGCGTCGGCAGCAGGTTGCGGCCCTCGTCGTGCGCGGGGACGAGCACGCAAAAGCGCGTCGTCGCTGCATGCGCCGGCGGTTCGCCGAGCGGATCGAGCACGGAGACGATCGCGAAAAACGCAAAGCGCACGGCCACCGCCAGCATCGCCAGCGCCGTGCCGATCATGATCGCCGCAACCAAGCTCATGGGCGCTCCTCGATCGCCGCCCGATACAGAGCCAGCGTGCGCTCGGCCATCTGTCGGGCGGTGAAGCGCGCCAGAAATCGTTGCCGCGCCATCTCGCCCAGGGCGCCCCGCTGCGGGACGTCGTCCAGCAACGCCAGCACCCGGGCGGTCAGCGCCTCGACGCTGCGCTCCGCGGCAAGCATGCCGGGCAAACCGGCGAGCATCTCGGGCAGTCCGCCGACCGGCGGGGCAACCACCGGACGACCGGCGCGCAGCGCTTCGAGAATGACGAAAGGCACGCCCTCGCTGCGGCTGGTGACGGCCACCAGATCGCACGCGGCCAGCAGCGGCTCGACGTTCTCGACAAAACCCAGAAAGCGGAAGGCGGGCAGCAGATGTTCAGCCAGCACGCGCTCGCGCATCTCGCCCATCAACGGCCCGTCGCCGGCGACGACGAACCGCGCCTGCGGCCGTTGCCCGATCACCTGTCTGGCCAACTCGACGAACGCCAGCGGATCCTTCACCGGCTCGAGCCGGCCGACGAACGCGACGGTCGGCGCGTCGGGCGGCAACTCCAACCGCGTGCGGTTGTCGAAGCGTTCGCGCGGGTCGGGCGCGCGATCGGGAATGCCGTTGGCGACGACCTCGATCTTGGCCGCGGGCACGCGATGTTCGATCAGCAAATCTTTGAGAAACGAAGCGACCGTGATCACCCGCGCGGCCTGCTTGCGCATCGCGCGGCGATCCAGCCACAGGTTCAGGCGCATTTTCAGCCCGGTCAGGCCGGCGAACGCCTCGGGCGCGCCGTGCACCGTGGTCACCAGCGGCACGCCGGTTTGGGCGCAGGCTTTCGCCGCGACGACGTTGGCCAGGTAGCCGTGCGTGTGCACGACCTCGCTGCCCACGTCGCGTTGAATGTCGGCCAGTTCGCGGATTGCCGCGGTGTCGTACTTGCGGCGGCGGTTGATGCGATGCACCAAAATGCCGCGCTCGCGCGCCCGCTCGGCGAGCGGGCCGTTGTCGAACACCGCCAGGTGAAAACGGCATTGGTCGTCGTCGCGACATCCGTCAAGCAGATTGAGCAGATGGGCTTCGATACCGGCGAATCTCGTTCCTTCGGTCGTCAGCAGCACCGTCGGCATCTACTTCTCCCTTCGCGTCGGCTCCCAGGCGGCGATCGGTCGATCGGTCAGGTAGCGGAACCAGGCGCGCAACAAAGCGAGTTGCACCATGCCGAAGAACGTCGCCAGACGCAAGGGGGAGGAAACCTTGCGACCCAAGGCGCTCAGCAGCGCACCGAGCAACGACAGGCTCCAAGCCAGCGCCTGCGGCGCAAACAGGACATAGCCCCAGGGATTGCGCAGCGCGAAACCCAGACTGAAATACAGCGCGGCGAGTGCCAGGAACGGCCCGCCCCAGCGCAGCCACTTGTGGCCCAGCAGCGGCCAGCGCAGGCGCGCCGTGGCCCGCGGCAGATCGTGGCGGGCGACGGCCAGCGTGAACAGACCGCCGGTGAAGGTGCGCACCTTGCGACGGAATTCCTCGCGCTGATTGGCCGCGCGGCGCACGATCGCCGCCGCCTCCGGTTCGACGGTGACGCGCAAACCGCGATCGACCACGGCCAGCGGCACATACAGATCGTCGACGCACTCGGGCGGCACCGGCGGACGATGATCGGCGCGCAGGGCGTACAGACAACCGTTGACGCCCAGCAGCGTGCCCGTTTGCGCCTCGCGGTTGCGCAGCCCGATTTCAAAGCGCGTGTACAACCCCGCGCCTTTGTTCACGTCGCGCTCGTCGGCGGCGACCGAACGATCCACGCCGGTCACGCAGCCCACGCCCGGTTCGAGCAGCTTGGCCACCAGCAGCCGCAAGGCGTCGGGTTTGACGGTCACCGTCGCGTCGGTGAGCAGCAGCACCTCGCCGTCGGCCTCGATCGCCCCGACGTTCTGCGCTTCGCTCTTGCCGCGCCGTTCCTTCAAGCGCAGCACGAGATCGGCCCCCGCGCGTTCGGCCTGCGCGGCCGTGTCGTCGGTCGAACAATCGTCGATAACGACCACCTGCACCTCGCCCGGATAATCCAATTCGCGCAACTCGCGCACTTTGTCGGCGATGCGCGCGGCGCAATTGTACGCGGCGACGATCGCCGACACGCGCGGCCAGGCCGCGGGCGCGGGCGGCGGCTGCAAGTCGTAGCGGCGCTTTTTCAGGCGCAGCAACAGCGGATAGCCCAGGTAGGGAAACAGAAACAGCGCCGACATCAACAGCGCCATGAACAACCACAAACCATTCATCGATCTCTCCCGAGCATCCGTAAATAAAGATTCTGGTATTGCTCCACCATGCGGCGGAGGCTGAACTGTTCGGCCACGCGCCGGCGCGCTTCGCGGCCCAACCGCTTGGCCAGCGCCGGATCGCCGATCACCCGCAGGCACGCGTCGGCCAGCGCCTCGGGATCGTCGGGCGGCGTCAACAAGCCGGACACGCCGTCCTCGATCGCCTCGGGGTTGCCGCCCACGTGCGTGGCGATTACCGGGCGGCCGGCGGCCATCGCTTCGACGACCAGCAGCGACAAGCCTTCGTACTTGCTGGGCACGACGATCAAATCGAAGCAGGCGAGTTTTTCGCGCGCGTCCTCGCGATAGCCGGTGAAGGTGACGTGCCCGGCAAGGCCCAGGTCCGCCGCCTGTCGTTCCAGCGCCGCGCGCATGTCGCCGCGCCCGACGACCGCCAGGTGAATGTTCGGCGCCGCGGCGATCAGCCGCGGCATCGCGCACAGCAGCGTCCCCTGCCCCTTGACCGGGTACAGGCTGCCGATCACGCCGATCAGAAACGCGTCGGCGGGCAGGCCCAACTCTTCGCGCCAGGCCGCCCGCGTGCGCTTGTCGGCGAGGCGTGCGGGCACTTCCGCGCCGTTGTGAATGACGCGCAAGTGCTTCTCTTTCAGGCGGAACAGACGGCCGACCTGCTCTTTCATCTCCTCGCTGACCACCAGCAGCGGCCCGGCCAGTTGCGCGACGATGCGGTAGGCGAAGCGGCGCCGGTAGCGCGCGGCGATGTACGACAAATTGCCGTGCACCGTGGCCACGGTCGGCTTGCCGATCAGCAGACGCACGAAAAAGCTGTACACGTTCATCGTGAATTCATGGCTGTGCAGCAGGTCGATTTTCCGCTGCCGCACCAGGCGCAGCAGGTTGAGCACGAAGCGCCAGTTGAAGCGCCGCGCCAACGGCAGCACCGTCACCTGCACGCCCATGGCGCGGAACTGCTCGGCCAGCCAGCCATCCTTGATCAGCACCACCTGACTGGAAAAACGCGCCGGGTCGAGGCGGCGGATCAGGTTGAGCATCAAATGTTCCGCGCCGCCGGGATTGCCCGTTTCGATCAGGTGCAGAAGGCGCAGCCGTTTTTCGCCGAGCGTCTTCTGGTTGGCGTAGCGGTAGTAATCGCAATCGCGGCAATCGGCCGGGCAGGCGGGCCGGCGGCGACAGTCGTGTCCGGAGAATGTGCCGATCGCGCGCCAGCAGAAATATTCGCCGTCGGGTTCGGTGCGCGCCGGACAATCGACGTGCGGGCAGCCCATGAAATCCCAGTGCGACACGCGCCAGCGATTGCGCCAGCGCTGTCGCCACGGCCGCACCTTGTCGACCAGCGAGACGAACAGACGATACATGGCGATGCGCCACCGCGACGCACCGGCGGGTTTGACCCGCACCAGGCCGTTGCCGAAACGAAAACGGCCGGCGCGCAGGGCTTCGCGCACGACGGCCCAGGTCGGCGGTGCGGCGGAAATGTCTTGCGTCAGGCGCGTGCGCACGCGGCGCAGGTTGGCCGGGCGGTGGAAATCGTCGCCGTGAAACGCCAGCAGCGACGGATTGTGCAAGAGCGCCGCCCGATGATCGGCCAGGCGGCGCGGACCGGGCACGAAAGCGCCGTCGCGGGCGACGTTCCACACCTCCATGCCGTCCAGTTCGAGCGCCAGGGCGGGATCGGCTCCGGGCATGCCGGGGCCCGGATGCGCCAGCACCGCCAGGCCGCCGCGTTCGCGGATCTCACGGCACAGCGTGCGCGGATCGGAAGTCGTCAGCAGTTCGGTGACGCCGTAGCCGAGCAAATGCCTGCCGCCGGGCATGGAGAACTCGATGCCCGGAATCAGCAGCAGCGAATCGTCGCTGAGCCTGGCGCATTCGGCGGCCAGTCGGTCGACCTGTTCCTGCGTCAGCCGGTCGGAATGCTCGGCCAGGCAACACACGCGCACGCCTTTTTTCCGGCAGAGGCGCGCGATCTCGCGCACCGGCAACTCGCCGTCGTAACTGAAGGTGGAATGCACGTGCATCATCAACGCCGGACCGCGCCGGTTGCCGAGCTTGCGCGCCAGCAGCTTGAGCAGGTTGATCTTCCAGGCGACGATTTCGCGGAAGAACGGCCGCGGATCGCGCCGGCGCCAGGTGTCGCAATTGATGTTCGGGTTGAGAAAATCCAACAGGAACGCACGCGTCCAGGCGCCGCGGTCGGGCGCATCGGGCGGCAGATCGGCCGTTTTGCGCCAACGCGAAATGAGCGCGTCCAGATCGCCTTTGAGCCACCGCGTGCGCACGCCCGGCGTGTAATGCATCGGCGGCATGTCCTCGCCCAGCGCGACGGCGGCGCAGGCGACGGGTATGTCCATGCCCGCGTCGATCGCCAGTTGCAGGCTGCCCCACAAGCGGCCGTTGACCTCGATCAAATACGGTTTGCCGTCGCGGCGGCTGCGCTTGAACTCGACCATCGCCGGGCCGTGCCATTGCCATTCGGCCAGCAGCTTGCGCGCCAATTCGCGCATGTCGTCGGGCAACTCGATCGCCTCGCGCAACGTGCTCACCCCGCCCGAGGGGGGATTTTCCCGCAGGCGGCGATGGGCGCATTCGACGACCGGTTCGCCGTCGCGCCAGACGCCGAAATAGCCTTCGCCCGGACCGACGATGCGCTCCTGCGCCAGCACCGGAAAGGCGTCGTCGGGCCAGGAAGCCAATACCGCGCGCAACGCGGCCTCACCGTCGGCGTAACGCACCGCCAGCTTGCCGCCCTCGCGCAACTGCCGCGGCTTGACCGCCACCGGATACGGCAACGCGGGCAGCGCGGCCTGCGGATCGGCAATCGTCACCCCCGCCGGCAGCGGGAAGCCCAGCCGCTGGGCCAATTGGAAGGTGTGCACCTTATCGACGGCGGCGTGCAGCGCCGCGGGCGACGGCCAGGGGATCTTCGTCAGTCGTTCGAGCGTCTTTTTGACCGGCAGCAGCGCGAAGATCGCCGCGTCAGTGACGGGAATCAGCAACTCCACCGTGTTGCGTTGGAGATAGGCGACGATCCGCTCGGCATAGCGTTCCGGCTCCTCCTGCGGCGAAGGCAGCACTTCGTAATGGTCGCAGGCGCGCGAAACGAAGCTCTTGGCGCGGGGATCGTGATCGACCATGCTCACCCGCCAGCCGGCGCGATGCAGGCTGCGGGCGCAGGCGAGCGCGGCATTCTGTGCGGCGCAAGTGATCAGGACGTTGCGGCGTTCGTTCATCGGCGAATTATCCGCGTTTGCGGGAGAGGTTCCAGCGTTTTCGTTTTTCCCACAACGTTTTGGGGGTGATGCCCAAAAACTGCGCGAGCTGCTTTTCGGTGTGGCCGTCCTGGAAGCGCATGATGAACTCGCGGGCGTATTCGTCCAGCGACAATTTACGGTCCATCGCCTCCTCGCGGAAACGGCGTCGGCGCTCGGCCCCGCGGCGTTCCATGAACAACGGCAGATGCTCGGGCTCGATGACCTGGTCGGGATCGATCATGATCAGCGTCTGTTCCAGCACGTTTTCCAACTCGCGCACGTTGCCGGGCCATTCGTAGTTGCGCATCATGCCCATCGACTCGGGGCTCAACTCGCCGACGTTCTTGCCGATGCGCCGGCTGATGCGCTCGACGAAATATTGCACCAGCAGCGGCAGATCGTCGATGTGATCGCGCAACGGCGGCACCAGCAGATGCACGACGTTCAAGCGGTAATACAGGTCGGCGCGGAACCGGCCCTCGGCGACGTCTTTCTCCAGGTCGCGGTTGGTGGCGGCGATCAGGCGAATGTCCAGTTTGATCGGCTCGCGACCGCCGACCCGCTGGATCTCCTCCTCCTGAATCGCGCGCAGAATCTTGACCTGCAGATTCAACGGCAGATCGCCGATTTCATCCAGCAACAGCGTGCCGCGCTGCGCCTTCTCGAAGTAGCCTTCCTCCGACGACACCGCGCCGGTGTACGCGCCCTTCACGTGGCCGAACAACTCGGCTTCGATCAGATTCTCGGGAATCGCGCCGCAATTGACCGCGACGAACGGCTTGTCCGCGCGCGTGCTGCCCAGGTGAATGGCGCGGGCGAACAGCTCTTTGCCCGTACCGCTCTCGCCGCTGATCAGCACGGTGGACTTGAACGGGGCGACGCGCTCGATCATCGTGAGCAGATCGCGGATTCTCTTCGACCGGCCGATAATGACCGGAGGTTCTCCCATTGGGGCCATTGCGTTGACCTCACGAGCGAAGTTGTAATGTTACAATCTTACAATGCGCAAAAAATAGGCTTACGAAAATACAACCATTTTCAACCAAAATGTCAAGAAGAAAGGTGTAAGGCCTGAAAGAATCGAGTGAATTCGACACGCCGGAGATCGTCGATGAAGTCAATTATCACGCCGCATCCCATCGCGGGATGTCGCCGTACGTCACATACGAGGATGTGCATGGGCCGTCTCCATCGTCGCGAGCCGTGTCCTCGCG
This sequence comes from bacterium, assembly GCA_036743315.1. Lineage (GTDB taxonomy): Bacteria > Lernaellota > Lernaellaia > Lernaellales > Lernaellaceae > CALBTQ01. The sequence goes on along the minus strand of DAINPV010000004.1, from coordinate 5,582 downwards.
GAAGTAGGAGACATGGAATTTCTTTTTACAATTTACTTCCAATTCGCCCTTGGCGTTGAAGATGCGATACTGTTCGTAAACGATATCTTCTTCCTCGGCCAAAGCGACATCAGCGGAGAACATCGCGATAACAATCAGGGAAAGTAAGTAAGTAAGAAGAACGCATATTGACACTCCCATTCGATAGTGGACCATCCAAGTCTGCAAGCATTTTCTCTCCCCCCTTGGTCATTGTCAACAACGTTCTTATTCGAATAATCGTTCAGCTCCCGATCCTTGACCGGCGCGGACGCTTCGCGGTACAACTGCGCATCGGGGGGGAGAAGGAGCGATGCATGCGCTTGTTGCGGGCGGCGGCCGCCCTGCCGATCCAGTTCGTTTCCGCGATTATTCTGTATAGTTGCGTTTTAATCGTCGCTCCGTTCGACCCGCGCCGCGAGATCGTCTACCACTTCGGACGCGCCTGGCTGTGGCTGTGGGTGAAGCTCTTCGGCGTACGCTTCGCCGTCGAGGGCGCCGCCAACGTACCGGCCGAGGGCACCGGGATCTTCGTCGCCAATCACACCAGCTACTTCGACGTGCCGGCGCTTTACAGCCATCTGCCGCGGCCCGTACGCTTCCTGGCGATGAAGTCGTTGCTGTGGGTGCCGATCTTCGGCATTTCGCTGTACGCCCTGGGGCACATTCTGGTCGACCAGAAGGACACGCCGGAAAATCAGCACAAGCAGATCGACCAGATGCGCCGCCTGGCCGAAGCCGGGCACTTCCTGGCCATCTACCCCGACGGCGGCCGCGCGCGCAACCGTCGCATCGGTCCGTGGAAAAAAGGCGCTTTTGTCTTGGCAATTCGCGCGCAAATTCCTATTATCCCCGTTGGCATCTCCGGGGCGGCCCGCGCCCACGGCGTGGGTGATTTGTTGCCGCGCCCCGGATTGATCACCATTCGCATCGGCCGGCCGATATCGACGTCGGGCATGACCTACGAGGACCGCGATCGGTTGCTGCAGATGGCGCGCGCGCAAGTTGAGGAGCTGATCGTCGATGACTGAAAACGGGCAAGCGCTGAAAATCATCCCCCTGGGCGGTTTGGGCGAGATCGGCCTGAACATGATGGTATTCGAATACCAAAATCGCCTGCTGCTGATCGATTGCGGGTTGATGTTCCCCGAGGACGACATGCTCGGGGTCGACATCGTCATTCCGGATTTCTCTTACCTTGAAGGACGCGAAGCCGACATCGAAGCGCTGATCCTGACCCACGGGCACGAGGATCACATCGGCGCGGTGCCCTACTTGCTGCGCCGCCACCGGCCGCTGCTGGTCGGCTCGAAGGTCACGTTGGCCTTCTTGCGGAACGCGCTGGAGGAGCACAAGCTCGACGCCGAGGTGCGCACCCAGATCGTCAATCCGCGCGACGTGCGACAATTCGGGCCGTTCACCGTCGAGTTCGTCTCGGTGAACCACTCGATGATCGGCGGCTACGGCTTGGGCATCGCCACCCCCGCCGGGCTGGTCGTGCACAGCGGCGACTACAAGCTGGATTTTTCGCCTCTCGACGGCGAACCGACCGACCTGAAAAAATTCGCCGAATTCGGCGAACGCGGCGTGCAGCTGTTGATGAGCGATTCGACCAACATCGAACGCGAGGGTTACACAGCCAGCGAGCGGGAAATCGGCGCGGAGATGGAAGCTTTGTTCCGCAACGCGCCGGGCCGCATTCTGATCACCAGCTTCGCCAGCAACATCCATCGCATCCAGCAGGTGTTCACCCTCGCCCAACGCTTCGGGCGCAAGGTACTGCTGTCGGGCAAGTCGATCGCCGACAACGTGGCCATCGCGCGCAAGCTGGGCGTGCTGCACGTGGAAAACCGCCTGCTGCTGCAGGTGCACGAGCTGCCGCGCATGGCCAAGGAAAAAACGGTGATCCTGTGCACGGGCAGCCAGGGCGAGCCGATGAGCGTGCTGGCGCGCATCGCGGCGGGCAACCACAAGCACATCAAGGTGTTGAAGGGCGACACGGTCGTGCTGTCGTCCAAGACGATCCCCGGCAACGAACGGGCGATCACCAGCGTGATCAACGAGCTGTACCGCCAGGGCGCGGAGGTCGTGTACGAGGGCATCAGCCGCATCCACACCAGCGGGCACGCGCACCGCGAGGAACTCAAGCTGCTGCTGCAACTGACGCGGCCGGCGAATTTCATTCCGGTGCACGGCGAATACCGGCACCTGGTGCAGCACGCCAAGCTGGCCCAGTCGATGGGCGTGACCAACACCCTCGTGCTGGAAAACGGCGACGTGGCCGAGGTCAACGGCGGCCCGGCCGAGAAGATCGCGCGCATCGCCAGCGGCCGCGTGTACGTCGACGGGCATGGCGTGGGCGACGTGGGCAACATCGTGCTCACCGACCGCCGCATCCTGTCGGAAGACGGCACGATCACCTGCGCCATCGCCCATCGCGACGGCGTGATCGTTTCGGGTCCGCACTTCAAAAGCAAAGGCCTGGTGTACGAGCCCGATCACAAGGATCTGCTCGACGAGGCGCGCAAAGTCGTGCTCGACACCTTGGCCGAACTCAAGGGCGACAACGGTTTCGACATCAACACCGCCAAGTGGGAAATGACCCGCGCAATCCGGCGGCTGTTCAACAAGCGCATCGGGCGACGACCGATCGTCATCCCGGTCATCATGGAGGTGTAGTTGAAAGCACGCGAGCGGCAGGAAGGCGGCAAGATCAAGCGCAACCTCAACGAGATCGTCGGGCTCGGCTTTTTCCTGATGGCCGCCCTGGCCTTCCTCGCCCTGCTTTCCTACACGGTCAAGGATCCGTCGCCGAACACGGCGGTCATTCCGCCAACCGAGCCGACCAATCTCGCCGGCCGTTTGGGTTCGTACACGGCCGACCAACTGGTGCAACTGGGCGGCTACGCCTCGGTGCTGGTGCCGATCGTACTGGCCGTGATCGGCGTTTTCTTCTTCACCGGCCGCCAGGTGAAAATGCGCGCCGGCCAGTTCATCGGTTACCTGTTGTTACTCGCCACGCTGGCGGCGATTCTCTCGATGGTCCTGCCCGAGTCGGACGGACGCTTTTCCGGCGGCGGCGAAGTCGGCGGCGTTCTCGCCGACTGGCTGCGCCTAGGCGTGGGCAAGGTCGGCGGACTGCTGGTCGCACTGGCGCTGCTGGTCGTCAGCCTGATCGCGACGATCGATTTCTCCTTCGTGCGCGTGGGCGGCTGGCTCGGCCGGATCGCCGCGTCCGCCGGGCAGTCGCTCGTCGCATGGTGGACGGTTCGCCGCGAACAAAGCCGGCGGCGGCAACGGCGCGACCAGAAGGAAGGGCCGGTCAAATCGCCGCGCGAAGCGCCGATCATCCGCCTGGGCAAAGGCGAAAAGGAAGAAGCCAGGCCGGCCGCCGTCGAAGCCAAACCGGCCAAGAAGCGCGACACGTCGGTCCCGGTGCGCACCACCCGCCTGCCCGATGAATCGCTGATCGCCCCGCCGGTCAAACAGCAGCCGGCCGTCAGACCGCAACCGCCGGTCGAAGCGCCGGCCGCCGCGCCCGAGCCCGCCTTCATCGAGACCGTGAAGGCGGAAAAGTCCGCTGCCGCAAGCGAAACGCCCGCCGCACCGCTGAAGCCCAAAGAAAAGGCGCCCGCGCCGCTCAAACGCGTCGAGCACGACCAGGTGACCATTCACGAGCAGGCCGAAACCGAAGCCGCACGGCAGATTTCCTTTTCCGGGTTGGCCGGTCAGTACCAACCGCCGCCGCTCAAGCTGTTCAAGACCAACGAGAACCTCGACGAGGAACTGGACCGCGAGGCGCTGCTGGCTCAGTCGATCACGCTGGAAAGCAAACTCGAAACCTTCGGCGTCACCGGCCACGTGGTCGAAATCCACCCCGGCCCGGTGATCACCATGTTCGAGTACGAGCCGTCGCCGGGCATCAAGGTCAGCCGCATCGCCAACCTCGACGACGACCTGGCCATGGCGCTGCAGGCCGAGAAGATCCGCATCATCGCGCCGATCCCCGGCAAGGGCGCGGTGGGCATCGAGATCCCCAGCCTGCGCCGGCAGATCGTCTACCTGCGTGAGATTCTGGAAAGCAAGGAATTCAACGAGGCCAAATCGCCGTTGACCGTCGCCTTCGGCAAGAACAGCCGGGGCGGTCCGTTCGTCGAAGACCTGACTAAAATGCCCCACCTGCTGGTCGCCGGCACCACCGGCAGCGGCAAGAGCGTTTTTTTGAACGCGGTGATCATGTCGTTGATGTACAAGTCCACGCCCGAGCAGGTGCGCCTGCTGATGGTCGACCCCAAGCAGCTCGAGCTGGCGATGTACACCGACTGTCCGCACATGCTGCACCCGGTGATCGTCGAGCCGAAAAAGGCCGCGGTGATGCTGCGCTGGGCGGTGGCCGAAATGGAGGATCGCTACCGCAAGCTGGCCGAAATCGGCGTACGCAACATCGACAGCTACAACAAAAAGGTCGAAAAAATGCTGGCCAAGACGCCGCGCCGCGGCACGCTGACCGGCGACGACGCGCCCGATATGCCCGAACCGCTGCCTTACATCGTGTTGATCATCGACGAGCTGGCCGACCTGATGATGATCGCGGCCAAGGAGGTCGAGGAGTCGATCGCGCGGCTGGCCCAAATGGCGCGCGCGGCGGGCATCCATTTGATCCTGGCGACGCAGCGGCCCAGCGTCGATGTCATCACCGGCGTGATTAAAGCCAACTTCCCCAGCCGCATATCCTTCCAGGTGCGCAGCCGCATCGACAGCCGCACGATTCTCGACGAAGGCGGCGCGAACAACCTGCTGGGCTGGGGCGACGGTCTGTTCCTGCCGCCGGGCACGGCCAAGCTGACGCGCTTCCACGCCGCGTTTATCTCCGACGACGAAGTCCACGCGGCGGTCGATTATCTCAAGCAGAAACACGCGCCGCCCGATTACGTCGAGATCCGCACCACCGCCGGCGACGACCTGCAGGACGCAAACATCGACAACATCTCGCTGGGCGATGACGAAGGCGACGACGACGGTCTGTTCGACAAGGCGATCCAGATCGTCGCACGCGACCGCAAGGCGTCGGTCAGTTACATCCAACGCCGCTTGAAAATCGGCTACAACCGCGCCGCGCGGATCATCGAACGCATGGAGCAGGAAGGGTTGATCAGCCAATCCGACGGCACCAGCCGCCCGCGGGAAATCTACATTCCCGAACGCGACTACGATTGACGAGCAAAGAGAAGTCGGCCGCCATTTCGAACGCACAGTCCATTTATGAAAAAGAATCTATTCAAATGCGGCATTTCCTGCTATAAGAACGCCTCGTACCGCCGGCGGGCAAACATTTTTCTGAGGAGGCATGAACGTGAAGAAAGCGAAACATATTTATTTGCTGCTGGCCTTGTTGGTCTTGATGATCTGCAGCGCGATGGTGGCCGTCAATTGCGACGACGACGACGATGATGACAACAACGACGCCGCCGCTGACGACGACGATGACGACGACACCGGCGACGATGACAACGACACCAACGACGATGACGACGACACCGGCGACGACGACAACGACACTGACG
>DAINPV010000003.1:0-41563 GCA_036743315.1 bacterium | reverse complement strand
GGCGATGTCCACGTCGACCCAGACGCCATGCGCTTGATCGTTTTCGCGCATGGTTTGGGCGAAGGCGGTTTGCGTGCGCGCGTCGGGGTAGACCGTCAGGCGCAGGCGGCGGTTGCCGTTATACGCTTGCGGGGGGCAGGTCAACAGGTTGTGACGCAGGTCTTCGGGCACGGAACCCGCCACGCCGTAGGCCCACACGGACGGTTCCTCCGCGGCCCAGGCGGGCGCGGCCAGCGACAACAGCAGCAAAACGAGCGCGCAACGTTTCATCGTCATCCTCACAATGGCCACCAAGGTAATCGATCTTGCGCCGGCAAACAATCTCTTCCTATGACAACCGCAACAACGGGACGGTTTCGGCGGTCGCGACTAATGGGTATAGTAAGAGAAACCGAGGAGGGGGCCGATGCGCTCTGCACGTTTGATGGTTTTGTGTTTGGCGGCGGCGATCGTGGCGGCGTCGGCCGCGTGGCCGACGCTGGCAGGCGAGGATGATATTTTTGCGGCGATGCAGGCCGAGCTGCAGCGCTCGCGCGAGCGGCTGTCGTTGCCGGGCTACGAGAAGCCGTATTTCATCGCCTATCGCCTGACCGAGGAGGATTCCTTCCGCGCGCTGGCGACGTTGGGCGCGTTGCTGAACGAGGGTGGGGGCGTCGAGCGCAAGCTGTACGTCGAGGTGCGCGTGGGCGATTACGACTTCGACAATTCCTCGACGATCGACGAACTGGAAAGTTTCGATCCGGAAATCGACGTGGCGGATTACCTGAGTTACATCGACGCGCCGATCGAGGACGACGTCGACGCCTTGCGCGCCCGGCTGTGGCGGGTGACCGACCTGCGGTTCAAGAACGCGTCGGCGGCGTACCTGAACAAAAAAGCGCGGGCGGTGTACCGCGAGGAGCAGGACGGTCCGCAGAGCGACTTCACGCGCGAGGAGCCGGTGCAACACATCGACGCGGACCCGGGCGTGATGGTCGAGCGCGCACGGTGGTCGGCGGCGGCCAAAAAGGCGAGCGCGATCTTCAAGGAATTTCCGGAGATCATCAGTTCGCAGGTGTACGTGCAGGCCTTTAAAACGACGCAGTACCTGATCAACACCGAGGGCGCGCGGGTCAAGACGATCGATTTTCTGTTCCTGTTCGGCGCGCAGGCCGAGGCGCTGGCCGACGACGGCATGACGGTGGAGCATTTTTACACCAAATACGCGCGCACGAGCGCGGGCCTGCCGGCGGAGGACGAACTGCTGACCGGCGTGCGGCGCCTGGCCGAGGAGCTGCTGGCGTTGCGGCGCGCGCCGGTGCTGGGACCGTACACCGGTCCGGCGATTCTGGACCCGAGCGTGGCGGGCACGTTCTTCCACGAGGCGATCGGGCACCGGCTGGAAGGCGACCGCACCCGCAGCAACCAGGAAGGGCAAACGTTCAAGGGCAAGATCGGGCACCAGGTGCTGCCGGAGTTCATCAACGTGATCGACGATCCGACGCAGACGAGCGCGGGCGGCGTCGAGCTCAACGGGCATTACCTGATCGACGACGAGGGCGTGCGGGCGCGGCCGACCGAGTTGATCACCCACGGCAAGTTGGTGGGTTGGCTGCAAAGCCGCATGCCGGTCAAGGGCTTCAGCCATTCGAACGGCCACGGACGCGCGTCGGCGGCGCGAGCGCCGATGAGCCGCATGGGCACGATGATCGTCCACGCGGACCGAACCGTGCCGGTCGCGTCGCTCAAGGAGAGGTTGATGCGCGAGGCGCGGGCGCAGAACAAGCCCTACGGCGTGTGGTTGCGGCACGGCATGGGCGGCGAAACGTCGACGCAGCAGTACAATTTCCAGGCGTTTTCCAGCCGGCCGATTTTGCTGGTGCGGGTCGATGCCAACACGGGCGCGGAGGAACTGGTGCGCGGCGCGGAGATGGTAGGCACACCACTGCTGAGCGTGAGCAAGGTGATCGCGGCGGGCGACGACGTGGGCGTGTTCAACGGCTATTGCGGCGCGGAATCGGGCTACGTGCCGGTCAGCAGCGTCGCGCCGAGTCTGCTGGTCCGGGAGATCGAGTTGCAGCGGGTGAGCGATCAGCCGACGCGCGCGCCGATTCTGCCGCCGCCGTACGCGCGCTGATTATTTCTGCAAAAAGACGAAGACGTTGTCGTCGTCGTAGGTCAAGCGCTGTTCCGGATCGCGCGGCTGCAGATCGCGGCCGAGAATTTGTGCGAGGCGCAGCGGGCCGGCGGCGACGCGGGCGTAGAAGGACGGCTGATCCCACTTGCGCATGCGGTGCCGGCAGACGACGCGCCGTTCGGGTTCGCCGCGGCGCTGGACGATCAGCGTGGCTTCGTGCTCGGCCAGTCCGGTTTCCTCGTCGACCGACAGCAGGCGCCAATCGGCCATGACGCGCAGCGTGCCGCGCTCGAAGGCCCAGGGCTCGCCTTTGCCCAGCCAATGCGCTTCCACCGGGCCGAAGGACATTTCCACGATGTACACACCGCCGGGGACAAGGTTGGCGGCCACCGCGGCCAGGTGCCGGTCGAGGTCGCCGGGCTCGGTGAGGTAGCCGATGCCGTTGATCGCGTTGCCGGCCACGTCGACCGGCTGCGGCAGCGTGAAGTCGCGCATGTCGGCGACGATCAACTCGGCACTCAGGCCCAGTTCGCCGAGGCGGCGCTTGGCATAGCGCAGCAGGCGCGCGTCGCGATCCAAGCCGTACGCGATCAAGCCGGCGCGGGCGAAATCGCGCAGGGTGCGGCCGGCGCCGCAAGCGACGTCGAGGGCGCTGTCGGGCGCGCGGCCGAGCAGCGCAGCGGCGGCGGCGAGCAGGGCGGTCGTTTCGGCGTAGGAATCCCAACCAAAGGCGACGTCGTAGGCTTCGGGATCGGCGTACAACGGATCGGGAAGAAAGGTCGTTTCCAGCATGGGCGGCAGGATACGGGCTTTCGCGCGGCTTGCCAAGCGCACCTTTCCAAGGGGCGGTTTGGTTGTTAGAATCGGTCGATTCGGATGGATGTATTTTTTCAAACAAGGAGTCGTTCATGGCAGAGGACAAAGCGGCGGAGAAACAAGCGGCGCAACGGCAAAAGGCGGTCGATCTGGCGGTGACGCAGATCGAGCGGCAGTTCGGCAAGGGCGCGATCATGCGCCTGGGCGACGGCGTGCCGCACGTCAAGGTCGACGCGATCAGCACCGGGTCGATCGGGCTGGACATGGCGCTGGGCGTGGGCGGCTTGCCGCGCGGACGCGTGGTGGAGATTTTCGGCCCGGAAGCGTCGGGCAAAACGACGCTGGCGCTGCATGCGGTGGCGGCGGCGCAGAAAGTGGGCGGCGTGGCCGCGTACATCGACGCCGAACACGCGTTGGATCCGGTTTACGCGCGCAAGCTGGGCGTTCAGGTCGACGATCTGTTGTTGTCGCAGCCGGACACCGGCGAGCAGGCGTTGGAGATCGCCGAGGTGCTGGTGCGTTCGGGCGCGATCGACGTGGTGGTCATCGACTCGGTGGCCGCGCTGGTGCCCAAAGCGGAGATCGAGGGCGACATGGGCGACGCGCACGTGGGTTTGCAGGCGCGCTTGATGAGCCAGGCGCTGCGCAAGCTGACGGCGATTTTAAACAAAAGCGAAACGCTGTTGATTTTCATCAACCAAATCCGCATGAAGATCGGCGTGATGTTCGGCAACCCGGAAACGACGCCGGGCGGCAACGCGCTGAAGTTCTACAGCACGGTGCGGCTGGACATCCGCCGCATCAGCTCGATCAAGGTCGGGCAGGAAGTGATCGGCAACCGTACGCGGGTGAAGGTGGTCAAGAACAAGGTGGCGCCGCCGTTCCGGCAGGCGGAATTCGACATCATCTTCGGGCAGGGCATCAGCCAGGACGGCGAGCTGGTCGATCTGGCGTCGGACCTGGGCATCCTGGAGAAGTCGGGCACCTGGTACAGTTACGGCGAGATGCGCATCGGCCAGGGACGCGAGAACGCGAAGAATTTCCTGTCCGCCAATGTCGACGTCGCCGCCGAGCTGCGCGAAAAGTTGATGGCCACGTCCGGCCCGACCTTCGCGGCGGAGAGCGAAACCGCAGAGGACTAGAGCGATGCAACTGGACCTGAATCGATTGCTCAAGGCGGCCGTGGACAACGGTGCGTCGGACGTGCATCTGAAGCCGGGCAAGGTGCCGGTGTTCCGCATCGACGGCAAACTGCACGAGCTGCAAAAGCATCCGCCGTTGACCGCGCAGGACATGAGCGCGGCGGCCAAGGCGATCATGGACGAGTGGCAGATCGAGGTATACAAAAAGAAGCACGAAGTCGATCTGGCCTACAGCGTGCCGGGCATCGGGCGTTTCCGCGTGAACGTGTTTCAGCAGCGCGGCACGATCGCGATCGCCTTCCGCGTGATCCCGTTCAAGGTGCAAACCTTCGAGGATCTGCACCTGCCGCCGGCGCTGCAAAAGATCTGCATGGAACGGCGCGGGATGATCCTGGTCACCGGCGCGACCGGCTCGGGCAAATCGACGACGCTGGCGTCGATGATCGAGTACATCAACACGCATCGCACCTGTCACATTCTCACCGTCGAGGATCCGATCGAGTTTTTGTTGCGCGACAAGATGAGCCTGATCAGCCAGCGGGAGATCGGCTTCGACACGCAGGACTTTCTGGGGGCGTTGCGCTCGGCGTTGCGGCAGGACCCGGACGTCATTCTGGTCGGCGAGATGCGCGACCTGGAAACGATCAACACGGCGCTGATGGCCGCAGAAACCGGCCACCTGATGCTGTCGACGCTGCACACGACCGACGTGATGGAGACGATCAACCGCATCCTGAGTTTCTACCCGGCGCATCAGCAGGCGCAGGTGCGCCAACAGTTGGCCACGGCGCTCAAGGCGATCGTCTGCCAGCGGCTGATTCCCCGTGCGGACGGCCACGGCCGGGTGCCGGCGGTGGAAATCATGGTCAACAATTCGCGCGCCGCGGCGGCGATTCGCGATATGAACAAGACGTCGGAGATTCCGACGATCATGAAACAAAGCTACACCACCTACGGCATGCAATCGTTCGACATGAGTCTGCTGGACCTGGTGCGGCAGAACCTGATCACCATCGAGGAAGCGTTGGAGCAGGCGACCAACCCGTCGGATCTGGCGATGCGGCTCAAGGGCATTTCCGGCGCCGACGAAGCCGACTACCGCCAGTTCGACGAGGACAAAAAAAAGGGCGGCGGCAAGGGCGGCGGAGCCGCGCCGGCGGGCGGCGGCCAGCTGGACGATCTACTGGAACGCTTTTCGGAGTAGCGGCCGTTGCACTATCTTAAACCGATCGTCAAATCGATGCGTCCGCATCAGTGGGTGAAGAACTTCATGGTCTTCCCCGCGCTGTTGTTCGGCGGCAACGTATTCGATCCGCTCAACCAGCTCGTCACCTTCGGCGGCTTCGCGGCGTTTTGCCTGATTTCCGGCGCGGTGTATCTGTTCAACGACCTGGCCGACGTGGAGCGCGATCGCGCGCACCCGGTCAAGCGGCTGCGGCCGATTCCGGCGGGGCAGTTGCCGGAGGAAGTCGCGCGGCAGGCGGTGTGGGCGATCGTCGCCCTGGCCTTCGCGCTGGCGCTGGGCTTGAACATCATTTCGCGCAAAGTGGGTCTGGACTTCGCGGGGATTCTGCTGGCCTACCTGGCGCTGCAGATCGCTTATTCGAAACGGCTCAAGCATGTGGTGATTCTGGACGTGATGTGCATCGCGCTGGGCTTCGTGCTGCGCGTGGCGGCGGGCAGCGCGTTGATCAACGTGCCCAACAGTTTCTGGATGATCGCCTGCACGACGCTGCTGGCGCTCTTTCTGGGCTTCGGCAAGCGCCGGCACGAGCTGACGCAACTGGCCGACGGCGGTAAGTCGCACCGCAAGATTCTGCAGGAATACTCGACGACCTTCCTGGACCAGATGATCGCGATGGTCACCGCCGCAACGGTCATCGCCTACAGCCTGTACACGATGAGCGACGAAACGGTCGCGACCTTCGCGGAAAAGGCGGTGTTTCTGCCGTTGACGATTCCCTTCGTGCTGTACGGCATTTTCCGCTACCTGTACCTGGTGCACCAAAAGGAAATCGGCGGCAGCCCGACGCGCGCGTTGCTGACCGACAAACCGATCCTGATCGACATCGCGCTGTATTTCATTTGCGTGGTGGCGATTCTGCATTGATTGTTTTAAGAGGTAAGCCGCGTTTCACGCGGCGGTAAAGGAATCCTGGATCCCCAGGTCAAGCCCGACGATGACGAAAGGATTTGTCATTCCCGCGAAGGCGGGAATCCAGGACCGGCAAATTATTTTCCTGACCTTTTTAATCGGAGGAAATTCGGGGAGGGAGCTGCCGCGTGATGTTCCCTAAAAATTCTGCTGCAAATTTCTCAAGGCGAGAGTGAATCCATCCAGCAAAAACGGCACGGTGCGTTCGGCGAAGAAACACGAGTCGGCATGGTAGGAGCCTTGTGCGTATTCGTCGGCGGCGACCAGGTAGCCGATGTAGTCGTTGGCCGGGGCGACGACCAGGCAGGTCGACCCGGCGGGGCAGAGCGCTTTGATGTGCTCGCCGACGGCGGCGGTCGGTTCGCCGGGTACGGCGAAGAGCACGAGATCGCCGAGGCGGACCGTTTGCAGCACGATGTTTTCGCTGAGCAGGAAGGCTTTGCGCAACGGACCGAACATGCGTACTCCATAATAGAAGCGCAGCAGAATCGGCGGGGGAATGCGGCGGGCGCTGAAGCCGCCGACCGCGGAAATGCGCGTCGCCTGGGCTTGGGTCAGCAGGGTGTCGGCGCGTTGAGCAACGGCGTGGCCGTAGTCGGTCATGCGCGCCGGTTCATCGGCCGGATCGCCCCAGTGTTGTTGCGGCGCGGCGACGTCGCCGAGCGCGCCGTTGAGCAGCAACGTTGTCCCGTGACGATCCGGCAGGGCGGCGCACATTACGCCGGGCCATTCGGCGCTGTAGCGGAGGTTGGCGGGCGAAAGAATCGTCGGGTGCGCGGTGTAATGCACCACCGCGCCGCGCGGGGCGCCGGCGGGGTCGGTGACGCGCAGCACGGTCATTGTCTCGTCGGTGGGGAAGCGTTCGGGTTGCGGCGCGTTGTCGGTCCAGCGGCCCGTGTCCATGTCGTAGGCCGGCTCGCGGCGGTTGCGGTTGAGGCCGGGCAGCTTCGTTTGGGCGACGAGCAGGCGCCCCGGCAGCAGGTCGGCGAAGGCCGACTCGACGGCGCGCACGACGCCGGCGACGGTCCATTCGAAGCGTTGCGGGTTGTAATCGCCGAAGTAGTGCTCGACGAGCAGGCGCCGATCGTAGTTGGCGTAGCCCGAATGGGTATGCGTGGCGGTCAGCAGCAGGTTGTGATCGTTGAAGCCCAGCCGGCGCAGGCGGGAGACGGCCGCGTCGCGCACGTCGGCGGTGACCAGCAACAGATCGACGGCGACGATGCCGACGAGGCGGCCGGCGCGATCGCGCACGACCATCGCCCGCGCGTACAACGGATCGAGCACGCCGGCGGCTTGGGCGTTTTCGCGCGCGCCGTAACCGTGCAGTTGGCCCGGTGAAGCAACCGGATCGGGGGTAAGGTCGACGGTCGCGAAGCCGATTAAAAAATCCGCCCCCGGCGCGAAACCGGGGGCGGCGGTGGTCGGCTGATTTTCCTGCGCCCCCGCCCAGAGAGCGAGGACGGCGAGGAAGGCGGCGGTCAGGACGAGGGCCGGACGCCGCCGCATGGTTTACAGATCCAGTTCGGTCATCAGCTCATCGACGATGCGCAGCTTCTCGAGGACCGTTTCCAGCACGGTGCGGAAGGAGTTCTTTTCCGGTTCGTAGCTGGGTTTGCTGATGTCGATTTTTCCTTCGGGGAACCAGGCGTCGAGCAGGTCGACGACGAAGTCCAGCGCGCCGAGGTTGAAGCTTTCCAGCACATCGCGCAGCACTTCGACATCGAGCATTTCGCGTTCGATGTACGCGGCTTCCATGGCGCGGGCGAATTTGGCGATCGCCTTGGCCTGCTGGTAGGTGATGTCGACGCCGGTTTCGGTATCGATGCGCAAGGTCATGGTCTCGTCGGGATCCCAGATCAGGTTGAAGTTGTCGTCGTTGTAGCCGACGGCGCGTCCTTCCTGGCGGTCGGGATCGGAGAACATGTAATCGAACATGTCGGCGATGGCCCCGAAGAAGCGGCCGAATTCCTGGCCGCCCTCGAAGATCTGATCGTCGACCCAGTCTTCGTCCAAAAGTTGGAAGCCCAGCGGGAAGATGGGGTCGTAAAGCAGGATTTCGACGAACCGGATGGTGGCCTGGATGTAATCCTGCACCGATTCGGGGTGGCTGTAGTTGTAGTTGATGTCGAGCGCCGGGAAGTTCACTTCCAGGTTGACCGACGTGGCGTTGAGCAGGAAAGCCATGAAAAAGTGCGACAGGGCGCGCGAGAGGTACATTTCATTGGGGCCGTAGCGGCCGTCGAGGGCCCAGCTCACCGGCGGATCGACCAGTTCCCAAGCATAGTACTTGAGGCGGTACTGGTAATCGGAATCCAGCTCGAAGAGCCGGTCGGTGTATTTGATGGTCTGCGGCGGTATGAAGATGCCGATTTCGCGGAAGAGGACCTGCAGGCCGACGGTGATATGTTCGAAGGCGGTGCGGTCGTAGCCGTTGCATTCGCCGATTTTGTAGTTCTGGCTGTGGCGCACGACGTAGGCCCAGGGGCAATGGTCGATGCAGCCCTGCACGTCGAAGGTCGCCGGCGGATTGATCAGGCCGCATTTGTCGAGGTCTTCGCAGATGGCGACGCAGCGGTCGTGCGGTGTGGGAGTAACCCACTCGAAGGAGTCATAACGCACTTCTTCGCAACTGTCGTGGTCCAGCACCTTCTGGAACATGAAGGGCTGCAAACCCCAGGGACAGTCCTCGACGCAGTTTTCCGCGTCGGTCCAGGCCATGTCGTAGAAACCGCAGTGTTCGAGCCATTCGCAGGCGGTGCGGCATTCGGCGATGGTCGGGTTGGCCAACTCGACGCCGTACATCAGGTCGATGATGCCGTTGATGAAGGCGAACACGCGCAGGTCCAACGACAGGACGGCGCCGTAGAGTCCTTCGACGTGGTTGGGGTCGATTTCGATGACTTGACGAAAATAGTTAAACGCTTTGGAGCCGTCGTTCTGTTCGAGCTGTTCCTTGCCTTTGCGCAGCAGCCAGGCGAGGTCTCTTTCTTCCGGACCTTCGCCCATGCAGCCGATCAGAACGGGGGTCAGCAACGCGAGAATGACCAGCAGAGAAAGCATGCGTCGTGACATATCGTCGTCCTCCTATTTCGGCAGCCGGTAGCGGGCCGGAGGGTTGATCGGAATGAAGAAGCCGATGCCGGCCTGGTACTGATCGCGGAAGACCAGATGGTTGCGGCCGTCGGTGACGTATTCGAACCGGACCTGGGCCAGCGCCGGCAGGTACAGCGGCGTCAGCGGCAGACCGGCGGCGAAGATCAACTTGCCGTCGTCGCCGGTGCCGACCAGACCGATTTCATCGATCATCTTTTTGAAGCCCGGGCTGTTGGATTCGTATTCGCCCTCGAAGCCCCAGCCGTGGCGGTAGGTCACCGAGAGCAGGCTGATGCCGATGCCGCCGCTGACGGCCACCCAGGGCGGCGGGGTGTAGTAGTAGTAATCGTCGAGGTCGGACAAGTCGGGGAAGAAGTCCAGGTCCAACCCTTGCGCTTGCAGGTAGTCCCAGGCGTCCTGGTCGGGCTTGAGGAACTGCGGACTCTTACGCTTGGCCTGGAAGTAATAGGCGCCTTCCGCACCGATGGTGAAGGTGACGATGTTGGCCGGCTTGGGCGGGCGAAAATCGAACACCTTGTTGAGCGCGAGACCCCAGGAGGCGTTGCCCGCATCCAGGTCGGGGCCGAGACCGAAGGTCATGTTTTCGTTGGGATCGGCCACTTGCGCCGTGGGCAGAATCAGGCTGCCGGTCAGGCCGCCCGAGTACCAGGTGTTGCGGAAGTAGTTCCAGGTCAGGAAGGCGGTGGTGTCGCCCCATTTGACCGGTTTGGAATCGTAGCGCATCTTGGGCGTCGGTCGACCGAGCAGGTTGAGCATGGTGAAGAATTCCTCGCGCGTTGCCACGCCCAGGCGTTCGGAGGAGCCTGGGGTGAACTTCGCGTCGAGGCGCACGTGCAACTCGAGCCAGTTGGTGCTGACGCCGGCCATCAGGCGATCGGTGATGCCGTAGGTGATCGCGGCCATGTAACCGCCGCCCTTGCCCCGGATGCCGAAGTCGAATTGGAAGAAGTAATCTTCGTCCTTGACATGGAACGGATCGTCGATTTTCAAGATCGGCACGATGTCGATGAGCTTGCGGTGATTGTCGAACCGCTTGTAGGCGCGCATCGTGCCCCAACCGACCAGGGCGACCGCGAAGCCTTCGGGCACGGTGGTCGAAGAGCCCCACATGTCCATTTCCAGCAGGGTGTTTTGCGCGTGCTCGATCCAGCGGCCGTAATCGCCGAGGAAGTGTTCTTCTTTCGTTTCCGGCATGACGATGTCGGTCCCCGGTTGTTCGGCGGCGTCGGGCGGATCGACCGATTCGCCTTCGTCGTCGTCATCGGCGGCCAGCGCCAAGGCGGGAAAAACAAAGAAGACAGCGAGCAAGGCCAGGGAGAAAACCAATACCGCGTTGTTTTGACGGCCGTGCACCGGCCGCCGGGATTGGATGATCATAGTATGTCCTGTCTCCGCAAAAATTGCCCCAAAATAGAAATGTAAATCCGTAAAAGTAAATCATTTACTTAACGGGCGGTCAAGAAAGGAATTGAATAAAAGCTCGATTTTTTCCAAGCCTTGACCGAAGCGTTCAACCTGCTATGCTGCGCTCCCTTCGAACGAGGAACCGATGACTGAAATTGCCGAATTGATCCTGCAGAACCTCAACGACGCACAACGCGAAGCGGTGACGGCTCCGGACGGCCCGTTGCTGGTGTTCGCCGGCGCCGGCTCGGGCAAAACGCGCGTCTTGACCCGGCGCATCGCCTATCTGCTGGCGGTGCGCGACGTGCGGCCCAGCGAGGTTCTGGCCGTCACTTTCACCAACAAAGCGGCGAGCGTGATGCTCGAGCGCGTCGAGCAGCTCGTCGGGCGGCATGCGGCGGGGATGTGGATCCACACGTTCCACGGCGCCTGCGTGCGCCTGCTGCGTTCCCACGCCGAGCTGGTCGGGCGCAAGCCGGGCTTTTCGATTTACGACGACGCCGATCAGCAAACGCTGATCAAAGAATTGCTGCCCAAGTGCGACATCGACAGCGAGCAACTGACGCCACGCCAGGTGGCGGCGCTGATGGACCAGGCGAAGAACGAGGCGGTCGATCCGGCGGAGATGGCCGCGCACGTGCCGCCGCCGTTGCGCGAGAAGTTCCTCAACCTGATGCAGCAATACAAGCTGCGGGTGCGGCGCAACAACGCCTTCGATTTCGGCGACCTGATCGTCGAGACGATCCGGCTGCTCAAGGAGCAACCGCACATTCGCGAACAATACAACCGGCGCTTCAAGTACATCCTGGTCGACGAATTCCAGGACACCAACCGCGCGCAGGACATTCTGCTGAACCTGCTGCTGGGCGAGCATCGCAACCTGATGGTCGTGGGCGACGACGACCAGTCGATCTATCGCTGGCGCGGCGCGCGCATCCAGAACATTCTGGACTTCGAAGAGAAGTTTCCCGAGGCGAAAGTGGTGGTGCTGGGCACCAACTACCGCAGCACGGGGAACATCCTGCGCGCGGCGGACGCGGTGATCAAACAGAACGTCGGGCGCAAGGCGAAAAAGTTGGATACGCCCAACCCGCCGGGCGAGAAGATCGTGCGCTACAACGCCGACGACGAATACGACGAGGCGCGCTACGTGGCGCGCACGCTGGTCGAGCTGCGCACGCGCGAGGGATTGCGGCCCGGCGACATCGCCGTGTTCTACCGCACCAACGCGCAAAGCCGGATCATCGAAGAAAAGCTGTTGGAGTGGGGACTGCCCTACAAGGTGATCGGCGGGCTGCGTTTTTACGACCGCAAGGAAATCAAGGACGCGCTGGCGTACCTGCGGCTGCTGGTCAATCCGGCGGACAACGTGGCCTTCGCGCGGGTGATCAACGTGCCGGCGCGGGGCATCGGCGGCAAGACGCTGGAGCGGATTTTCGCGACGGCGAACCGGCGGGGGATCGATCCGATCGCCGCGTGCCGCGAAGCAGGCGCGAACGACAGCGAGTTTACCGGCACGATGCGCGAGCGGCTCAAGTCGTTCGCCGAGATGATCGACGATCTGACCGCGTACGCGCGCGAGCATCGGCCGTCGGACATCGCCGGGCGCATGCTGCAAGATTCGGGCTATCTGGAGATGCTGCAGGCCAGCGAGAAGATCGAGGACAAAACGCGACTGGAGAACATCGGCGAACTGCTCAAGTCGATGGAGGAGTTCGAGAAGGACGCCGAGGAAGAGGCGACGCTGGAGTTTTTCCTGGAGCGCGTCAGCCTGCTGTCGGACCCCGACCTGTACGACGAGAGCGCCAACGCGGTGAGCTTGATGACGCTGCACGCGGCCAAGGGGCTGGAGTTTCGCGCGGTGTTCATGGTCGGCCTCGAAGAGGGATTGCTGCCGCACAGCCGCAGCCTGGAGAGCCAGGCGGAGTTCGAGGAAGAGCGGCGGCTGTGCTACGTGGGCATCACGCGGGCCAAGCGCTATTTGTATATCACGATGGCAGCGATGCGCCGCTCGTACGGCGGCGTGCCGATGCCGACGCGCACCTCGCCGTTCTGGCGCGACCTGCCCGCCGAACTGGTCGAGGACATCGGTCCGGCGCGCAAGGTGGCGCCGACGATCGCGGCCGACAATTCGAAGGTCATCCGCCGACGCGGGGAACAGACCTCGCTGCTGTACGCCGATCCGCCCCCGCCGCCGCCCAAGGCGACGCGGCAAGCCCGCAGCGTGTCGCGCGAGCCGGAGTACGATTATTCGGACAGCCAGGATCCCGCCGACCTCGATCGGCCGCTGGAACTGCTGTGCCGGGTCAAGCACCCGCAGTTCGGTTACGGGACGGTGACCAACCTGTCGGGGTCGGGCAAGATGGCGCGGGTGACGGTGCGCTTCGACCGCGTGGGGAGCAAGACGCTGGTCATCGCGTACGCGAACCTCGCCTATGCCGGTCCGCCGCCGCGCCGCTGACGCGGCTTATTGGAACGTAAAGGCGTAGAGCACATAAAAAATCGCACTGATGCCGAAGAGCACCCAGGCGCCGCTTTTCACTTCTTTGATGCGTCCGCCGATCAGCTTGGTGATCGGGTAGAAGACGAAGCCCGCCGTGATGCCGATGCCCAGGTTGTAGGTGAAGATCATCAGCACGATGGTCATGAACGCCGGGAACAGTTCGGTCATGTCCGCAAAGTCGATTTCCTTGACCGCCCCGATCATTAAAATGCCCACGACGATCAACGCCGGGCCGTAGGCGCATTGCGGCACGATCGTCAGCAGCGGCGTGAACAGCAACGCCAACGCGAAGAGCGCGGCGGTGACCACCGCGGTCAGGCCGGTGCGGCCGCCTTCCTCGATGCCCGCGGCCGATTCGATGTACGAGCCGGTGGTCGTCGTGCCGGCCAGCGCGCCGGTGACGGTGGCGATGGCGTCGGCCATCATCGGCTTGTGGATGTCGGGCAGGTTGCCGTTTTCGTCCAGGAAGCCCGCGCGGGCGCTGACGCCGATCAGCGTGCCCATGGTGTCGACGAAGTCCATGAGAAAGACGGTCAGCAACACGGGGATGAAGCTGACTTTCAACGCGCCGAGCACGTCGAGTTGGAAGGCGATTTCCTTGATGCCCTTGATGTCGGCCCAATTGGAGAACACGCGGTCGGGCAGCGCCACGCCGGGGATCTCCAAGCCGAAAGCCTTGAGGAGCAGCGAGAGCGCGGTGATGCCGATGATGCTGATGAGGATCGCACCGCGGACGTTGAGTATCATCAAGCCGATCATCGAAAGCAAACAAAGCAACGACAGCAGCACGCTGGGATTGAGCAGCGAGCCCATCTGCACCGGCGGCGGCGGGGCGTCGCCGAAGAACGAGCCTTGCAGGATGCCGATTTTCACGCCCTCGGGCATGTCGGGAATGTTCAACACGTTGAGCACGCCGGGCAGCGAAACGATGCGGGTGTCGACCAGGCCGATGAAGGTCAGGAACAAACCGATGCCCACGACGAAAGCGTACTTGAGGTTGCGCGGCACGGCTTCGGCCAGCCAGCCGCGCAGGCGCAGCGCGGTGACGATCACGAAGAGCACGCCGCCGATGAACACCGCGCCCAGGGCGGTCTGCCAGGACGCGCCCAGCAGCGCCGGGCTGCAGACGGTAAAGGCGATGAAGGCGTTTTCGCCCATGTACGGCGCGATGGCGATCGGCCGCTTGGCGTACAGGCCCATGAGCAACGTGCCGATCACCGCGGCGATGATGGTGGCGACGGTGCTTGGCCCGCGCGGAATGCCGGCGGCGGCGAGAATGGCCGGATTGACGACGATGATGTAGGCCATGGTGAGAAAGGTGGTCACGCCCGCCCGGATTTCCGTGGTCAAGGTTGTACCATAACGGTCAAACTCGAAATATCGCGCCAACATCGCGCACCCCCTCGGATATTTGAATTTGAATTGATTCAGCGCAACGCCAGATAGTTTTCTACCAAATATACGAGCCGATGGCCATGGCCATCGTCGGAAAAAGCGACGCCCAGGCCCAGGCGGTCAACCTGGGGGTCCAGGACGTTGAGGCGGTGGGCGGGCGATTCCATCAGGCTGGCGTGACCGGCAAGGGCCGATTGGTTGAGGGCGACGTTTTCGGCGACGCGCCGCCACTTGATGCCGGCGGCTTCGACGCGGTCGACGACCATGCCGGTGGTCGGGCTGCGGTGCGCGGCGTAGCCGAGTTCTTTCATTTCGTCGGCGTGGCCCTGGGCGACCTTTTCCAGCGCGGCATCGCGCACGAGGGGCGCCAGGCCGAGCGCCTGGCGTTCGCGGTTGATCTGGTTGAAGACCAGCGTGCGCGCGGCGGCGGGGGTGTCGGCGACCGGCCAGTCGTCGCGGCGCGGTTCGGGGGCAAAGTCGCCGACGTTGACCGGCATGAGCGCGACGATCTCCGGTCCGGACGAACCGACGCCGCTGACTTCGAGGCGATACACGCCCGGGCCGTCGCCGAACATGATCTGGTTGGAGAACCGGCCGTCGGGCGCCAGGTTGAACAGCAGTTCGTACACCGCGCCTTTGGGCGTGCCGATGTAGATTTTCGGATCGCGCAGACCGCCGACCAGACGGCCGCTCAGCGGCAGGCGTTCGCTGGTTTCGGCCTGTTTGGGAAAGGGATCGAGTTCGACCGGGCGGCGCGAAAAGAGCAGGGCGATGTGGTACAGCGGCGGAAACAGGCCGCGCACGACGCTGACGCCGAAATGGGTGTACAGGCCCGAGGCGAGATCCTGCTGCAGGCCGGCGCCGACATCCTTTTCCATCGAGGAGAGCAGGAAGGTCGAAACCAGTTGCGTGCGCACGGCGCTGTCGGAGACGCCGAAGCGCACCATTTCATCCTGCACGTCGGCGTTGGAGAGTTCGCCGATCAGCCCGGAGCCTTGCGACTGTAGCCACCAGGCGAGGCTGCGGCAGGCGAGGGTCAGACCCGCGTCCAACTCCGGCGGTTCGCGTCCGGCGGCGCGCGCCCACCCTTGGACCGTTTCGATCAAGCGCAGTTCGTTGGGGACGAGGGGAAAATCGACGTCCGGCCGGTTGTAGGCATCCACCTCGTCCGGGTGCGGCGGCGAGGCCGAGCACGCGGCGAGCAGCAACAACAGCGGCAACAGCCGGACAAGCGGTCGAAACATGCGCGGCTCGCTTTCGGCAAATAGTACGGTTCAGCGGTCGACGGGCTTGTGCAGCGAGGTGCGAATCCACTCCAGGTCTTCCTCGCGCAATTCCGGAATCGCCTCCGATCCCTGTTCGGCGAGGATTTGCTCCACGCGCCGCAATTCTTCGCGCGCCCGTTCGGGTCGGTCCATTTTAGCGAGCAATTGGGCGAGATTGAAGCGGGCCAGGTGGTATTCGGGATCGAGCGCCAGAGCCTTCTGGTAACTGACGAGCGCCTCGTCGAAATTTTTCATGCCCTCGGCCAGGAGCACCGCGCGGTTGTTCCAGATCGAGGGGTCCTGGTCGTCGAAGGAAAGGGCGATCTCGTATTCGGCAAGGGCTTCCTGCGATCGGCCGAGCATGTCCAGCGCGTGGGCCATGCCGCTGTGGGCACGCACGAGCGTGTGATCGATGTGCGCGGCGCGGCGGAAGGCGCGCAGGCTGTCGCGGTAGCGGCTCATGTCGAGCAGGACGTTGCCCAGGTCCTGCCACTTGAGCGGATCGAGTTCGTCCAGGCGCAACGCGGTGCGGTATTCAGCCTCGGCTTCTTTGAGCCGGCCGAGGCGGTGCAGGGCGTCGCCCTTCCCGCAATGGGGATGATCCCACTCGGGATCGAGTTCGATGGCGTTGTCGAAAGAGTCGATGGCCTCTTCGTAGCGGTTCAAGCCCAGCAGCGCCATGCCCTGGCCGCCGTAGGCCCACGCGTATTCGGGGTCGATGGCCAGCGCGCGGTCGAACAGCTCGAGGCCCGATTCGTACTGGTGCTTGGTGACCAGGATCTGCGCCTTGCCGGTCAGCGCCCAGGGGTCGTTATGGTCGCTGCGCAACGCGCGTTCGTACCACAGACGCGCTTCGTCGTCGCGGTACATGAAAAACAGCACGTCGCCGATGTTTTTAAGGGTCACCGGGCGGTTGGGCTCCAAGCGCTGCGATTTCATCAGCGCCTCGAAAGCTTCCTCGTATTCGCCCATGTTTTTGTAGACGACGCCGAGGTTGTTCCACAGGTCGGGATTGTCGGGTTCGGTGGACAGGGCTTCGCGCAGCACCTGCAAGGCGCGGTCCTGCTCGCCGAGAAAATCGAGAATTTCGGCCTTTTCCAGCAGCAGATCGGTGCTGGGGCCGAATTCGCGGAGTTCCTCCTCGATTTCCTCCAGGTCTTGCAGATAAAGTCGGCGCAATTCCGGGTCCATTGGTCATTTCACCTCGTGCGGTGCACGAACTAACCTTATTTCCGCCGCGCCGTCAAGGGCTCAAACGCGCGGACCATTCGCGCGGGCGAGGTGGTTGACCGAGCAAGCGGGCTTGGTAAGATCGATTCATCAACCACAAGCGATCCGCCACCATGAAGATCCCCGGCGGGGGAGTCAGGAGGGGGGATGGAACTGGGCGATCTGGTGCGCATGGCGCGGCAAATCCGTCGCGACATCGTGACGATGACCCACGCCGCCGGTTCGGGCCATCCGGGCGGCAGTCTGTCGAGCGCGGATTTCGTCACCGCGCTGTATTTCCACAAATTGCGGCATCGGCCGGAGGATCCGTGCTGGGAGGATCGCGACCGGGTAATCTTCTCGAAGGGGCACGTGGCGCCGGTGCTGTACGCGGCGCTGGCGCGCAGCGGTTATTTTCCCGTGGATGATCTCACCAGTCTGCGGCGGCTGGGCTCGCACTTGCAGGGGCATCCGTGCATGTGCACGCCGGGGGTCGAGGTCGGCACGGGAAGCCTGGGTCAGGGGCTGTCGGTGGCGGTGGGCATGGCGATGGCCGCGAAGCTCGACGGGCGGCCGAATCTGTTCTATTGCGTCAACGGCGACGGCGAGTTGCAGGAGGGGCAGATCTGGGAAGCGCTGATGGCGGCGGGCCATTACAAGCTGGACAACCTGCTGACCTTCATCGATTACAACAACCTGCAGATCGACGGCGACGTGGAGCAGGTGATGGGCATCGCGCCGCTGGCCGACAAGCTGCGCGCGTTCCGCTGGGAGGCGGTCGGCGTGGACGGTCACGACATGGGCGCGCTGGTCGCGGCGCTGGACGATTTCCCGCGCCGTGACGGCAAGCCGACGGCGATCATCGGGCGGACGATCAAGGGCAAGGGCGTTTCGTTTATGGAGAACGTCGCCGGCTGGCACGGCAAGGCCCCCAACGACGAACAGTACGCGCAGGCAATGCGCGAGCTGGCCGACCCGGAGGAATGAGCGATGGTGCAGACATACGGCAAGAAGCCGACGCGCATGGGCTACGGCGACGGGTTGCTCACGTTGGGCGAGACCGATCCGCGGGTGGTGGTCTTCGATGCCGACCTGGCCAAGTCGACGACCACCGATTGGTTCGCGGAAAAGTTTCCGACGCGGTTTTTCGACGCGGGCATCGCCGAGCAGAACATGCTGGGCATGGCGGCGGGGATGAGCCTGCTGGGCAAGGTACCGTTCGTCTCGACCTACGGGGTGTTCGTCGCCGGGCGCGCGTGGGACCAGATCCGTACGACCATCTGCTATTCGAAACTGAACGTGAAGATCGGCGGCATGCACGGCGGGGTGTCGGTCGGGCCGGACGGCGCGACGCACCAGGCGCTGGAGGAGATCTCCATCATGCGCGTGCTGCCGAACATGACCGTGCTGTCGCCCTGCGATTATCACGAATCGTACCAGGCGACGCTGGCGGCGGCGCAGATCGCCGGGCCGGTGTACCTGCGTTTCGGGCGCGAGGCCGTGCCGATCATCACCACGCCGGAGACGCCGTTCGAGATCGGCAAGGCGGCGTTGCGGCGCGAAGGAAACGACGTCGCGCTGCTCGCCACCGGGCACATGGTCTACCACGCGCTGGCGGCAGCCGAGGCGCTGGCCGGCGAGGGCGTAAACGCGCTGGTGCTCAACGTGCACACGATCAAGCCGCTGGACGAGGAAGCGGTGCTGGCCGCCGTCGCGCAGTGCGGATGCGCGGTGACCTGCGAGGAACATCAGGTCACCGGCGGCTTCGGCGGCGCGATCGCCGAGCTGCTGGCGAAACGGCGACCGACGCCGTTGCGGTTCATCGGCGTGCAGGATCGCTTCGGGGAATCGGGACAACCGGATGAACTGTTCGCGGAATTCGGCTTGAGCGCACCGTTCATCGTCGCGGCCGCGCGGGAGGTCATGCAAGCGGCGAAGAAATAGACGTTTAAAAATAAATAACGATACCATTTCGTAACGCCTGGCAAATTGTGGGAGGGTCAAGATGCTGTTGGCGCAACGGATGAGCCGTCTGGGCACCGAGACGGCGTTCGAGATGCTAGCCAAGGCCCGCGCGCTCGAGGCGCAGGGGCGATCGATCATCCACCTGGAAATCGGCGAGCCCGATTTCGACACCCCGGCGCACATTCGCGAAGCCGCCAAGCGCGCGCTGGACGAGGGCTACACGCACTACGGCCCGGCGGCGGGGCTGCCCGAGTTGCGCCAAATGATCGCGGAGAAATCCGGCGCGCTGCGCGGCCTTGAGCTGGCGCCGGAGATGGTGGTGGTGACGCCGGGGGCCAAGCCGATCATGTTTTTCGTCATTCTGGCGACGGCGGGCGAAGGCGACGAGGTGATCTATCCGAACCCGGGCTTCCCGATTTACGAAAGCGTGATCAAATTCGTCGGGGCCAAGCCGGTGCCGCTGCCGCTGCGCGAGGAGAAGGGTTTTTCCTTCGATCCGGAGGAACTGGTCGAGCTGATTTCGCCGCGCACGAAATTGATCATTCTCAACAGTCCGCAGAATCCGACCGGCGGCGCGTTGAGCCGACACGATCTGGAGGTGGTGGCCGAGGCGGCCAAGCGCCACGGCGTGTGGGTGCTGGCCGACGAGGTGTACAACGCGATGCAGTACGAGGGGACGTTCCAGTCGATCGCGTCGCTCCCGGGCATGTGTGAGCAGACGATCATTCTCGACGGCTTTTCCAAAACCTACGCGATGACCGGCTGGCGGCTGGGGTACGGGATTATGCCGCCGCGCTTGGCCGAGCACATCACGCGGCTGGCGATCAATTGCAACTCGTGCACTTCGACCTTCAGCCAGCGCGCCTGCCTGGCGGCGCTGGACGGCCCGCAGGACGAGGTTAAAGCGATGGTCGCGGCGTTTCGCGAGCGGCGCGACGCGATCGTGACGGGGCTCAATGAGATCGAGGGCGTCAGTTGCCTCAAGCCCAAGGGCGCGTTTTATGTGTTCCCAAACATCAAGGGCACGGGCAAGTCCAGTGCGTGGTTGGAGAACTACCTGCTCAACGAAGCGGGCGTGGCTTGTCTCTCGGGCACGGCGTTCGGCAAATTCGGCGAGGGCTACCTGCGCTTGTCGTACGCGGCGAGCCGGGAGAAGATCAATCAAGCGCTGGCGAACATCGACGAGGCGTTGCGCAAGCTCTAACGCGGAAAAGATCCGCAGACAGGAAAAGACGCCATGATCCGACAGGGAGAACAACCGATGCGTGCACCGGGGATTTTTTTGGCCGCGTGTTGGCTGGCGGTGTGGCTGGCGGCGGTGTGCGGTTGCGACTGCGAGATGGATTTCGACATGGATTTTAATGACGGCCCGGGTTGCAATGACGACGATACGTCCCCCGAGGAGGGCGAACTCGACGACGACAGCGCCGACGACGATGACGACAGCGACACCGACGACGACAGCGCCGACGACGACACGACCGATGATGACAGCGTCGACGACGACGTCGCCACGGAGGATACGGCCTGGGAGGACATGCGCTGGGCCGAAAGGGAAATCGCGGCGGCCAATTTTTCCAACGCGCTGGTCTATTTCCGCAGCGCGCGGGACAAGCTGGAGGACGACCATCCGGACAATGACGGACCGGTCGAGGCGGAGGATATCGAGCGCTGTCGTTACGGCGAAGCGTTGACGTTGCTGACCTTGCCGCTGGCGATTGCGGCGGCGTTTCTGGACGATCTACTGACCGCCGAGGAAATCGAGGAGGCGATGCTCGACGCACTGGGTATGGAGGACCCGGACGACCTGCCGACCGATCTGATCACCGTGTACTTGCTGGAAATCATTCTGCCGCAGTTGGATCGGGCGATCACCGGGATCGACGCGGCGCGGGCGGCGACGTGGAGCTATGGGTTGCCGCAAATCAAAATCATGCTGTTCGGGCATGCGGTGAAGATTCCCGCCGAGTCGGTCGAAGAGGAGGGCGAACACGACAACGGCGAGGCGGCGCTGCTGGGCGCGGCGTACCATGGGGCGCGCGGCGTGTTGCGGATGCTGGCGGCCAACGACATCGACACGGGTGCGCCGAACATCGACACGTGGTTGAACCTGCTGTCTTCGGGCGACCTGACGGTGCTGTTGGATCTGTGCGACCAGTTTCCGGATTTTCTGACCGTGCACGATCCGAGCGCCGGACCGGGCATCGACGGGCCGACGTTACTGGCCGGGGCGAAGGCCGATTTCGCCGCGACGCTGGCGGCGCTGACCGACGACAACGACGGCGACGGCTATTATTGGCTGGACGACAACGACACTCCGTTGAATCCGGCCGACGATTTCGTCGATCCGGCCGAAACCGGCGACGATCTGCTGGACGCCCTGCGCGGCGAAAGCGACGATCAAACGGACGATATCCTGCGCTATGAAAACGGGCGCTTTGCGGTGAATGTCGAGGTGAACGGGCAATCGCTGGCCGAGGGCGGCGTGGGATGGTTGCTGGATCTGCTGGAGTTGTTGGCGCTCGATCCGCTGGTGACGGAGTTCAACCGCTCGTTGGCCGGCACGTATCCGCCGGAGGAAAACGACGCGGACGGTTACGACAACGACACGGCACTGGGCGCGTCGACGGAATTGACCGCGACGACGTTGACCGATGCGACGGCCGCCTGGACGCCGGGGGCGCTGGCGGGCGCGGTGCTCAACCCGAACGTCGAGCAGGCGGCGCAGTACGATCTGCTGTTGCTGTATCCGATTGTGGACAACACGGCGACGACGGTGACCGTCGCGGGCGATCTGACCGAGACGGCGCAGGCGGGCGACACCTACAGCATCGGCGACGGCGTGGCGGACGACCGCCCGGCCGACCTGTCGTTGTTGTTGCGGCTGCTGTGCGGCAACTACCTGCCGAGCGACGCGCAGGTCGGCGCGTACCTGACGGCGATGTTCGACAACAGCCCGGGCTTGCGCCACCAGTTGCCGCTGTGGGACGAGGATCTGGGCAGCCCGAATTTCTACACCTTCGTGGTCGACGAGACGGAAAGCTATGTCGACAACAACGCCAACGGCAGATGGGATCCGGGAATCGACACGCTGGTCGACGCGGCGCACGCCTTCGGACCGTTGTCGTTCGCGGCCGATGGCGCGTACCAGCCGTATTACTTTTTCTTTCCCGAAGCGACCTTCGCCGGCACGCTGAGCTACACGGGCGGCCTGGCGGGGACGGAGCCGACCGACGCGCTGAACCGGATCGTGTCGGGCCTGCTTGTCCTGTTGGGAAAGGGGGTGCGGCCATGAAACGCCGGTGGTGGGCGTTGATCGTCGTGGCGCTGTTGTGCGCCTGCCTGCCCGAAAAGCCGGCGAGCAAAGCCAAGGCCGTGGCGGGCGCGCCGCCGGAAGCGACGGCGGCGGCCGCGCTCGGCGAGAAGCGTCGGGGGGGCGAAGGTCCGTCGGTTTTCCCCAAGTCGCCGCCGCCGCAACATCTGATCGTGCTCGACGGACAGTCGCTGTCAACGCCGATGCGCATCATGATGGCCTCGCTGCAGGGCGTGCTGGCGAAGACGGAACCGCGGTTGTATTTTCATCCGTCGATCGCACCGTGGAACGATCCGGCCCACGAGGAGGAAGGGCGCTGGCTGGTCGAGATGGAGGCCAAGTGGGGTGTGACCAGCGAAACGGCCGGCGACGCGTGGGCGGTGTTCGACCATTTTCGCGACGAGGTGGACGGCTTTATCGTCTACGATCCAGAGCTGCCGCAGACGGTGAACGTCGCGACGACGCTGGCGGGGCTGCGCAACGCGGTGATCGCGCATCCGGATTTGATTGCGGAACTGGAGGCGCGCGGTCTGACGGCGAGCGAGGACCTGCGCGGGCGGTTCGCCGACAACATGGCGCTTTACACCTGGGCGTTCGCCGAGGTGTGGCCACAGGCGAATCAGCGCCTGCTGGCGTTCGTCGACGACACGGCGCATCCGCTGCGCGATTACCTGGTGACGCACAACGTGTTCACCTTCCAACTCGACCCGCACCATTACGCCGAGCGGCCGCTGCTGGAAACGGTGCTGGCGGGCACGCCGCGCGACATTCCGATTCTCGGCTGGCCGTTGGACGAGCTGTTGGGCGTGATGCTGTTTTCGCGTTACGGCAAGTTTCATGTGGCGAGCGATTACGTTTCCAACCTCAGCGCGCATTCGGGGCTGACGGCGGAGACGTTGACGCAGGAACACATCGTCGAGTTCGGCGAGGTGGAAAACAAGATTTACGTTTCGTTCGCCTACTCGGACGGCGATTCGCTGGCATACATGAACCGCTGGGCGGCCGATTGGTTCGACGATCCGGCATACGGCGAGATTCCGCTGGGCTGGGAGATCTCGTGTTCGCTGGTCGATCTGGCGCCGGCGGTGATCGGCTTTTTTTATGATCGCCTCGACGAGCGGAACATGGTCATCGGACCGGTGTCGGGCATCGGGTACATGTATCCGAACCAGTGGGGCGACCTGACCGAGTTTCTCCGGCTGACCGATACCTATCTGCGACTGGCCGACATGCGCACGCTGTGGTTGATCAACGACGACCTGACCTTGCCCAACGAGATCGCCGATGAATACGCGCAGACGCTGGACCTGCTGGGCCTGTTCATCGACTATTGGCCCAACGCGGACAAGGGCTGGTACATCACGCCGGGCGGCGCGCCGGTGCTGCGCAGCCGATACGTGTACCTGGTCGGGCCCGAGCAGATTCCCGAAATTCTGGCGGACGCGGCGGTGGAGAAGGAATTTCTGTATCCGGACGAGCCGACGTTCGTGTTCATCGGCGTGAACGCGTGGGTGACGTCGCCGACGTACATCAAGGAGCAGATCGACGCGCTGGACGAGCGTTATGAGGTGATTCGACCCGACGCAATGTTCGCCGCGCTGCGAGCCGCAGCGGAGTGAAAGAGGCGGCGGTAAAAATCAGTAGGCGCGTTCGACGATGAAGCGGGCCAGGGCGCGCAGCGGGTCGGCTCGGTCGTCGAAGTCGGCGATGGATTCCAGCGCGGCGGCCAGCAATTCGGCGAGGAATTGTTTCGAGCCGTCGATGCCCAGGCGGTCGACGTAGGTCGTTTTGCCTTGCGCCTTGTCCGAACCCACCGGCTTGCCGAGCTTTTCCTGATCGGCGACGACGTCGAGCACGTCGTCGGCCACCTGGAAGGCGAGGCCGATTTTTTCCCCGAAGACGGTCAGCTTGGCGAGCGCGGCTTCGTCGGCGCGCGCGACCAGAGCGCCGTTGCGCACGGCGCAGATGAGCAGTTGCGCGGTCTTGGCGTATTCCATCAATTCAAGGTCGGCCACGGAGGCGTCGCCGCGCTCGGTGAGGATCATGTCGAGGCTCTGGCCGCCCATGGTGCCGGTCCAGCCGATGGCGCGGCTGGTTTCGGCGACGATGCGCGCGGCGATCGCCGGGTCGATTTTGCCGTCGACAGCCTGCCGGGCCATGATTTCGTAAGCCCAGGTAAGCAAGCCGCAGCCGGCGAGCAGGGCCTGCGCTTCGCCGTAGACCATGTGGTTGCTGGGTTTGCCGCGCCGCAGGTCGTCGTTGTCCATGGCGGGCAGGTCGTCGTGGATGAGCGTGTAGGTATGGATCATCTCCAGCGTGCAGCCGTAGGTGAGGGCGAGATCCTCGTCGCCGCCGCCGGCCGCGCAGGCGGCCACGCACAGTGTCGGGCGGATGCGTTTGCCGCCGGCAAACAGCGAGTAGGCCATCGCTTCCTTGACCAGGGCGAAGGGGCCGGGATCGGCGTCGGTCAGTTCATGAAGGCGTTGCTCGGCGGCATGGGCGCCGGCGTCGATGTATTGCTTGATGTCCAAAGTCGTTATCCTGTCATTGCGTGTCGTCGTCGCCGGTTTCTTCCTCGATGATCACCT
The DNA here is from genome assembly GCA_036743315.1 of bacterium. Lineage (GTDB taxonomy): Bacteria > Lernaellota > Lernaellaia > Lernaellales > Lernaellaceae > CALBTQ01. The sequence goes on along the minus strand of DAINPV010000003.1, from coordinate 16,578 downwards.
GAAACATGTCGGTTTCGAAGGCTTTGACGCAGCCCTCGGTGTGTTCGGCGAAGACTTGGAAGTACAGACTGCAGGTGCCCGATTCGCAGACCTCGTCGCCGGTGAAGGTGCGCAAGTAGCGATAGTGATCGGCTTCGGTGCGCACCAGATCGAACACCTCGCCGGTCGGTTGGCCGTTGGAGGAATAGAGTCGGGCGTAAACGCGTTCGACCTTTTTGTTGACCGACTTGGCTTTGAGGCGCACATACAGTTCGTACACGCTGTCGCCGGCACCGACTTCCGGGTACACTTGGTAATCGGCGAACGAGGGGCAATCCTCGTCGTCGTCGTCATCGTCGCCGCAGGCCCACAGCGCCGCGCTCAGCGCCAGGGCCAGTAAGAAAAACAGGAATACGTTGGTTGCCTTCACGCCTTTTCTCCCCTGGTCGTTCATCGGATCATCGTAGGAAGGCTCGCGCCGCCGGTCAACCCTTGGCCAACCAGTCAACGATGTGCGGATGCACTTCGCGGTCCACATCTTTGCCGATAAGGATGGTCATGTGGCCGTATTCGTCTTCCTGCCCGTACTCTTCGCCCAGCGGCACCCATTTTTTCTCCTTGGCGCCGAGGCGTTCGTAGGCTTCGAGGACCGGGCCTAAGCCGACGGTGGCGTCTTTCTGCCCGCACATCACCAGTGTGGGCGTGGTGATGTAGCCCATCGACTCGGTCAGGTCGCGGCCGTCGTCGCCGAGCAGATGTCCGTGTTCGACGCTGCGGGCGAGGTCGACCAACAACGACATGGGCGTCTGGTCCTGGCAGTTGGCGGCGGACAGCGTGTAGTCGCCGGGTCGCAGGTTGATGTTGCCGCTGACCAATTGCAGCGGTCGGAACCATTCGAACATCGGCGCGACGCACTGGGTGAGCTTGCGCAGCGGAATGCCGGGGAGGAAGTACTTGAGCGGCGTCAGCTTGTGCGCCGGGCGCATGTGCGCGAGGTTCGCCGGGCTGGCGAGAATCACGCAACGGGCGATTTTCTGGGCCACGGGCATCTGCAGGAAGCAGTAGGCGATCATGCCGCCCATGCTGTGGCCGACGTAATGGATTTTCTTCGCCCCGGTCAGTTCGCAGACTTTGTCGACCGCGGCGGGAATGTCGAAGTTGTAGTGATCCGAGAGGATCCAGCGCAGCGCGTGGCGGCGGCAGGGACCGCCCTTGTCGCTGAGACCGGCGCCGCGCAGATCCAACAGGAAAGTCGGGTGGCCCTGCGCGGCGAGCAGGCGCGCGATGCTGGTGCGCTCGGTAAGATCGAAGCTGTGATGGTTGCCCGACAGGCCGTGACAGCACAGCACAGGGCGTTTCTTTTTGGCGTCCTTGATCGGCGCATAGTAGTGCAGCGCGAGCTTCCAGCCGTCACGGGTCTGGACGAAATACACGGCGTCGGGCCGGCGGTCGCTGGCGTAGAGGTTGCCGAACAACTTGGCCGACACGACGATCAGAGCGACGAGGAAAATTAAAACATAGACGACGGTCGACAAACACATGGCCACGATCTCCGCATAAAAGAAAAGACTATTCGATCGCGCCCAGGTTTTCGTCTTCCTCGGTGTAGATCCGGCTGAGCGAGTGGCTGCCGGAGTTGGCGACGAAAACCAGGTCTTCGCTCAATTCGAAATAATACGGAACGACGGCAATGCCGGTGGGCACCAGGCCGACGCGGATCGGCGCGACGCCCACGCGGGTGCGGAATTTGAAGTGGTCGTCGTCGGATTCGCGCAGTTCGCCGCGCCGGATGCGGAACGACACATGGCCGTAATCGGATTCGTAACGCTGGTCGCTGTAGGCCAGGTTGTATTGCAGGCCGCTGCGCGTTCCTTCCACCTGCCAGGCGTTGAATTCTTCTTTGAAGGTCAGCTCCCACTCTTCCTCGCGGGTGACGCAGTCGGTGGTTTCGATTTCCTCGAGGGTCGGGTTGCTGCGCCGGCCTTCGTCGTAGAAGTACGGGCGATCGGCGGCCGAGCCGCAGGCGCGGCGCTGCTCGACGAAGAAGTAATACACGTTGCCGTCGTCGCTGCTGATGAATCCCGTCTTGCCGTCGGTGGACAGGGCCATGCCGTTGATGGCGAGGGGGAAGGTGATTTCATCTTCGGTCAGCGCCCAGCGGTCGGTTTCGACGACCTGCAGGCGCGGCGGATCGTTGTTGAGCACGAAGAGGGTTGAGCCGTCGAGCGTTTCGACCAGGCGCGTGGGCCAGCCGCCGAGGTCGACGACGTCGCCGGTCAACTCGCGCGCGGCGGCGTCGACGATCAACAGATTGGCGTCGGCGTCGAGCACGTACACCGTTTCGCCGTCGTGACTGACCTCGAGGTTGACCGGCTCGGCGGGCAACTCGACCGCGTCGACCAGGGCCTGACGCTGGTGATCCCAAACGAGCAGGCGGTCGTTGTCGCGGTCGGTGAACCACACTTCGTGGCGCGCGTCCCAGGCGGGCGGCGCGACGGCGGCGTAGGTTTTCGGCGCATAGGCGACCGGCACGACGGCCACGCGGGCGTCGCGCAGGACGAGGTCGGCGACCTCGACCGGCCAAGGATCGTACAACTCGACGAGGCGCACGGCGTCGGTGCGGGCGTCGGTGACGTAGAGGCGGTCGCCGTCGGGCGTGACGGCGATGTCGATCGGCGCTTCACCGAGCCAGATCGCTTTTTCGTTGTAGCGATCGTCAGTGTAGGATTTGACGATTTCGAAGCCGATGCTTTCCATGACGGTCAAGTTGGCGCCGGCGGTGTTGACGGTGTAGATCAGCGGACCGGTTTCCTCGAGCACGTTTGGTTCGACGGCCATTTCGGTGGGGCCGTAGAAATGCCGCACCGTGTCGCCGGCGTCGTAGCCGCCGCCGCCGCAGCCGACGGCCAGAGCGAGGATCAGCAACAGGATGGTCGTCCGGATGTTCATGGGATCGCCCAGATGACCTCCTTGGACCGCACGTCCAGCAGCGTGAGGTTGTGGCTGTTGAAGTTGACCGTCAACGCGTAGTAGTGATCCGGATCAATCGGATCGGCGAACATGGCGATGTCGTTGGGACCCGCGCCCACGCGCATGACGCCCACCAAGTCGCCGTTGTCAGTGTCGTAGGCGAAAACCGTGTTGCTGACGAAGTTGGTCACCCAGACCTCGCCGCCGTCGGGCGTGACCTTGACCGCCGAGGGTCCCAGGTCGGTCGGCAGCAGGCGCAGCACGGCGTCCTCGGGGTAGAGGGGCAGCTTGGTCGCGTCGACCATCAGGAGCGCGCCGGGGTTGCGCGCGGCGACGAACAGGCGGTCGCCGTCGGGCGTGAAATCGAGCCCGCGGTTGTCGTAGGCGGTGAGGCTGAAGGACAACCCGGTATCGAAGGCGGCGGCATAGTTACCGGTCTCCACGTCGATCATCGTGATGCCGGGGGCCATTTTGTTGGTCACATAAGCGTAGCGCCCGGCGGGGTCGATTTTGATATCGTTCACACCCGAGGAAAGGGCGATGTTTTTGGTCAGTTGCTGCGCGATCAGGTCGACGACCGAAATAACGCCGGAAGACAGGCAGGCGACCAGCAGGCGATCTTCCGCGGGCGTGAGAGTCAGGCCGAAAGGCTGACGGCCGACGGTGATGCCCTGCGAACCGTCCTCGGAGTCGTCCAAGTCCAGCAGGTCGGGCCGGGCCGGATCGGTCAGGTCGAACAGCAACACCGTATTGTGGCGGCGTTCGGCGACGTAGGCGACGGAACCTTCGGCGTTGAGGACGATCTTGGACAGATACGGATCGGTTTCGACGGTGCGGACGACGGCTTGATCGCGCCGCTGCAGGGCGAGGCGCAGATCAACCACGCTCAGATGCCCGTCTTTGCCCGAGGACAGGTCGAAGTTGGCGTTGGTCACGTAGGCGTACGGCCAGTGGACGGCGACGCTGGTCGGGCTGTCGAAAATCCCGCCTTCGCCGATGTTCTCGTCTTCCTCCTCGCAGGCGAGGACGCCTGCCAGAAGCAACGACACGATCAATAGCCAGATGGCCGTGCTGCGCACCAAAACCTCCGGGTTTTTCTCACAAGAGGGGGCGATCTTACTTTGCCGCATCCCGTGAGTCAATGACGGGCATCTTACGGAAAGCGCACATTTCGGCAAACGAAATCGTGGAAGGCCAAGGCGGTTTCATCGGTCCAGTCGACGGGCACGATGATCTGCAGCGTCCAGACCGTGTCACCTTGGGAGGGCGCATAGATCCAGATCAAGTGAGTGACCAGCTCGGAGTAGATGCCCATGACGTCCTGCCCGCCGACGCGGCCGCGGATCGGCTCGGGCAGGCCGGACATCTGCGTGGCGATTTTCCGGTAAGCGGCGTCAAGCACGCGCACGGCGTCGGCGCCATCGTGGCGCTGCACCAGCACGCCGGGCGAGGTGCGCGAGGGAGGATCGGGCCGGAAGGCGACCGACGAGCCCTCATTGAAGCGCTTGAAGGCTTTGGGCAAGGTCAGTGAAAGGCCGAACGCCTCGTGGCGCGTCGTGCTGGACAAGTCGCTGGGGTCGGGGCGCGTCACGGCGGCGCACCCGACGCACAGCAGCGCCAGGACGACCAAGAGCGCGGCGAGGCTATTGCTGCGTTTGGCGATACTTGCGCACCGCTTCATTGTGTTGCTCCAGAGTGGTGGAAAATACGTGCCGGCCCATGCCATCGGCCACAAAGTACAACCAGTCGCCGGCGGCGGGGGCGAGCACGGCGGCCAGGGCGTCGCGGCCCGGGTTGCAAATCGGCCCCGGCGGCAGGCCCCGGCGCGTGTAGGTGTTGTACGGATGATCGCGTTGCAGCATCGCCTTGGTCAGCCGTCCCTGGAAATTCTTCCCCTGGGCGTAAATGACCGAGGGATCGGCCTGCAGGGGAATTTTAGCGTGCAGGCGATTGAGAAACACACGGGCGATTTTCGGCATTTCGGGCGCGTAGCCGCTTTCCTTTTCGACGATGCTGGCCAGGGTGATCGCCTGATGCATGGTCAGGTCGGGATTGTCGGTCGTCATGGGCAGCGTGCGCCGCAATTGGGCGGTCATGCGCTTGTACAGCGCACGGGCATCGTCGCCGCGCTGGTAGAGGTAGGTTTCGGGCGCGAGGTAGCCCTCCAACGAGGGCGCGTCGACGTTCAGCTTGCCGAGAAAGGCGGCGTCGGCGAGCAAGGCGTGCGCCTCGTTTTGCGGATCAAGCCCGGCGGCGACGAGCTTGTCGGCGACCGCCGCGGCCGTTTCGCCGGGGATAACGCTGAACCGATGCTTGACCGTTTTGCCGTCGATCAATTGTTGCAGCACCGCGCGCATCGGCTGGCCGTGGACGATGGCGTATTCACCGGCTTTGATCTTGGCGGCGACGCCCTGGTATTCGGCCAGCAGGACGAAGCCGCGCGCGTCGGCGATCACGCCGTGGGCGGTCAGGGTGGCGGCGATGGCGCGAACGCCGGCGCCGCGTTCGATGACGACGATCGCGGGCGGATCGGTCGGGCTGCCCGGGGCATTGCGCCACAGGTGCTTGATCGCAAGGATGCCGGCGAGGGCGAGCAGCAAGACGACGGCCGGCACGCCGAGCGCGAGACGGCGAACGAGAGGGGATGATTTCGGCGGCGATGACGGCATTGCGAAATAATAGCGCGTTCGGCGGCGGCTGTCAGGCGCTTAGGCGCGGGCGAGCATGACGCCGAAAATGAAGTAGGTGAACAGGAGAAACGTCAGGGAACTCAAGATCATGTGCAGCACGCGGCGCAGGCCGGGTTTGACCAGCCAGCCGGTGAGGGCGCCGCCGAAAACCAAAGCCAGAAAGAGGGTGAAGAAGGTGACGAGAGTGATCACCTTGCCGGCGTTGTAGGCGATGGCGCCGTACATGACCAGCACCCAAAAAAGAATGGACGGCGGCACGGCGAACTTGTGGATGATCTTGATCGTCGCGTTTTCACGCAGCACCAGTTTGAGGAAACCGGTGATCGTGACGATCAGAATCAGCATATACGAAAGGGCGATCAGCCCAAAAAAAATCATTTGCAGATTCGGCATAAGGCCCCCACTCATGCGGATGATCTGCCATCCGGATGAAAATTTGGGCGGTAGCATACCGTTTCGTTCGGGAAAATGAAAGATGGATTTAGCGCCCGGACGGTCCGCTTCCCGCGCGGCCCACGCTGGTGTACAGTAAGCGCCTACCAACCGACTTGCGGGGAAGCTGATGGGCCGTTTCGAAGAATTGCAGGAGATGCTGCGCCAAAAGCGCCTGGGTTTTCGCATGGACGAGGTGATGACCGGCACGCACCGTTTCGAGCCGGGCTACGGCGAACCGGGCGAGCGCTTCATGGAATACCGCGTCACCTGGGGACCCAGGAACGTGGGTGAGTTTCTCAATCCGCTGGGCGGCAAGTTCATGTACAACGAGCTGGAAGGCTTTGTGGACATCGAGGGGCTGTGCCGCAACACGCCGGTGCTCGGTTCGCTGGAACTGCATTATTTTACCGAGGCGAAGATCCGCTATACGTTCACTTTCGAGGCCGACGGCACGGACTACCAGTACATCGGCGAGAAAATCGACCTGCGCCCATGGAATCTGCTGCGCACGCACACGACGTGTCACGGCACGTTGTTCATCGAAAGCACCGGCGAGATCGTCTCGCGCTCGGTGACCTACTTCCGGTGGCAGACGCTGCCGGGCTTCCTGGCCAGCATCCGACTCGGATAACTCTTGGAACGGAGGGGCATTTGGTGTTACAACGGCGGGCCGGGAGGTAAGCGATGACCACCGATAACGCTCCAGCCAAAAAGCCGCCCCGCCGCGGACTGCTGATCCTGGGTTGTCTGTTGCCGGTGATTCTGGCGCTGGCGGCGATCGGCTACATCGTCTGGCAGTTGCTGGACGCGAAGGACGAAGCCATGCCGCTGCCCTCCGAATTGAGCGAAAACGACTGGCGGGTGGCGCCGTGGGCGTCACCGCCGTTCGTCTACGACGGACCGGGGCAATTGGACGCCTACATGGACAACGGTTGCCGGCGCGGCATTTTCACGCCCGATCCGGAGCGGGGGATGTCGCTGGGCGGGCTGGGCGTGCGCTGCCAGCCGGGCATGCCCTCGGAAATCCTCGGCGCGCCGCGGGCGCTGGTGGTGCATCTGCCGAGCAACTACCGCAAGGACGGCGCGCCGCTGCCGCTGGTCATCGCTTTTCACGGCTTCGGACAACGGCCGCATCACGTCGCCCGGGCGCTGCTGGCGCAGATGGAAAAGGCGATGAACGAGGGCTGGCTGCCGCCGGTGGTGCTGGCGATGCCCGACCTGTCGCTGAGCGGCAACGGCCTGGACAATCCGGCCACGCTGTGGGACGAAACGGGCGGCAGTTGGGGCGTCAACTCGAATTTGGGCCGCTTCGCCGACCATCTGAAAAACGAGTTGCTGCCTTTCCTGCAGGAAAACTACAACGTGCGGCGTGACCCGGCCGGGACGATCGTGCTGGGCGCATCGATGGGCGGCACGATCGCGCTGAACATGATGGTCGACGAACCGCAGCGGTATCCGAACGTGGGCGCGTTCTATCCGGCGGTCGACCTGCGCTATAGCTGCCGGGGCAAGCGCACGCTCAATTACGATCCGGCGTGCTACCAGCCGCTGACCACGGACGAGCAGAACCGGCCGATGGTGGTCAATCCGCGTCAGGCGTACCTGTTCACCGAGAAGGTGTTTTTGTATCCCGTGTTCGATTCCGACCGCGTGCAAGGCGAGGTGTGGACCGAAAACAAGCCGGTGTGGGAGCGGGTGCGCGCGGCCAATCCGGTCGACCGGCTGCGCGACGCCAAGCCGGACCTGACCGGCGTGCACATCTGGTACGTGGTCGGCGAGAATGACGATTTCAACATCGACGCCACCGTGCCGGTGTTCAACCCGGTCGCCAAGGAATTGGGCGCGACGATCGAACCGGAGCGGCAGATCCGGCCGGGCAACCACGACATTCCGTTCATCGAGGAAAACCTGGGCGACGCCCTGCGGTGGATAGCCGAGCGGTTGGCGGCGGGGAAGTAACCGGTTCAGTCGCCGCGCAGCCGCTGCAGCGCCTGTTCGTTTTCCTTCTGCCAGAGCACGGCCTGTTCGGCGAGGCGGCTTTCACCGATCCAGCCCATTTGCGTGGCCAGCAGGTAACCGTAACGCTCGCCGAGGGGGGCGAGCATTTGCCGCAGCGCCCGCCAATCGTCGGCGCGCAGTTCATCGATATTCTTGCAGAGAGCGGCTTCGACCCCGCCGGGTCCGCCCACGCGGTTGCCGTCGAGGGGCAGGGTGAAGGAAGCGGCGAGCAGCGGCCGGCGTAAATCGACCAGCGCCGCGCTCATTTGGTAGTGAACTTTCGGGCGTTCCCCGGTGTTAAAGACAGAGACATGATCCAAGCCGATCAGCAGGAGCAGGTCGGCGTGGAATTGTTCGGCGATCCGTTGTGGCGAGAAGGCTCGCCAGCGGGGCGTGGGCAGATGGTTGACCGGCACTTCGACGCGCAGCAGGCTCTGCTCGGCGCGAGGATCATCGAGATCGACTTCGGCGGGCGGCGGCGCGGCCAGTTGCTCGCGGGCCGGGGGCGCGGGACGGTAAGGCTCCAGCAAGCGATAGCCCGACCGCCCGGCGCGGCGCGGATCGGCCGCCAGGCGTTGCACCAGAGCGCCGGCGGGAGCGGAGGCGACGAAGCGCACGTCGCGGAAAAAGTTCAGGGTGCGCGGCAGGCGGTCGGCCCACAGCGGCCCCAGCTCACTCAAGTCGAGCGCCGCGGTTACCGTTTCCAGTTGGGTTTCGGCCGGCCCGGCGAGGGTCGGATGCACGGTGACGAGGTTCAGGCGGTCCGGCAAGGTCAGCAACAGCACGGTGGGTTGGGCGTCGGCGAACTGCAGCACGGCGCGCAGGTAGTCGGTTTCCCGCGGCACGCAAGCGGCGAACAGGAGGAGAAGCGGCAGGAACAAAATGATGAATTTTCGCACCAGGGACACCTCTGGGGAATTGCGATTTGCTGAGAAGGTAACCCGAATCGCTGCATTGAGCAAATAGGATGTCCGGTTGACATATATTTATTTTTGCATAGTTTGGTCCAAATACTTGAGGATGCTACCGGATCACACCAACACAGAGGCGTTATACGATGAGCGTACAATTGGCGATTTTGGGTTTTCTGCGCGAGAAAGATTTTTACGGTTATGAACTGAAGAAGGTAATGGAACGCTTTATGGGCGACTGGACCGATATCAAGTTCGGGTCCATTTACTATGCCTTGGAACGGCTGGCCCACGAGAATCTGGTGGAGCCGGTGCGGCGCGAGAAAGAGGGCAGCAATCCGGCGCGCACGGTGTATCGCATCACCGACAAGGGCCGAGCGGCGTTCCTGGTGATGCTGGAAGAGAATCTGACCAAAATTCACAAGTTTTTCATGCCGTTGGACATGGGCTTGTTTTTCGGCTGGCACGTCGACCAGGACCGGATGGTCGAGATTCTGCGTGGCCGGGCGGAGATGATGAAAGCGACGATTCAATTCTTGACCGACCAGAAATCGTTCATGGCGCGCAATCCTCATTTGCCGGAGATCGTAATGATGCTGGAGAAGCACCAGGTCACGCATTTGCAGGCGGAGTATGAATACCTGATCGAGTTGGCCGATTTCGTGGAAACCAGGGACCTGTACGAGGGCAAGACGTTGGGCGATTTTCTCGACGTGGACATCGAATTCAACATCGAAGGGCAAAAAGAACTGGCGGCCATGGAGAAGGAATTTCTCGCTCGTTTCAAGCGGAAGGAGAACCAGCGATGAACAAAGGGGCGTCGGTGGCCGTGTTGTTGCTGATCGTGCTGATGATCGCCGCGTCGGCACGGGCGGAGGAGTTGACCTTGGAGCGGGCGATCGAGATCGCCTTGGAAAACAACCGCTCATTGCAGGCGGCGCAGTACAGCGCCTCGGCGACGGACTGGGGTCTGGGCGAGTCGATCTCGGTCTGGCTGCCGCACGTGTATTACAACACGACCTGGATGCGCCCGGACCAGGACACGCTGGACGCGGCCGACGAAGCGTTGGAAATGACCCGGATGTACAATCCGAACGCCGAACCGTCGTTGTTCGAGGACAACTACTCGAGTTCGATCAGCGTGGTGCAGCCGATTTTCAACGGCATGCGCGAATACGCGACGATTCACTCGGCGGTCGTGTCGCGCGAATCGGCCAAGCTGACCGCGCAGGACGCAAAACTGCAGGTGTCGCTGGAAGTGAAGAAGGCTTACTACGGCGCGCTGTCGGCCAAGGAGCTGGTGCGCGTGGCGCAGGAGTCGCTGGCGCTGGCGCAACAGTCGCTGGCGTTGGTCAAGGCGCAGCAGGACGTCGGGCGGGTGACCGTCAGCGACGTGCTGCGCTGGGAGGCCGAGGCGGCGAGCGCGGAAGGCGCGGTGGCCGAGGCGGAGAACGCGCTGGCGCAGTCGCGCATGGCCCTGGCGCAAGTGGTGGGCGAACCGGTGACGACGACCTACGACCTGCCGGAGATGAACGTGGAGGTCGATCCGCAGCAGTTGCTGGTCGCCGAGGATGCGGCGTTGGCGGGCGCGCAGGATCAGTTGAGCGTCGGCGGGCATCCGGCGGTGCAGGCCGAGGAAAACAACGTCACGCTGGCCAAGATCGGCACGGCGGAATCGGTGGGCGCGCTGCTGCCCAACGTCAATTTCAGCTACAACTACAGCTGGGAAACCAACGATACGATGGCGCCGGACGAGGACACGTCCTGGACGATGGGCATCAGTGTGGAGATTCCGCTGTTCCAGAGCTTCGGGGCGATCGGCGGCATCGGCCGGTCGTGCCGGACGACACAGGCCACGCGCATGGGCGCGGAATCGTACGAGCGCACGTTCCTGCAGCGCACCTACGCGGCGAAACTGAATTTACGCGCCGCGCGGTTGCGCGTGGTGTCGGCGTTGAAGGCGAAGAAGCACGCCGCGGCGAATTTGGAGATCGTCAACAACCGCAGCGAACTGGGGATGGCGACCAACCTCGAGTTGCTGGACGCGCAGTTGGCGTATAAAAACGCGCAGTCGAATTTGATTGCGGCGATCAGCGACTTCAACACGGCGATGGCCGAATGGGAATACGTGACGGCGAAAGCCGAATAATTTTTTTTAGTGAATAAGGGATTGTGCATGATAGCGAACCGGACGGGGAACGGACGGCGGCGGCTGGTGGTGTTGGTTTTGTTGGGTGTGCTGGCCGCGGCGATCGCTTTTGCTTATTACAACCGCAACGTGCGGGTCGCGGAAAAACTGGGCGGCGACCGTCAGCGCGAAGCCTGGCCGGTGGACGTGCGCACGGTCGAGCCGGATCTGTTCGTCGAGCGCATCACGGCCACGGGCATTCTGCAGGCGCAGGAGGAAGCCGTGCTGACCGCCGAAGTGTCGGCCAAGGTGCGGGCCATCCGCGCCGATCTGGGCGACGCAGTACGCCAGGGGCAGGCGCTAGTCGTGCTGGATCAGGCGACCTATGCGCTGACCCGGCAGAGCGCCGCGGCAGAATTGTCCGCGGCGAAATCGGCGGCCAAGCTGGCCGACGAGGATTATGACCGTGCGAAAAAGTTGTTTGCCAAGGGGCATATTTCGCAGGCCGAGATGGACCAGATCCGCACCCAGCACGAGGCGGCGACGGCGCGGCGGCAACTGGCCGAAGCGTCCTTCGGGTTGGCCGCGCGCAATCTGAACGAGACGGTGATCCGCGCGCCATTCTCCGGCCGGGTGAGCGCGCGCACGGCTTCCATCGGCGAACTGGCCGCGCCGGGCACGCCGCTTCTGACGGCGGTCAAGGACACGGTGCTGAAAATCGATTTGGCCCTGTCGGAAATGGAAGTAATGCGCGTGCAGGCGGGCATGCCGGTCGAACTGACGCTGCCCGCGCTGGACGACGAAGAATTCACCGGCCGCGTGACACGCGTGGGCGTGGCGGCCGACAAAGCCAGCGGTTCGTTCCCGGTGCGGGTCGAGTTGGACAACGCCGACGGACGGTTGATGGCCGGGATGCGTTGTGCGGCGGCCGTCGAGTTGGCGCGGATTCCGGAGAGCATCGCGATCGTGCGGGACCAGGTCGTGCAACTCAACGGCCGGCAGGGCGCGTACGTCGCCGTGAAAGCCGAGGGCGGTTATGTCGCGCAGGCGCGGCCGCTCAAACTCGGGTCGCGCGACGGCGAGCGGGTGCTGGTCGAAGAAGGTTTATCCGCCGGCGAGCTACTGGTGGTGATCGGGCAGCGGTCGATCAACGACGGCAGCAAGTTGCAGATCGTCCATCGCGACGGCGTGCGCGTGGAGCCGCCGACCGCCGAGGCGACGCCCGCCGCCGAGGCGACGCCCGCCGACCGTCAACCCACGGAGGGTTGATCGATGCGCGCCATCATCAAAATTTCGATCGACAATCCGGTCCTGGTGAACATCCTGATGGCGACGGTGATCATCACCGGTCTGTTCGCGTTTTTCGATCTGCCGCGCGAACTGGTCAGCGAGGTGAAGTTCAACTGGGCGTTCATCATCGTGCCCTGGCCAGGCGCCTCCAGCGAAGAAATCGAGCAACTGGTCACCATTCCGATCGAGGAAGAGATCCAGGACGTCCGCGACATCGAAGAGGTTTACAGCCAATCGAGCGAGGGCGCCGCGTTCATCATGGTCAAGTTCGGCACGATCAGCGACGAGCTGTTCCGCATGCGCTTCCTGGATTTGAAAGCCGAAGTCGACCGCGTGCAAAACCTGCCGGAGGACGTGGACGACATTTACTACAGCGAATTCGACACGACCGAGATGATTCCGCTGGTGACGATCAACCTGGGCGGGCCGCTGACGGACATGGAGCTGCGGCATTTGATCACCGACCTGCGGCGGCGCGTGATGATGATCGACGGCGTGGCCAAGGCCGAGATGACCGGCACGAACGAGCGGCAGGTGTGGATCGAGGTCGATCCGGAAAAGCTGGAAGCGCATTCGCTGACGCCGGACATGGTGGCGCTGGCGCTGGCCGCGTCCAACCGCAACGTTCCGGCGGGCAAGGTGGAGGCGGGGCGCGAGGAATTCCTGTTGCGCACGATCGGCCGTTTCGAAGACGCCGACCGCATCCGGCGCGTGGTGGTGCGTTCGCAACCGGGCGGCAACGCGCTGACGATCGGCGACGTGGCGTTGGTGACTGATGGTTTCGAAGAGGTGCGCACGATGGTGCATCTGAACGGCCAGCCGTCGGTGTCGATCAACGTTTCCAAGCGCGCTTCGGCGAGCACGATCTCGATCATCGAGGACATCAAGCGACTGGTGGCGGAGGTGCAGCCGACGCTGCCGGCGGGCGCGCAGATCGTGCTGAGCGGCGACACGTCGATCGAGATCAAGGAAATCATGGACGTGTTGCGCAACAACGCGGTGCTCGGCTTGATTCTGGTGATCATCTTTTTGTACCTGGCGATCGGCGCGCGCAACGCGCTGTTCGTCGCCCTGGGCATTCCGGTTACGTTTTTGACCACGTTCATTTTCATGTACTACTCGGGCAATTCGCTCAACGGGAACTCGCTGTTCGGGCTGATTCTGGTCCTGGGCATCGTGGTCGACGACGCGATCATCATCGTCGAGAACTGTTACCGCCATTACCAGATGGGCAAGCCGCTACGCCAGGCGGCGCTGGAAGGCACGCACGAGGTGGCCATGCCGGTCCTTTCGGCGACGCTGACCACGGTGGCGGCGTTTTTGCCGTTGATGCTGATGCCCGGGATCATGGGCAAGTTCATGCGGATCATCCCGATCATCGTATGCCTGGTGCTGGCGGCGAGCACGGTCGAGGCGTTCATCATTCTTCCGTCGCATTTTGCCGAGTGGACGAGCAAGAAAACCAAGCCCGCGGCGTCGCCGCTTTGGTTGCGGTCGATGACGCGGCAGTACAGTCACTTCCTGAGCAAATTGCTGCGCCGGCGCGGCTGGGTGCTGGGCGGCGTGTTTTTGTTGCTGATCGCCGCGGGCATGGTGGTGCCGGTGGTGGGCGTCGAGTTGTTCGGCGACGAGGAGATCAACCTGTTCCAGGTGTTTGTCGAAATGCCCTCGGGGACCAGCTTGGAGGAGACGGGGAAGATCGTCGAGCATGTCGAGCGCGCGGCGGGCCAATTGCCGGCGAGCGAGGTCAAATCGGTGCAGGGCATCGTCGGCCTGATGCGCACGGAGACGGACTGGGTTTTCTCCAGCAACGTGGGCGAGATGTCCTTGGAACTGGTGTCCAAGAAAGAAGGACGGCGACCGTTGGACGAGATCATCGACGATCTGCGCCAGCGGATCGGCGTGGTGCCGGGGCTGGAAAAGCTGCGTTTCCAAAAAGCGCATGGCGGCCCGCCGACGGGAAGGCCGATCGAGGTGCGCATTCTGGGACGCGACTTCGGACCGCTGATCGAAATTGCCGACCTGCTCAAACAGAAGCTCAAGACGATTCCCGGCGTGGTGGACATCCAAGACAACTGGAAAAGCCAGAAGAAGGAAGTGCGCGTGACCGTCGACGAGGCGGCGGCGGCATACTACGGGTTGGACCTGCAGAGCGTGGCGTCGTTTTTACGCACGGCATTCGAGGGGTTGATTACCACAACCTATCGCGACGGCAACGACGAGGTCGAAGTGCTGGTGCGCTATCCGCGCCGATATGAAAGGGAGATGAACTCGCTGGATCGGCTCAAGATCCCGGGCCGAACGGCGACCGGCCAGGTGGTGTGGGTGCCGTTCAAGGCGGTGGCGCACACGGCGGTGGTCGACGCGTGGCCCTCGATCGAGCGGATGGATCAGGAGCGGTACATTCTGGTGTCGGCGGACATCGCACCGGAGTATGCGAATCAACTGTACGGCATCAATGCGCAGATCACGCAATTCTGGCAGAACGAGATGGCCAAGCGGTATCCGGGCTATCATCTGGACATGAGCGGGCAGTACAAGGAGTTTCAGGAATCGTTCGCGTCGCTGCAGCGCTTGTTTCTGATCGGCGTGTTTTTGATTTTCGTCATCCTCGGCGGCCAGTTCAAAAGTTTCTTCCAGCCGATCATCATCTTGTTCACCATTCCGTTCGCGTTCATCGGCGCCATGATCGGTCTGTTGGTGTCGGGCAGTCCGCTGTCGATCGTGACGCTCTACGGCATGGTCGCGCTGGCGGGCGTCGCGGTGAACGACGCGATCGTGATGATCGACTTCATCAACAAATCGCGCGCGAGCGGCGATGGCAAATGGTCGAGCTTATTACGCGCGGGGCGGCTGCGCCTACGGCCGATCCTGCTGACGAGCCTGACAACCATCGGCGGCCTGCTGCCGACCGCGGTGGGCCTGGGCGGCCGCAGCGAAAGCTGGGCGCCGTTGGCGGCGGTGATCGTCTGGGGCATTGCGGCTTCGACGCTGATGACCTTGTTCGTCATCCCGTGCATCTACCGCATTATGATCGACGACATCCCCGCCTGGCGGCAACGGCGCAAGGAAAAGAAGCGGTTGAAGCGGGCGGCGAAGGCCGCCGCGGCGTCGATCGCCTAAGCGGAGCGGACGTTCATGGCGCTGATCGACACGCCCTGGGGCGCGATTCGCGTGCCCGACGACATTCCGACCTCGATCGCCTGCGCCCGTTGCGGCACTTGCTGCCGCGCGTTTTTTCTAAGCGTCACCGACGAAACCTTGCGCGAGTGGGAGCGGCGATGGCGCGCCGGCGATGCGGACGGCCTGCCGCCGGACCTGGGGGCAGTGTTGGAGTATTTCGTGCCGTTGAACGATCCGCCGCCGACCGCGGAAGGGTCGTGGTTCACCTGCCGCGCTTTCGACGCCGCGACCAATTCGTGTACGTTGTTCGCCACCGCGCCGCACCGTCGGCCGCAAGCCTGTTTTGCGTTTCCCTACGTGTACGACTGGGCGACCCTGCACGAAGCGCCGTACCCGCATTGTAATATCGTCAAACAGGCGAAAAAGCACATCGGCGGCCGGGCGGGGGAAAATCTTGTGCGGTGGATCCAAAGGCAGTTAAAAGTTCAAAGTGATGAGTGACAAGCAGTAGTGGATATATAAAAAAAGCAGGGAGAGGCCCAGGGGGCAGAGCGGTAGTTAAATAAAAAAGGCGGGGAAAGTCCCCGCCTTTTTTGTTTTTGCTAGCGGTCAGCACCCGCAACCATCGTCGTCGTCATCGTCGTCATCGTCGTCATCGTCGTTGTTGTCGGCGCCGCCGGTGTCGTCATCGTCGTTGTCGCCGGAGTCGTCGTCATCGGTGTCGTCGTCGGTGTCGTCGTCGGTGTCGTCATCGTCGGTGTCGTCGTCGGTGTCGTCGTCATCGGTATCGTCATCGACGCCTTCGCTGACGGTGATGTAATCGGTTTTGGTCACTTCGAAGGAACCGTATTCAGTGGTGTAGGTCAGCTTCACCGTGTAAGTCCCGGCGTCTTCATAAGTGTGAATCGGGCTTTCCTCGGTCGAGGTCTCGCCGTCGCCGAAATCCCATTCCATGCCGGTCGGCTCGCAGCCGCCGTAGTGCAATTCACCGACCTGACCTCGCTCTACGGCGGCTGCGAGCCGACCGGCCGGGAATGGGATTTCGGCGACGGCG
>DAINPV010000002.1:0-47026 GCA_036743315.1 bacterium | reverse complement strand
GCGGTACGCGGGGCCGCGCGAGGCGATCATGCACGCCATCGTGCGAAAAAATTACGGATGCACGCATTTTATCGTGGGCCGGGACCATGCCGGGGTGGGCAATTACTACGGCACGTATGACGCGCACTATATTTTTGATGAATTCGACCCCAAGGAACTCGGCATCACGCCCCTGTTCTTCGACCATTCCTTTTTCTGCAACGCCTGCGGCAACATGGCCTCGATCAAGACCTGCCCGCACGGCAAGGAAGACCGCGTGTTCCTGTCGGGCACCAAAGTCCGCGAAATGCTCGCCGCGGGCCAGCGTCCGCCGGTGGAATTCACCCGGCCGGAAGTGGCGGACATCCTGATGAAGTTCTACCAGAGCGAAGAGGCGTAGGAGGCAACGGTGAAGAAACTGGTCATCATCGGTTTGGATTGCGCCGATCCGCGCTTGGTTTTCGAGCAGTTCGTCGACGTCATGCCGCACACCAAACGGTTGATGGAGCGCGGCGTGTACGGCCCGATGCGCAGCACCGACCCGCCGATCACCGTGCCGGCCTGGACCTCGATGCTCACCAGCAAGGACCCGGGCACGCTGGGCTTCTACGGTTTCCGCAACCGCGCGGACTACGGCTACAAGGCGCTGTACTTCGCCAACAACGATTACGTGAAGGAAAAGCGCGCCTGGAATTACCTGTCGCGCAATCGCCTGAGCAGCTTTATTCTCGGCGTGCCGCAAACCTACCCGCCCAAGTCGTTGCGCGGCGTGCTGGCCGCGAGCTTCCTGACCCCGAACAAGCAAGTGCAGTGGACCTACCCGGCCGAGGCCGCGGCGCAGATCGACGCGTGGGCCGGCGGCGACTACATTATCGACGTGAAGGACTTCCGCACCGAGGACAAAGACTGGTTGCTGGAACAGATCTACAAAATGACCGAACGCCGCTTCAAGGTGTTCCGCGAAGCGCTCAAGGCCAACGAACACGACTTCTACATGATGGTCGAGATGGGCGTGGACCGCATTCATCACGGCTTCTGGCGCTATCACGCCAAAGACCATCGCCTTTACGAGCCGGGCCACAAATACGAGTTCGCCATCCGCGACTATTACCGGTACCTCGACGAGCGCATCGGCGAGCTGCTGGAAGTGATCGACGATGAAACCGCCGTGATGATGGTTTCCGATCACGGCGCGCGCACAATGGTCGGTGCGATCTGCATCAACGATTGGCTGATCCAGAAAGGCTGGCTGACGCTGAAAGAGCAGCCGACCGGCGCCACCAAACTGAAGATGGACAATATCGACTGGTCCAAAACCAAGGTCTGGGGCGAAGGCGGCTACTACAGCCGGATCTTCTTCAACGTCAAAGGCCGCGAGCCCGAGGGCATCGTCGACCCGGCCGACTACGCCGCCTTCCGCGACGAAGTGCAGCGCGCGATGGAAGCGATCGTCGACGAAAAAGGCGTGAACATCGGCACCAAAGTGTTGCGGCCGGAAAACGTGTACAAACACGTCAACAACGTCGCGCCCGACCTGATCGTGTACTTCGGCGATCTGGCTTGGCGCAGCGCGGGCACCGTCGGCGGCGGCCAAATTCACATCTTCGAAAACGACACCGGTCCCGACGACGCCAATCACGATTACAACGGCATTCTCGTCTGCGCTTTGCCGGGCGAGCAGCAAGCGAAACAACTGAAACAATATTCGATCTACGACGTCGCTCCCACGATCCTCGATTTCTTCGGCATCGAAATCCCGGACGACATGATCGGATCCAGCATTCTGTAAGATAAGAGAGGAAGAAATCATGCGCAAAGGATTCACCATTTGGTTTACCGGCCTTTCCGGCAGCGGCAAAAGCACCCTCGCCCAGATGGTCGAGGAAACGCTGCTCGAACGCGGCTTAAACGTCGAAGTGCTCGACGGCGACGTGGTTCGCACCAACCTGAGCAAGGGCTTGGGCTTCTCCAAGGAAGACCGCGACATCAACATCCGCCGCATCGGCTTCGTCTGCAACCTGTTGACCCGCAACGGCGTGGCCGCCATCGCCGCGGCGATCAGCCCCTACAAAGCCATTCGCGACGAAAACCGCGCGCTGATCGGCCGGTTCGTCGAAGTGTATTGTGAAGCGCCGATGGACACCCTGGTCGAACGCGACGTGAAAGGTTTGTACAAAAAGGCGCTGGCCGGCGAAATCAAAGGCTTCACCGGCGTGGACGATCCCTACGAGGCGCCGGTCAATCCGGAAGTCGTGGTCAAAACCGCCGCCGAATCGGTGGTCGAGTCGCACGATAAAATCATCCGCACTCTCGAACTGATGGGCTATATCCCGGCCGACGAAAACGCCGATTACAGCGCGGATGAGGAAGAGAAGATCAAGAAACGGTTGAAGGATCTAGGTTACCTGTAAAACGCAAATTAGGTCGCGTATCCCTACATAAACGCCCGGTAGTCGCTCAGGCCGTTGTTTTCTACCGGGCGTATCCATTTAAACGAACAGCCGCCCGCCTCACGACGAGCGGCTGATTGTTTGGCGAACGAGTTTACTCTTCGGGCGTCTGCAAACCCGACAGACGCATCACGCGCGCCGGTCGGCCATAGAAGGTGTTCGCACCGCAATAGGCGGTCAGGCCGCCGACCAGGTAACCGTTGTCCTCCTTCGCGGTCAACGCCAGCGAATAAGACACCGGCAGGTCGCCGCACTTGCCGCCGCTCACCGCCGGTCCCTGGAACTTGAGGACGATCATCCGCCCCAGCGCTTCGGGGAAGCGGATCATCTTGCCCGCGCCCTCCAGCGGCACGTCGGCCGTGATCACGTCGAACGATTGCTTGGGCAGAAACTGCCCGGTGAAAGTATCGTCGCTGTACTGCACCAGGCGCAGGTGCGCGCGGAAATCGGTTTCGAAATCCATGTGCAGCAGGAAACGCCCGGTCTCCAGCGGCGGCGGCGCATCGTCGTCGTCATCGTCATCGTCGGCGGGCATCGTGTCGTCGTCGTCATCGTCGGCGGACGTGTCGTCGTCCGCGGCCGCATCATTGTCGTCGTCATCGTCGTTTTTATCGCAGGCCACCAGCGCGAAAAACAGTGTCGGTAGCAGCATCAACCAAATCATCCAACCGCGTTTCATCGTTACCTCCCTAGCGCGCCAACGTGGGATGCACGTTGATCGAATCGGCCAGCGCCAACGCCTGCGCATCGTCGCCCTCGATCAGGTAGAAAATCCAGGTGATCGTTTCCGACCACGGCGGCGTCAGATCCTCGAACATGACGTCCGGATCACTGTCGGTGATCCGTGCGGCCAGATGCACGTTGGCCATGTCCTTGATCACCCACCAACCGCCGCCCAGCCCGACCAGGCCGATCGGCACGGGCAGGTAGAAATGGCCGTCCTCAAAGGTGAAGTCCGACCGCGTGTAGGAGCGGATTTCATCGTCGATCAACGCGGTGGTCGTCAACACTTGGTCGCCCGTGCCGGGGAAGGTGATGCTGTTCTCGCGCGCTTCCTTGTCCTCGCCGGCCGTAAAGGCGATTTCCAACCGATAGGTTTCCGGATCGTCGCTCAGCTTGAACCAGCGCGCGGTGTGCTCGCGCTTTTTCGCCTGGACCGTGACAGTCAGCGGCGCTTCGGCCACCTCGACGCCCGGCCAGGAAAAAACTCCCTCGGTCACCGTGCCGGCGGCGGTGTCGATGAGCACGTGCTCCATTGCCAACGCGGTTTTGGCCCGCTCAATGATCTCGCGCGCCACACGGATCGCTTCGGCGGCGCTGGCGATGGTGAACTCCACCTCGCCCCGATACGGGTTGATGCCGGAACCGTCGGAAACCTCGGCCATGAACAGTTGCCGCCACGCCTCATCGAGCGTGTCGCGGTAATCCAGACCGGCGACCGCGGCGGCCGTTTCGGCGGCCATTAATTCCTTATGACCCATCATGCACATGGTGCGCACGTGATTGTCGCGTTCGTCTTTACGCCACAGACCGCCGCGCCCGAGCCACATCGACACGCTTTCGGTGCTGCCCGGCTGCCATGTGCCGTCGAGCAGATTCGGCGGATCCTCCGGCGCGATGCCCTGGTCGATCAGATCCTCGACGTAATCGGCGATGCCGCTGATAACGTACCCCTCATCAGCCAGCGATTGCAGGTTCGTCTCGTATTCCGCCACCGCGTCGTCGTTGGTATGGAAGAACCAGGGAAAGTACGGGTCCCAATCGCCGGTGGCCAGCAGCTCGCCGTCGCCCATGAACGTCCAGGTCGTTTGCACGCCGGTCGCCGCGTCGTCGACGCCCTTGCCGGCTTGCACAAGGTGGATGTTGCCGAAGGTGTAATACGGCTTGGCCGGTTCGTCGCCGTACTGGTACTTCCACAGGTTCTTCGGCCAAGCCATGACCGAATATCCGTTTTCTTCCATCCGCCGCGCCATGCCCTGCGCGCCCTGCCCCTCCTGGCAGAACACCGCACCCGACAACGGCAGATCGTATTCGGCGAACACCTGCAGCGTACGCTCGTTGCTGCGCCGCCAATCCTCATAGGGGAACGCGATGAACAACTGGTCGGCGTAGTGGAAGCTGATCAGCTCGACCTGTCCGCCTTGCGCCAGTTCGCGCAACTGCGTAAGTATCTCCGGATGCCGCTCGGCGAGCACCTCGATGAAGTACGCCTGCAACTCCAGCGAGAGCGTCCAGTCGGGATGATCCTCGAGCAGATCGAGAATCGGTTTGAAGCTCTCGATGACGATCATGTCCTCGGCTTCGTCCGGACCGATCTCCCACAGCGGGTAGTCGACCGGCAGCGGCACGAAGCCGTACAGTCCGCCGATGACGTACTGGATGTTGAAGTGAAACACGCTCAGCGCGTACTTGTGTTCCTGCGCCGCGGCGGTCGTCGCGCCGATCGACAGCGTCAGGAGAAACGCCATCAGGACCATTCGTCTTTTCATCATTCGTCACCCGTAATCAGTCCACGTTGGTAAAGCAGCCAATAGACATAGAGGTATTCGGCGGAAAACTCGGAACGATCCGAGGCCCCGTCGCGGTAACCGAAGGGAGAGTTGCGGAACATAAAATTGTCCACGCCCTGCTCGAACAAAGGATAGCCGTACAGGCTGAAGAAGCGATCGTTGGACGTCCACCAGTCGAACTTCCACGGCAACGACGGGAACGGACTCAGGCAAAAGCCCGGATTGATTTCCCAGTCGATGTCGTAATGCGTTTTCGGCGTGGGAAATTCGCGCAGGCGCCACAGGCCTTCTTCCAAGCGCGCCTCGTCCGGTTCATCCCAGCCCAACGCGGCCATGGTCGTCAAAAACAACGGCAGGCGCGGACCGTGCATCATCCAGTACGCGCGCCGACAACCGTGGCGCAGTTCTTCGAGCGAATCGTCTTCCAGCAGTTCGGCCAGCCAGGTCAGCACGATCAGCGATTGCGCGTTCAGATGATTGCCCGACCAGTCCGAGATGCCGTAGAGGTAAAAACTGCCGTTGCCCAATTCCTCGAGGAACAAGTCGTAAAAGAAATTGTTGAGCAACTGCCGGTACCGCTGCCGATAGGCGTCGTCGCCGTCGAGGTAGAACAGCAGCATGTTCATCTTCATTTCGTTGATCATGCCGTCGGCGGCGTCGGGATGGTATTCTTCCAACTCGGCGAGCACGCGGATCATGTCGGCCGCCAGATCCGCGTAGGCCGGGTTATCCAGCAGCACCATGCCCGCGAAGAAGAAACCGATTTGGTAGCCGTGCAACATGTCGTTGTTGCCGCCGGGCAGATAATCGTAATTCTCAAAAGGCGCCTCGCCGCGCACCCAACCGCCGGGCATGTTCTCGTCGTGCACTCGCAGGCTGCGCGCAAACGCGCCGATTTCCGGCACAATGTCGTAGGCCAGCACCTGCCCGCGTACGCAGGTCGCCACGTGCTCGAGCGCCTCGGCCTCGCCGGTGGCCAGATAGCGTAGCGCCTGGCTGCCGATGTATACGCCGGTCCACAACATGCTGGACATATCGTCATGAAACACGAGGTCTTCGCCCTCGCCGGTGCTCGCGCTGATCATCCCCGCGCCGTTGATGTGCCGCGCGTGCATGTCGGCGTCGAAAAATGCCGCTTTCTCGGCCAGCGTCTGGCGGTATGCGCGATTGCGTAAGCGCGTTTCGGCCAGGCTGACCGGGTCGATCGTCTTCTGGATCACGCGCAGGACGTCCGGATTGGCGCGGTAAAAATCGAAGTCGGTGGGATCGAAGAAGATTGTGTGCAGCGCTGATTGAAAATCCTCGCGATCGCGATAGGGGTCCATTTCCTCGCGGTCGATGAAACCGCCGAACACGCCGAACAGCAGGTTGTGCAAGCCGTCGCCGAGCGGCGCGTGCGTGGCGATGCGTTGCCGCTCGTTCGTCCAAATCGGCGCGTCGCCGTTCGCCTCGGTCCAGGTCCAGTTCTCCGTCGCACTAATTGTCTCGTCGCCGATGAAGGTTCCGTCGAACGATCCCTTGCCCGTCGGTATGAACGTCGCGCTGACCGACAGCGGATCGACATCTTCCAGGTTGCGCGTGAAATCGCCATAAGCGGTCATGAAGCCGATGCGCTCCAGCGAGGCGGACGCGACAAAGCCGCTCAGATTGCCGGTCACCTCGCCGCTCCACGCGGCCGCGACGGCGTCGCCCTCGAAGTCGGCGGCGGCGTATTCGATGGTTCGCACAAAGACAAGGCCCGTTTCGCTCGTGCGGATTTCCGCCCAACCGCTGTAGGCGCCGTATTGTTCATCCTCGCCGCTGACCGCGTAAACACCCGACAACGTCGGCGGCGGCGTGTCGTCGTCATCATTGTCATCGTCATCGAGGGAATCGTCGTCGTCATCGGCGGGTGTGGAATCGTCGTCGGCCACATCGTCGTCGACGGACAGATCGTCATCGTCATCATCATCGTCGCCGCACGCAACCGCGAATAGGGCAAAGACAAGGAGCAGAACCATAAAATTTTTAGAGAAAGGCATACCGACACCTCGCTGTGCAATGACACTACTCAAGGTTGAGTCATCCTAATCAATCGGTGGAAAAAGAACAATTGCCGACTTAGTGATAGTAGGGTTTATCGTCGTCGTCGCCGCGCACGACGTAGAGGTGGCGGTTCTCATTTTTTATCTTGGCCAGCTTGCGCCGGTAGTACTTGTCGCGCAGGCGTAGGAAGATGCGGTCGTAACGCAGAAAGACGAAACCGAAGATCATGCCGCCCAGGTGCGCCAGATGAGCCACGCCGCTCATTTCCGCCCGCCCGGAGACGCTCGATGCCAGTTCGATCACGCCCAGGGCGATGACGAACCACTTTACCTTCACCGGAAAAAGAAAATACAGATAGACCATCCGGTTGGGATAGGTCATGCCGTAGGCCATCAGGATGCCGTAGACGACGCCCGACGCGCCGATCACCGGCACAGCCAGCGACGGCGTGAACAGCACCTGGCACAAGCCCGCGCCCAGGCCGGTCACCACCAGATAGACAATGAACTTGTTGCGGCCCCAGAGGATTTCGAGTTCGCCGGCGAACATCCAGAGAACAAAGAGATTGAGAATGATATGCCAAATGCCGCCGTGTAGAAAATGGAAGGTCACCAGTTGGAAGACCGCGCCGCGCCAGAAAGCCGCCGGCGTCAGGCCGAGGTAAACGGTCAGCTGCGGCCAGAGCAGCTGCAGCAGAAAACCCGCGCCGCAGGCGATGAGAAAGGTTTTGAGCACCGGCGGCACCGGTCCACCCATGCGCATTTGCGGCATGCCGCCGCGCCCGCCTCCGGTTTGGTACGGATTCATTCGCCTCTCCGCGGCATGACCGACATGAGGATCTTCGTCAACGCTTCCAACTGAATGGCGGTCGGTCCGAAGACGCCGCCGAATCCCGCTTTGACGCCATGCCCGCTGCGGAACACCGTGTGCTTTTCCACGACGATTTCCATGGTCAACTCGTGATCGCGCAACGATTCGGCCATGTACCGAATCATATCCTGAAATTCCTCTAAAAGCCGCAACAGGTCAAGCGGTGAGCGGAAGAGCACCGTCGGCGCAGCCTTGTGCATGAAGCGAAACACGATGAATAGGTACGTCGCCGGATCGACCAACTCCAGGCGCAGCACCGCGTCTCGGTATTGCGCGGCCAGAAACGGACCCTTCTTTGTTTCCAGGCGATAGTGCAGATGAAGATCCTCTGCGCGCGCTTGCGCCAGAAACGCCAAACCCAAGTCGAGCGCGGTTTCGTAATCCTCGCCGGCAAAGGCATCGATCAACCGCGTCTGCACCGCCGCCAGATCGGCGCTGTTGTCGTCGAACAGATCCAGCAGCACGCGGAAGTTCCAGTCCAGCGCGTAGTCGATGCGCACCAGCGTGAACTCGTCGAGCGTCAGCGCCAACAGACCGCCGCGGTCGCGGCTGAAGCTCTCCAGCGTGACGGCGGCATGTTCGAATCCATCGCGCAGTTCGTTCAGCGATTCATTGAGAACGAGCCGTTCGCCCGCCCGTTGTCCGACCAGGGAAAATCCTTCGTCGAACAGCCGCCGAACCAGCGGCAGGAACGCGCGGCGATGGGCATGGCAAAAGCGGCAAAAATGACGAATCATCGTTTTCTCGACAGTCGGATCGGCGTCGGCTTATTCATCGCGCAACGCCCAGCGCCGCACTTTCATCAACGCGGTTTTGGGCATTTTATCGACGAATACGATGCGCGTGGGGCATTTATAATCGGCCAGATGCTGCCGGCAGTATTCACGAATCTGCGTGCGGCTTGGCGTTTTGGCTTCCTGCGGAACGATGTAGGCGACGACTTCCTCGCCCCAGATCGGATCGGTTTTGCCGACAACGGCGACTTCCAGCACGTCCGGATGGGTGATCAGCACGTCCTCGACTTCGCGCGGGTAGATGTTTTCGCCGCCGCGGATAATCATGTCCTTCTTGCGGCCGCGAATGTGGAAGTAGCCGTCCTCGTCGACGTAACCGATATCGCCGGTGAACAGCCAGCCGTCGCGCAAGGTTTCCTGCGTGGCTTCGTCGTCCTTGAAGTAGCCCTTCATGACCAGGTCGCCGCGAATGACGATTTCGCCCTCGCCGCCCGGTGGGACTTCCTTGCCGGCGTCGTCGAGGATCTTCATCTCCACGCCCGGCAGCGGCAGGCCGATCGAACCGATTTTCCGTTTGCCGTCGATCGGATTGATGCTGGTCGCGCAGGTCGCTTCGGACAGGCCGTAGCCTTCGATGATTTTCGCGTTGTACTTTTCCTCGAACTTTTCGAAGACATCGACCTTCATCGGAGCCGCGCCGCAAATGCAGAAGCGCAGCGAGGACAGGTCGTATTTTTCCGCGTCGGGCAGCTCGTTGAGAATGGCATAGACCGTCGGCACGCCGACGAAGGCCGTGGCCTTGTAGCGATCGAGCGCGCGTAGAAATTCGCGCGGCGAGAATCCGCGCATGAGCACCATCGAACCGCCGGCGTACAGCGGCGCGAGAAACGCGGCCAACTGCGCGTTGACGTGGAACATCGGCAGGATGTTCATGAAGCGGTCGCGCTCGTTCATTTTCATTGCCGTGACGATCTTCTCGGCGTTGAACAGATAGTTGCGGTGCGAGAGCATCGCGCCTTTCGGATGGCCGGTCATGCCGGAGGTGTAAATGATGCCGGCGATGTCGTCGTCCTTGATGTTAACCTGCGGCGGCTCCTCGCGCTCGGCGAGCAATTCGTCGAAAATCTTCATGCCGCGCGGCGCTTCGTCGGCGACAACGTAAATGTCGTTGAGGTGCTCCATCTCGTTGCGGATGGCGCGCAACTGATCGACAAAGTGCGGAATGGTGATCAGCTTGTTGGCCTGGCTGTTGTTGAGAATGAACTGCGCTTCCTCGCGTTTGAGCAGGCTGTTGATCGGCACGACCGTCGCGCCGGCCTTGGCCACGGCGAAAAAGGTGATCAGCCATTCGGGAATGTTGGGCAGCAACACCGCGATTTTATCGCCTGGCTTGCACCCTTGTTCGATCAAGCCGTGCGCCATCGCATTGGCGGTGGCCTCCATCGAGGCGTAGCTGAGCGCTTCGTTTTCGAACAGACAAAAGGTACGATCCGAATATTTCTTCGCCCGATCGGTAAGGAGTTGGCCGAGGGTGTACACTCATTCCTCCACTAGCCAACCACGTGCTCGTCGAGCCAGCGCTGAATCAGATCGAGCGCCTTGTCCTTGTCCAGGTCGTTGAGCACTTCGTGGTATTGGCCGTTAAAAATTTCACAGGTTTTATCCTTGCTGCCGGCAAGTTCGAAAAAGGCGCGCGTTCCGTCGGGGTGACAAATCATATCGTCGCCACCATGGAACATGAGCAGCGGCATGGTCAAAGCCGCTGCGCCGAGGTTGGTTTTATCAATGGTTGCGGTGAATTCCTGAAAGAAGCGCGCGGTCACGCGATCGTGCACCAGCGGATCGGCGATGTAGGCGCGCACGACTTCCGGATCGTGGGAGATCTGCTGCGGGTCCAGACCGTTGGACAGCGACAGCGTCGGCCAGATCTTCGCCATCAGGCTGCCGATGGTCGCTTTGAGCTTGGGGACCTCGACGGCCAATTTGAGCGCCGCGCCGCTGGCGATCACCGCGTCGATGGTGTCCGGGTGACGCAGCGCGTAGGCCAGCACGATCAGGCCGCCCATCGAGTGGCCGAGGAGGAAAATCCTCTTTTCCGGATAAATCTCGCGGGCCATGGCGATCATTCGGTAGACGTCGTTGAGGAATTGGTCGAAGCTGTCCACATGACCGCGCAAACCGGCGGATTTGCCATGTCCGCGATGATCGTGCGCGAAGGCGGCATAGCCGGCGGGAACGATCCGGTCGACCAGATTGCCGTAGCGGTCGCCGTGTTCGCCCAGACCGTGACAGATCACCACGACCGCCTTGGCGTCGGCAACCGGCCAATGACGATAGAAAACCTGCATTTTGTCGGCATTCTGAAAAGAGCCGGTTTTGGATTCGATGTTGGCCATGTGCAATTCCTCGAAAAAACTTATGAAAGTAGCCAAGTATTGTAGGTGTAAGCTCTTGGGGGTGTCAAGTTCGGGCACGGAAAAAAGGATGCCCCGTCAACGCCCAGTTGCAAGTGCCGGTGAAAATTGCTATGCAATTATCACAACAATCGATGGAGGGTCGTCAACCCCATGGCCCAATGCGCCCATTGCCAATCGCCGGCCAAGTACGTGGCCGTCAAACGCTTCAGCACGTTCGGCATCGAACCGCGCCACTTGTGCGATCACCATAAGAAAGTGTTCGAGCGAACCGAAGACCTGCTGCTGATCCTGGCGTTGATCGTCAGCGTCGCCTTTTTCGCCGCCAGCCTGTACCACGACGTCCTGCAAAAGAAAAACGCCAACCAAGAGGCGCTGATGCAGCAGGAACAAGTATTCGCCGAGCGAGACCTGGATCGCGACGGTCGCGTGAGTCTATTCGAAGCGCAGGCCGACGACCGGCAAATGGAATATTTCCGCCAGGTCGGCTATCCCTTCGTGCGGATCATCCTGCCCGGCGAACCGACCAAATCGGTCTTCAAGAAAATCGACACCAAAGCTTTCAGCAACGCCGTGTTGAACGGTCAGAACGGCGAACAACTAGCCGGGCTGTTTCATCATCCGCGACTGATGAAAAATTTCCTGGTCAAATACACGTCCGAGCAGGCCTCTCCCTATTTGAAGGCGATCTTCCTCACCCACGATCTGAACATCGCCTATGTGCTGGGTACGCAGGAAAACGGCGCCGGCGCGATGATCTGCCTGGATCAGCTGGATCAGAAATTATACGATAAAATTGCCGCGTTGCCCGCGAAATAATCGCACTTCGACCGCACCGTGTTTTCGCTGCCGAAGCCGGTGCGGCATTCGTTTAAAAGCCGTAGGACTGTTCGAAGATGAACGGGAAGACGAAGGTCACTTCGCCGCCGGTGGGCGGCGGGAAGCGCAGTCGCTGCACCTGACGCTGCAGGCAATCGGCGAACACCTCGTCGCCGGTTGTGTTTTCCAGGATCCTCACCGAGGAAACCACGCCTTCGAGATTGATGACGAACTCCACGAAAACGCGCCCGGACAGATCGGGCCGTTC
The DNA here is from genome assembly GCA_036743315.1 of bacterium. Lineage (GTDB taxonomy): Bacteria > Lernaellota > Lernaellaia > Lernaellales > Lernaellaceae > CALBTQ01. The sequence goes on along the minus strand of DAINPV010000002.1, from coordinate 34,957 downwards.
GCGCAGCCGCCGCTCGAAGCAGGTTTTAAACGCGCCGACGTTGGCGTTGAACACGGCGCCGACGACTTTCTGATTCAAGTGTCCGCCGGAAGCGCCGGTGCCCAGCGCGCTGTCGCTCAGTTGCATGTACACCTGTCTCTGCTCGCGGCCGCCGATCTCGACCGACGAGAGATTGCCCAGGTTGAAATCGAGCTCACCCACGCGCAGACTCTGGCCCGGCTTGACGCCGCCGCGCGTGCCGCGGAATTCGCGATGATTGCTGGCGACGTCGATGCCCAACTTTTTCAAAGCGGCCAACGCTTCTTCGTCCAATCCTTTCAGACGATCCACGCCGCCGGAATCGACCTGCACATCGGAGTTGGCCAATTGATTCGCGCCGGCCTGCGCTTCGTCGGAAGTGATCGACACGCCCTCGTCAAATACGAATTCGTCGTCGTCGTCGCCGGACTCGCTCGCGGCCGCGATCGTCAAGGGCGTCAGCACACCCTGGCTTTGCCCTTGCTCGGTGAAACGAGTCAGGTCGGAACTTAAATCGATTTGAATTTCCGGGTTGAACACGCTGTCAGTCACCGGCGGAATCGCGCTCGCGCCTTGCAGCTGCGGCTGCCCCATCGCCACTGCGGCCCGCTTGGCGGCGGTCGTCCATAAATCGACGATCGCGTTGACCGACAGGTTGAACAGTTGCGTCAGATCGTCGGCCATTGCCCGGTCGTCGCCGACCACCTGGTTGGAGATGTTCTCCAGCCGCGGCTGCGCAGTCTTGGCGACCAGGGCCAGAAAGCCGGTGATGTTCTTGATTTCGTGATAGCCGTCGAAACGGGCGCGGGCGATCGCCGGACTCTGATCGACCTGATCGAAGAAGGTCGGCGCGGCCACCGGTTCCACCGCTTCGGTCACGCTCATGGCCAGCCAGACCAGGTTGAACAAGGCCTCGTTTTTATCGGCGTTGCTTTCGCGCAGGATGTTCACCGCTTCGTCGAAACGCTGTTGCGGCGCGGCCGATTCCTGCGCCGCGGCCCGCTCGACCGCCGCTTGCAAGGCAGGCGCGCTCAATTCCAGACGATTCGACAATCCGGCGGGGGTAAAGCGCAACGCGGCGTCGATGACCCGGGTTTGATAAACGGAATTCCAACCCTTCGCTTCGGCGGATCCCACGGCAAACAGCAACGTCAGCAGAACAAGCAGAGTTATCCGGCGCAAGGGGCGACTTCCTTTCCTTTATAGACCGGCCAATACATCCTTGACGGTCAAACCTATTTGCGAGGGATCCTGCACCACATGAACCCCCGCGGCCTGCAACGCTTCCAGTTTAGCATGAGCCGTACCCTTTCCGCCAGAAATGATCGCCCCGGCGTGTCCCATTCGTTTTCCCGGCGGCGCCGAGAGCCCGGCGACGAAGGAAACGACCGGCTTGGTCACATTGAGGCCGATGTATTCGGCGGCGGTTTCCTCGGCTTGTCCGCCGATCTCGCCGATCATCAACACGACCTTGGTTTCCGGATCGTGTTCGAAGGCCTTGAGGCAATCGACGAAATCGGTGCCGATCACCGCGTCGCCGCCGATGCCCAGGCACGTCGACTGGCCGATGCCCAGCTTCGTCAATTGCGACACCACCTCGTAGGTCAGAGTTCCGCTGCGGCTGATCACCCCGACGTTCCCCGGCAGATGAATGTTTCCCGGCATGATGCCGACCTTCGCCTGGCCCGGCGTGATGATGCCCGGGCAATTGGGTCCGATCACCCGCGTCGCCGCGCAGGTCACCTCGTGCATGACCTTGAGCATCTCCATGGTGGGAATACCGTCGGTGATGCATACGATCAAAGCGAGACCCGCGTCGGTGCCCTCGAGAATCGCGTCGGGCGCGAAATCGGGCGGCACGAAAATCAGGCTCGTGTTTGCGCCGGTGGCCGCGACCGCTTCGGCAACGGTGTTGAATACGGGGACTTCGTCCATCTTCTGTCCACCCTTGCCCGGCGTGACGCCGGCGACCACCTGCGTACCATAGGCGATGCACTGGCGCGTATGAAAACTTCCCTCGCGGCCGGTAATGCCTTGCACGACCACCCGCGTGTTTTTATCGACAAAGATGCTCATCGGTTTCCTCCGGGCAACTCGGCGACGACTTTTCGAGCCGCTTCGGCCAGCCCGTCGGCCAGAATGAATTTATAAGTCGATTCGGCGAGCATGCGCCGCCCTTCCTCGGCGTTGGTGCCCTCGATGCGCACGACGATGGGCATGTTCACGTCCACCTCCTGCATCGCCTCGAGGATGCCGCGCGCGACCATGTCGCCACGCACGATACCGCCGAAAATGTTGATCAATAGGGCTTTGACGTGACGGTCGGCCGTGAGCAATTTGAACGCCTTGACCACGTTTTCCTTGTTCGCACCGCCTTTGATGTCCAGGAAATTCGCCGGTTCGCCGCCGTACTGCTTGATCACGTCCATCGTGGCCATCGCCAAGCCGGCGCCGTTGACCATACAGCCGATCTGTCCGTCGAGCTTGACGTAATCGACGCCGTAGCGACGCGCCAGAATTTCCAGGTTGTTTTCCTCTTCGAAATCGCGCAGTCGGCGCAATTCGGGATGGCGCGGCAGGGCGTTGTCGTCGATGTCCATTTTTGCGTCGACGCACAACAGGCTGCCTTCGTGGGTCAGCACGAGCGGATTGACCTCGATGAGCGTGCAATCCTTTTCCATGAACAGACGATGCAGATTGGTGATGATCCGCGCGCACTCACGCGCCAGCCGGCCGCGAAACCCCAAACCGTAAGCGATCTTACGCGCGGTATATGGAAACAGTTGGCAGTTGTACTGGGCATGCTCGAGTTGGATTTTTTCCGGATATTCATCGGCAACCTTCTCGATGTCCATGCCGCCGGCGGTGCTGGCCATGATCGCCAGACGTTTCACCTTACGGTCGACCAGAATGGCCAAGTAGTACTCTTTGTCGATATTCACCGCGGCGGAAACCAATATCTTTTTGACCTGCTTGCCTTCCGGACCCGTCTGTTGCGTCACCAGCGTTTGGCCGAGCATTTGTTCGGCGATTTCCGCCACTTCATCCGGTGAATGCGCCAGCTTGACGCCGCCGGCCTTGCCGCGTCCTCCGGCATGGATCTGCGCTTTAACGATAAACGTATCGCCGCCGACTTCCAGCGCGGCGTCATACGATTCCCAATGGCTGGACAAGGCCACGCCTTTGGGCGCCGGAATGTCGTATTTGGCGAACAATTCCTTGGCTTGATACTCGTGGATTTTCATTTACCTTGGTCCTGCGTCGTGAAATTTGGTTGCACGGGGTCTTTGAACGTACTTTTATTTACAGCAGATCGCCGTTGTGAGCAACGAAAAACGAGAGGAAAAATCGCGTCGGTATCAGCTTTCGTTCAGGTTGACGCGCTGACGCAATTCCTTGCCGACTTTAAAATAAGGCAACCGTTTAGGCGGTACTTTGATCGCTTCTTTCGTTTTTGGATTGCGGCCGGTGTACTGTTTGTATTCTTTGTTGATGAAGCTACCGAAGCCACGAATCTCGATACGATTTCCTTTTATCAATTCTTCGGTCATCATATCGAAAATCAGATCCACCACTTCCGTGGCACGTTTCAGAGTGATCCCTGCCTGTTTGGACAGAGCTTCAATCAGATCTGATTTGTTCATACCCATCCCCCTCGTCAGCATAGGTTTTTCTGAGTTATCGCTTTTATTGTGCATAGTTAGCCATTATTCTGTCAAGCGGTAAACTAATTTATTTTTTGAATTTGTTTTATCCCGGTTTAAACGTTCTTTTAAACTCCTGCGTTTAATTCACAATACACAAAAAATAACAACACAATGCGCAGGCGGTTTTCAAAACGCAACCTATCGGAATCACTTTATGTTTCACTTTAACCATCCATTTCGGCATAACCACCGGATTTCCCAAAATAGGCGAACAAACTATCAATAAAATCAATCAAGTGGCACAGGTGGATGAATCAAAAAAAAGAAAAACGCCCCCAGCAGGATTTGAACCTGCGGCCCCCGGATTAGGAATCCGGTGCTCTATCCGCCTGAGCTATGAGGGCGCGAGCGCGGATAAACTGCCACGCCCGCCCCTATTCTGTCAAGCAAAGGATCGACGCTCAACGCGCCTTTTTAAAGGCTTTACCCGAGGCTTGGATCGTCGCGGTCACTTGCTCGTCGGTGTGCGCCGCACTGAGGAACCAAGCGCCCCAAGGCGAAGTCGGCAAGTAGATCGCCTGCTCCAGCATTGCATGGAAAAAGCGGGCGAAACGCTCCACATCGACAGCTCGCGCCGACGTCAGATTCCACACCGGGCGATCGGTGAAGAACAACGACATCATCGAACCGGTACGATTGATCTGCACGTCGACGCGCGCTTTGGCTGCCGCCTCCCGCAAACCCTCTTCCAAGCGGGCGGATTTTTGTTCCAGTTCGTCATAAAGCGATTCGGTGAGCAGATCCAACACCGTCAACCCCACACTCATCGCCATGGGATTGCCGGAAATCGCGCCTCGTTGCGCCACCGTTCCCAACGGTTCCAGATGATCCATGATCTCCGCCGAACCGCCGAACGCGCCGATGGGCAGGCCGCCGCCGATGATCTTCCCCAGGCAGGTCAGATCGGGTTTGACGCCGAACAACGCCTGCGCGCCATCCGCCGCGACGCGAAAGCCGGTGGTCGCCTCGTCGAAAATCAACAAGGCGCCATGCTGTGAACATTGATCGCGCAAGCCGGGCAGAAAGCCGATGACCGGCGCCACCACGCCCATGTTGGACGCTACCGGCTCGACGATCACCGCGGCGATCTGTCGATCGTATTTCTCGAACAGTTTACGCACGCTTTCCAGATCGTTGTAATCGGCGATGAGCGTGTCTTGCGCCGTGCCGGCGGGAACGCCCAGCCGGATCGCTTCGCCGCGCTCCACGCCGAAACGGACCAAGAACGAATCGGCGTTGCCATGATCGCTGCCGGCGAAAATGATGATTTTATCCCGTCCGGTGACGCCGCGCGCCAAGCGCACCGCGCCGGCAGCCGCCTCCGTTTCGGAATTCACAAAGCGCAACTTTTTGATGGAGGGCATCAGTTCGACGATTTTTTTTGCCAGTTTGACCTCGATGCCGCTGTTGGCGCCCAGCGTGGTGCCGCGCATGGCCGACAATTTCATCGTCGAAACGATCTGCGGATGCGCATGCCCCAGAATCAAAGGCCCGTTGGATCCCAGGTAGTCGAGGTAGACATTCTCGTCATGGTCGGTGATGCGCGCACCGTCACCGGCCAGCATGTAAATCGGCATACCACCGACCTGGTCGAAAGAACGCTGCGACGCACCGGCGCCGGCGACCAGCACGTCCTGCGCCCGTTTATAAAATTTTTCACTCCATTCGTGATTCATTTTCCCGCCTCCCGTTAATTTTCTCTGGATCGTTCCATAGGGGCAAGGTAATCACGATTCGGCGGATGGGAATTTGAAAAGGAAATTCGATGCCGGCTTCGCCGGCATCGTGGCCTGCAGGTCCGCCGGGAGAATAACCGGCTCATTCGTCAGCGACATTCGTCTGCTCATGGAACATGCGATCGGCATTCAATCGAACCGATCGTCCTGCCTGCTTGTCCCATGGTATTCGCATACCAATTTCTTTTGCTCTTGTCCACAAGAATTTACAATGGATAAGTCCGATTATTTGAAAAAAGGTCAAAAAGTGAATTTCCCGGATTTTTTCGCGAACTTTTTCCGTTCATTGCATGTCCGTATCTTGACAGTGAAAGGACGCTGGTCTACCGTGATTCCGCTTTTCTACCAGGCGAAAGGAGAAGGCGCATGCCCAAAAAAGCATTATTGCCGTTGCTGCTGATTGCCGCATTGGCCCTGCTGGGAATGGGCGACAGCGGGCTGACCGGGTCCGATACTCCGCGCACGCCGGAAAAGAATTTCACCGGCACCGTCGTCGATCGCTCGATGACGACGCTGCACGTAACTCATATGCATTGCGAAGGAAAAACCTCGGTCAAAGGGTACCTGGGAGAGATGCGCATCACGCTGGATTTCGCCAAGATCAAGCAAGTCGAGTTTTATCCGGGGACGGCCGGATATACATGGGGCCAGGTGACCTTCCACGAGGGCGAGGACAAGAAACTGCGCTTCAAAAGTTTGGCGCGTTGTTACGGGATGGCGGAAATGGGACAGGTCATGGTCCGCGTCAAGGATCTGAAACGAATTTCTTTCGACGATCAACAGCCGCAACAGGATCAGTAACCGACTCGCATTTCCCTTCCCCCGCTGGCGAAGGGTGAAATCAAACATGGCGAAAAAGGCAAAGAAACGTTTTTACCAGAAATGGTGGTTTCGCATTCTCGCGTTCGCGGTCGTCTGCCTGACCGCCTTCGTCGTTTACAGCGCTCTGCAAGAACCGAAAGTCATAGTGCAATCCGGCAAGGTGGCCAAGGGCGAACTAACCCAGGTTGTGTCGGCTTCCGGTCGCGTCAATCCGGCGGTGGAAGTGGAAATCAGCGCGAACATCGCCGGTGAAATTACCAAGATCAACACGCGCGAAGGCGAACGCGTCGAAAAAGGCCAAGTGCTGGTCACCCTGGACAATCAACGCTACGCCGCCAGTTACGACCAGTCACGCTCGATGTTGGAAGTGGCCAAGACCGAACTGGCACGCGCCAAGGCACAGCACGATCTGGCCGCCAGTTCCTTCGAACGCAGCCAACAACTTTTCAAACAAAAACTGATCAGCCAGGAAGCGTTGGAAATCAGCGAAACCGAATTGAAAGTTGCGCAAGCCGCGCTCAAGGCGGCGCAGGACAATATCCGCAACGCAAACGCCGGTCTGCAAATCAGCGGCAACGAGTTGAGCAAAACGACCATTCGCTCGCCGATCGACGGCGTGGTGACCTCTTTAAAGAAAGAGGAAGGCGAAATCGCCATCGGCAGCACCTTCACGCGCGACGTGATTATGATCGTCTCCGATCCCAACCACTTCGTGGCCACGGTCGACGTCGACGAGGCCGACATCGTGGATATCGAAATCGGCGACGACGCCACCGTCGAACTCGACGCGTTTCCCGATGCCGTATTCCAAGCCAAAGTGATCGAAATCGCCGGCAGCGCCACCGTCTCCGAGATGGGTTTGCAGGAGGAAACCGTCAGCTTCCAGGTAAAAGTGCTGTTGGAAGGCGACACCGCGCTGATTCGTCCCGGCATGAGCGCGACCGCCGACATTGTCACCGAGAAAAAGCCGGACGTGCTGCACGTTCCGATCCAGTGCATCACCATGCGCGATCCGGAACAATTGGCCAAGGAAGCGGACAAGAATAAAAAAGCGGAAAACGCTTCACCGACGCCCGCGGCGAGCGAGCAAGCCACTCCCGCCGCGACGGAAGAAGCGGCCGATAAGAGCGAACCGGCCGAAGCGCCCGGCTCCATCAAACGGATGAAGGAACTGCTGTTCGCCATCAAGGACAACCGCGCCGTACCGGTCTGGATCGTCACCGGCATCAGTTCGGAAACCGATATCGAGGTCGAAGGCGAACAGGTCGTCGATGGCATGGAGATCGTGTGCGGCAGTTTCAAGACGCTCAATCGCGAATTGAAACCCAACGATCTGCTGGAAATCGAGCCCGAAGGCAAAGCCGAGCAGCCGGAAGAGTAGGAACGCCCATGGCCATGATTCAATGTCGCGAGCTGCGTAAGGTGTACCGACTCGGTTTGCAAGAAGTGCACGCGCTCAACGGCGTGGACTTGGATGTCGAGCAGGGCGAGTACATTGCCATCATGGGTCCGTCGGGATCGGGCAAATCGACGCTGATGAATCTGTTGGGTTGTCTGGACACGCCCAGCAGCGGCTCCTACACGCTTGACGGCGAGCAGGTCGACCAACTGACCGAAGACGAACTGGCCGACATTCGCAACCGCAAGATCGGCTTCGTGTTCCAGACTTTCAACCTGCTGCCGCGCATGACCGCCATGGCCAACGTCGAAGTGCCGCTGATCTACGCCGGCGTGCCCACGCACGAGCGGCATCAACTGGCCAAGGACGCGCTGAGCAAGGTCGGCCTGGCCGAGCGCTTTAAGCACAAACCCAACGAGTTGTCCGGCGGTGAGCGCCAGCGCGTGGCCGTCGCACGCGCGCTGATCAACAACCCGAGCATCATCCTGGCCGACGAGCCGACCGGCAACCTGGACACCAAAACCAGTTACGAGATCATGGCCCTGGTCAAAGACCTGCATCAGGCGGGCAACACCATCGTGCTGGTCACGCACGAGGACGACATCAGCCGCTACGCGCACCGCATCATCCGGTTGCGCGACGGCAAGATCGAGGCCGACGTAAGCAATCCGGATCCACGATGAACGCCTTCTGGCAAAGCCTGAAAATCGCCGTCACGGCCCTGCGCGCCAACAAATTGCGCAGCCTGTTGACCACGCTGGGCATCGTGATCGGCATCGCCACGGTCATCGCCATCGTCTCGATCGTCGAAGGACTCAACGACGCCTTCGCCAGCGAACTGGCCGCTTTCGGCCAGGGCTCTCTGTACATCCAAAAATTCCCCTGGGCCAGCAACGACTGGCAGAAGTTCAAGAATTTTCCAGACATCGGCTGGAAAGAATACAATGCCGTCGAGCGCGAAGCCAAATCGATCGACGGGATCAGCCCGCAAACGCGCACGCGCCAGACCGTTAAGTGGCGCAACAAAAAGCTGGAAAAGATCGAAATCAACGGCGCCAATTATCAATACGCCGCCATCCGCGGTTTTTATCCGGTTATCGGGCGCAACTTTCTGCCGCTGGACGACGAGCGTTCGCGGCAGGTGTGCATGCTCGGACATGACGTCGCCGAAAAGCTGTTCGGCCTGCGCAATCCGCTGGGCGAACACATCCGCATCGGCATTCACAGCTTTCTGGTGATCGGCGTAATCAACGAACGCGGCGACTTCTTCGACAGCAACCTGGACAACTTCGTGCTGATTCCCTTCAGCACCTTCACCGGCCTGTTCACCGGCCGTCACGAGGGCTTTTCGATCATCGTACGCGTGACCGATCCGACGAAGATCGACGCTGCGATCGACGAACTGACCGGCATTTTACGCCGCGTGCGCAAACTGTCGCTGGACAAGCCGGACAATTTTTCGATCAACCAGATCGACGCGCTCAAAAGCATGTACGACAAGCTGACCGGCGGGTTGTACGCGGCGATGATCGCCGTGGCCGCCATCGCATTGTTGGTGGGCGGCATCGGCATCATGAACATCATGCTCGTCTCGGTCACCGAACGCACCAAGGAGATCGGCATCCGTAAAGCCCTGGGGGCGCGCCGTCGCTGGATCCTCGCCCAATTCCTGTTCGAAGCGGCGATTATCGCCGGCATCGGCGGCGTGTTCGGCGTGGCGCTCGGCGCGGCGCTGGCGAAAATCGTCGCCAAGTTTACGCCCCTTTCCGCCTCGGTGGAAAGCTGGAGCGTGTTGCTGGGAGTCGGTTTTTCGTGCGCGGTCGGCATTTTCTTCGGCCTGTTCCCCGCCCGGGCGGCGGCGCGGAAAAATCCCATCGAGGCGTTGCAACATGAGTAAAGCGCAAGTGCAGCGTAAAATCAGCCTCTGGGAAAACATCAAGGTCGCCATGCGCGCCATCGCCGCCAACAAGCTGCGCGCGGGTCTGACCAGCCTGGGCATCATCATCGGCGTGGCGACGGTCATCGCGATGATGACAGTGGTCGGTGGCATCAATCAAATCGTCGCCAAGGAGTTCGGCCGCTTCGGCTCGGACGTGTTCACGCTGCAAAAATACCCGGCGATCGTGATCACTTTCGACTACGGTAAATTTCGCCGCCGCACCGATCTGACGATCGAGGACGCCGACGCGATCCGCAAGAATTGCCCGTCGATCGAGACCGTCAGCCCGATGGTTTATCAATGGTGGGGCGAGATTATCCGCGGCGGCGGCAATAAAACAGATCCGACCGTGGGCATCGCCGCGACCACCGACAACTACATTCCCGTCTCCGGCATGACGCTGGACATCGGCCGCAACTTTACCGAACGCGAAGCCATGTCCGGCAGCCGCGTCGCGGTGTTGGGTTGGGACGTCGTCGAGCGCCTCTTCCCCTACGGTTCGCCGGTCGGGCGCACCATCCGAGTGCGCGCCGACCGTTACCGGGTGATCGGCGTGGTCGAGCGTCTCGGCTCGATTTTCGGCGAAAGCCGCGACAACTTTGTAGCCATTCCACTGGGCGCCTATCTGCGCAAATGGGACGTCCGCGACCAATTGGAAATCATGCTCAAAGCCAAGGAAGGCGTGCCGCTCGTCCGCGCGATGGACGAAGTGCGCGCCCTGATGCGCGTGCGGCACAAACTCAAGCTGACCCAGGAAGACGACTTCGAGCTGGTTACGCGCGACAGCTTGATGCGCAGCTACAACAGCCTGACCGGCTCGATCTTCTTCGCCGCCATCGGCATCGCCGCGATTTCGTTGCTCGTGGGCGGCATCGGCATCATGAACATCATGCTCGTGTCGGTGCGCGAGCGCACGCGCGAAATCGGCGTGCGCAAAGCGCTGGGCGCGCGCAACCGCGACATCTCGCGCCAGTTCCTCATCGAGGCGATGACGCTCTCGGCCCTGGGCGGCATCATCGGCATCGCGCTGGCGGTGGGGCTGTTATTGCTCGTGGGCAGGCTCACCGACGCGCTGCCCATCGCCTTCTCGCTGAGTTCGATCGTGTTGGCCGTCGGTTTCTCAGTGGGCGTGGGGATATTTTTCGGCGTCTACCCGGCGCGCAAAGCCGCGCAACTGGATCCCATCGAAGCGCTGCATTACGAGTGAGTCGTCCGCCGTACGACATGGCGCATCAGCAGCGTCAGGCCGATCGCGTTGGACGCGATGCTGGCCAGCGCCGCGCCGAACATGTCCAACCATAAAATCAACGGTACATTGAGCGCCACATTGAGCGCGCCGACCAGCAGCGTGGTTTTCGCATTGTCCCCCGGATGTCCCAGCCCGTTGAGCACCGAGCCGGCGAGCCGGTAAAACGGCAGCAGCAATCCCCATACGCCGAAGACGATCAACACAGACGCGCCGACGACATATTCCTCACCGAAGACCAGCCGCAACAATGTTTCGTGATAATAAAATATCGCCAGGCTGGCCGGCAGACCCATGGCCACGCCGAAAATGACGCCCCCGGAATAGAGCCTGATCACCGAACGACGCACCGTTTCCGGATTTTCCTCGCGCCGGGCGGCGATGCGCGGAAAGACGATCAGGTTCATTGCATCGGCTACCACGCGGTAGTAAGCCAGCGCGGTCACGCAGGCGCCGTACACGCCGACCGAGGCTTTGCTTGCCAGCAGACCCAGCAGCAGAATGTCGGCCTTGGTGTAAACGAACACGCCCAACGTGTTGGCCAGGCTCAGCACGCCGAAGCGCAGCGCCTCCATCACCTGGGTGGCGCGCCCGCCCCTCCACGCCTTGCGCCATGCGGGCAAAATGCTCAGCGTCGCCAACGCGCCGGCGGCCAACCGGCCGAGCGCCAACGCGATCATACCGCCCAACGGCGAGTCGATCAGTCCCAGCAGCCAGCCGACGGCGAAGAAAAAGGCAAGGCAGGCGAACATCGTCGCATCGTTGCGCGCGACGATCTGCAACCGTTGCCGCACGATCAACACCTGGTTGGCCGTGCCCAGGAAAATCAAACCCGCCGTGCTCAGCGGCAAGAGGCGCAACAGCACCGTCAATTGCGGTTCGTCGAAGGCGGCGGCAATCCAAGGCGCGGCAATTTCCAACAGCGCGTACAACGCGACGAACGTCAGCAACTTGACCCAAAGCACTGAGCGCAGGGCGTCATTGAACGCGTTTTCGTCGTCTTTGTTCGCGGTCAGGAAAATCAGCGCCTGTCCGGGCGATTGCTCAATCGCCAACGCCATCAATATCTGGATCGTTTCGGCGAGCACGAACACACCGTACAACTTCGCGCCCAGCAAACGAGTAAGCGCGAAGACGACCATCAGTCCGGCGGCGGCCGCCAGACCGCGATCGAGCACGGCGAACAGCGCCTGTTGGTGGCGGCGGATCATGTCGCGTTCTCCCGCCCCAGCAGCGTCTGCAAATAGGGAAAGACCTCGGCGGCGCTTTGCGGCAAAGGCGTCGGCACGTTTTGCGCGGCAAACACGGCGGTCTGCCCCGGCGCATCCGGATGATAGCCATGCATGCCCTGCGGCGGTTCGCGGAAATAGAAACTGGGGCATACCACGTGCCCCTCGTCGAGCAAGGCGATCAACTCGCCGAGACGTTCGGTACGCAAACCGAAGCCGGCGCGTTGCGCCTCGTTGAGCACCGTGACGTGCGGCTGTTCGGCGAGGAAGGCGGCGATTTCATCACGCAGCGTCGTGTTGCGAAACCAGAAGCGCACCATCGTCGCATCCAGCGCAGCCAGGTAGCGGTCGGGCCGCATCGGTCCGAACCGCCGCTCGATCGCCAGGTCGACGTTCGCGGTCACGTTCGACATGCCGTGGTCGGACAACACGACGATCGGCGCGTCGGCGAAACGCGCGCGCCACGTTTCGACCAGCCGGGCCAGCGCGGCGTCGAGGGCGGCGATTTTGTCCCGGTACGCCGGCGCGCCCACACCGTACAGATGACCCGTGTGATCCAGATCGGCGCTGGCGATGAACAACAGCGATTCGACCCGATCCACCCGCGCGGCCGCCGAGGCAAACAGCGCCTCGTCGCGTTGCGGCCCGGGCGGAAAGTCGCGGTACAGCAACCGTTGCGCGCCGGGCGTTTGCAGAATCGTCGGGTGCGGAAACTCGCGCTGGTAGGCGTTGACCTCGTAATGCGCGAAATATTTGAGCAGATGAAACGGCACCCAAGCCAGCGGGCGTCGAAACGCGCGATGACCCAGCCGTCGCAACCATCGCGCCGTGAACGGAATTTTATCCAGCGGCGCCAGCCAACCCAGCAGGCGATGCGCCAGCGGCGCGCGGCTCGTCGGATTCCACGAACCGAGAACGCCCAAATTTTCCGGCGTCAGCCCGGCGAACAGTTCAGCCTTAATATTCATCGAATAACCAAAACCGGGGCGCAACGGTCCGTAGGGCAGCGTCGAGAGAAAAGGCATCGCCGGGACGACACGATGCGGCAGGCTGTCGAGAAACACGATCAGCGCCGGCTGCGGCGCGTTCATAGAAGGTTCTCCAAATAGTCCTTCTTCGCCGCCACCGAGGGAAAGTAGTCGTACATGAAGTGCAAAAACACGCGGCGCAGGTTGGCGACTTTGTCAGCAAACAACAGCGCCGACCAACCGGGAATCACGCTGTCGTGCAGCGCGAAACCGCGCAGGTGACGATAGGCGGCTTCGAGATCGGCGGCGGCATCGTCCTCGTTGCGGTCCAGATGCTGTTCGACCGCCCGGTGCACGCGGATGAGCAGGTTGAGCATTGGGCCGTATTTGGGGCGCGTCATCCAGAGCATGGAATAGCCGACCCACAAGTGGTCGAGATTTTTTATAATCGTGCGGGCCTCGTGCCCTTTGCGCCGCCAGTGCCAATCGACGAACAGTTTGCGGCTGTTGCGCTTGATCGGCCGTTCATGATCGTCGGCCGGTTGTCCGCCGGCCAGTTCGCTCCAACACAGGCGAAAGGCCCGGCCCGCTTGACGATACAGTGCCAACGCGCCCTGCGGTTCCTCGCGACCCATCTTGATCGCATAGCAATGATCCAGCAGCGGCAGCAGCTCGCTTTTCATTTGCTGGCAAATCGGCAGTTCGTCGCAGATTTCGGCCATCTTGCGCAGGCGCGGACCGAAGCCGGCAAGCAGGAACCCGGCGCGCGGCAGCATCCACGACGGCAGGTCCAACAGGTTGCGCGCGACGACGTAAGCATAGGCGCGATCCAGATCGGGCGGCAGTTCGCCGCGCCGGTCGATGAATTGCAGCGGCATGTACAACCACATCGACCACAGGCGCCAGATGAGAATCTCGTTCAGATCGCGCCAGTCGAGTGTTGCCAACGAAACGTCCGGGATTTCCGGCAGCAGGTTTTCGCCGGCGATCACCTTGCCGGTCACCTTGGTTTCGAAGGTGCGGAAGATCGTCGGCAGGGTGCGCAGTTTACGCAAATTCAAAAAGGAACAATCCAAATGGAACGACGGCGATTGGGCACCAGTGCTCGTTTCGATCTCCTCCCACCGGCGCATCATGTCGCGTTGCTTTCGCCCCGAGAAATGATCGTGCGTCACCACCAGCAATTCGATATCGGACAAAGGAAGAAAGCGGCCGTCGCGACTGTGCCAGGAAAATTCCCCGCGCGAGGTGCTGCCCAACAGAATCAGACTGCGGACGACCGAGTCGTCGGACGTCTGCACGAGGCGACGCAGCAGGTCGAGCAATTCCGGCGGATAATGGTAATCATCGCCAAACGCGAGTTTCGGTTCCACGTTATTCGTTCCGTTTTTCCATGTTGTCCGGGGTTTTCGCCGCGTTCGGCCGGCGGATATCCCGCAAGAATTTCGAGACCGCCGGTCCGCCCAGCAACGCGCCCACGGCTCCGAAGAAACCCAGGATCAGACCACCGAGCAGATGCGCCCACCACAACGGGCTGTGGCGCTTCTCGGGCACGTCGGCGCGGTCGATCACCTGGAACAAGGTGCGCCGACGAGCCTCGTCGATCTTGGCCAGCTCGAACTGCTGCGTCAGCAATTCGAACACCTTTTCCGCAATCAGCAAGTCGCGTTTAAGGCGGAGGTATTGCACGCCCAACGTCGGCGCGTCGGCCAAGGCGGGAAAAAACGAACTCGGATCGGCCGGTTGTTTCCCTTCCAACTTTTCGATCTGGCGGCGCAGTTCGGCGATCTCGCCGCGCAGCAAACGCACGCGCGGATTGTCGCCGGTGGTGAAGCGCCGCAGCATGCCCAACTCGACGTCCTTGGCAATCAACTGCCCCTGCAATTGGGCGACGGTCTGCATCGCCGTTTCCGCCTGCGCGTCGAAGCTATAGATTTTATGCTCTTCCTGAAATTCGCGGAACGCCTCTTCCTTGGCGGTCAGCTCCGTTTTCGCTTGGTCCAGCCGCTCACCGACGAATTCGCGATTTTTACGCGCGACCGACACGCTGGTTTCGTTGATGAACGCTTCCAACGACTGCGGAATGAGGTTGGCGATCTCCGCCGTTTTCGCCGCCGTGCCCGGCCAGGTGACCGTCACATGCAGCAGTTCCATTTCGCTTTCCCACACGGAAACCGCGTCGCTGCGGAACCACTTGACGGTTTCCTGCCGGCTCGGCGGCCGTTTGGGATTTTTCCAGTCGTTTTTTTGTTTGTCCCATTTGCGCGGATGAATCAGCGGCAACAATTGTCCGTTGTCGATGACCATCTCGGCCAGGGTGCGGCTGTTGAGCATGTTCGTGAGCCGGTCGACGGCCGTATTGCCGCCGATCTGCCGCATCAGTCCGCCCAAGCCGCTCGAGTTGAGCATGCCCGAAACCATGCCCATCATCCCCTGGTCTTCCTCGATGGGCATCAGCGTCGTTTCGGCGCGGTAGGTGGTCGGCCGCACCAGCCACAGCAGCATCGAGAACGCGGTGACCAGCAAGGTCACGCGGACGATCCATCGTCGATTGCCGCCGAGCGTACGCCGGATTTCCTTCAAACCTGCCATCGTCGCCCCACCTACTTGCTCGTGTTGTATGCGGTGAAACCGGCCAACGCCAGCGTAGCCGCGCCGATCAGGATCGTCCAATAGTCCTGCCACCACTTCATGCGCGTTTCCGGCACGAGAATGGTGTCGCCGGGTTGGATGACCATTTGCGGATCGTAATCCAGTTCGTTCCCATTGCGCCGGATGACCTTGGCGCGCCACATCGAAGCGCGCGAGGTCGGCCCCCCCGCCCGGCCGATGTACTCATGCGCCGGATGGTTGGCGAGGTACTCCTGGGGTCCGCGTACGGCGACTTCGCCGACGACGAACACGCGATCGATCTTGCTGGGGATGTTCAGAATATCGCCCGGGACCAGCGGGATGTTATCGGTAAAATCGCGGGCGATGAGCATTTTGTTCAAATCGATATTGATGATCTGGGTCCCCGCCTGGCCGGCGACCGAGCGCTCGATGTAGCAGTTGGCCAGATCGGCCCAGGGCGTAACGCCGCCGGTTTTTTGCAGCACGTCATAAACCTTCTCACCCTCGCGCAACTCGAAGGTGTCGGTCGTTTCCAGCAGGGGTCCTTCGGTTTCCGTGCGGCTTCGCTTGGCCAGGCTCTCTTCGCCGACGCCGAAAATCGCGCCGCGCACCAACACCACGTTTTGAATCAAGGCGATCGACGGAATGCTGACGATGTCGCCGTCGCGCAAATCGAAGCCGCGCGCGTAGGCGCGATCTTCCTTGAGTTTGGCCAGATCGAACACGACGACCCGCCGGCGCTCGTCATCGCCGATGCGCACGATCTGCGCCTCATCCTGGAAACTGGTTTCGGAGGTCAAGCCCAGACCGATCCAGAACACCACGTCGTGCAGGTCCTCGCCGTCCAGCAGTTCGTACGCGCCGCGTTTGACGGTCGTGCCGCGCAGATGCACCAGCGTTTGGATGGGCGGAACGAAAATCACGTCGCCGTCGCGCAGGGTCGGATTGATCACCTCCTCGCCGGTGCGGCGCCAACGGACCAGATCGCCGAAGGCGCGCGTACCGTCGCGATGACGG
Organism: bacterium; assembly: GCA_036743315.1. Lineage (GTDB taxonomy): Bacteria > Lernaellota > Lernaellaia > Lernaellales > Lernaellaceae > CALBTQ01. The sequence continues at coordinate 18,263 of DAINPV010000002.1, read as the reverse complement.
ATCTCGATGCGGCGCTCGCTGCCGCGCTCGACGAAGCCGCCGGCCTCGCGCAGGATCTCGGCGAGGCGGATCGTCGGGTCGGCGACGTAGGCGCCGGGCTTTTTCACCAGCCCGATGACCTGTACCTTGAACTTGCGCGGCGTCTGCAAAAACAACTCGAAACTCAGGTTGCGGTAGATGCGTCTCACCTGGTCGCCGACCTCGGCTTTGGCCTGCGCCAGCGGTTTGTCGGCCACGCGGATCGTGCCGATGTTAGGCACGAACAAAAAACCTTCCGGCGAAACGATCAAGGGCACGGACTCGTTCTTTTCACCCCAGAAATGCAACACGAAGCGATCACCGACGCCCACGATGTACTGCTGCGGATCGATCGGTCCGGCGAAAGCGATGTCCTCCCCGGCGCTCAGCAGACCCTCGCGCATGCTTTCCTGCAAGGCTTCGGCGCCCTGTCCGCTCAGGTCGGTGTTCAGTGAAGGGATCGGCAAGGAAGACGTGCGTTGGTCGTCATCGGTTTGCTGGGCCCAGGACAACGTCGGCAGCGCCCAGGGTTGCGCCGTGGCGAAGATGACGAGGATCAGCGTCCATTTGATCAAAGGACGGGTCAACCGGTTCACGTGCCTCTCCCGTGTCTATGGTCTCGAGCCCCGGCGGAAACGCTTCGTTGCTTGAACAGCCAACACCGTCGCGCGCCGTCGTTTGGATTAGGTTGCCGGATTCATGATTCGCGGCGCATTAAAGCATAAGAAAACCTACGAGAAAACACCGTATTTTTCGGTCAAGTTAAAAATCCGCGCAGCACCATAAACGGCTCTGCGGCCGCCACGCCGACCAGACTGCCCCAGCGTTGCGCCCAGGCGCGAATCGCTTCGGGCGAACGCGGATGCGGCCAGACCTGCCCTTCGGTGCGATAGGCGGTCATCGCTTGTATCTTTCGCTCCAGAGTTTCAGTGACCTCGGAGAAAAAATTCGGCTGAAAAACCCGGTCCAGCGTCGGCGCCGCCCACCCGGTGCTCGACGCCACCTCCACCGCCAGCAACAGCGGCCGCGGGCGCGCCGGCAGCGGACGGAAGCAGGACATCACCGCCTCGTGCACATAGCGATGATCGATATTCAAATCGCCGCCGTGGTGCGTAAAAACCACCTCGGGCGCAAAGGGCAAGGCGATTTCCTCGATGGCGCGAATGAGCGTCAGCAGTTCGCGACTGTCGAAGGAGTTGTCGGGCCAATCCAGATGAAACACGTCGGTCGCGCCCAGAATTTTCGCCGCGTTTTGCAGATCGTCATCCAGCGCGCGCAATTCATCGACCTTGACGTTCGTCCGGGCAGTCAGGCCTTCGCCGCAAATCAACAACAGCACCTGGTCGCCATGGTCGGCCATTTTAGCGAGCGTCCCGCCGCAACCGAGCACTTCGTCATCGGGATGAGCCAGGATCGCCATTACCTTGCGCATGTCACCTCCTGAAAGCGGCCAACACTTTATGCACCGCCTCGACCACATCCCGCGCATCCGACTCGCCCATGGCGGCGAACAACGGCAGGGAAATTTCCCGCGCATAAAACGCCTGCGCCCCAGGCGTCTGCGCCGGATCGTATCCGGCCGCCCGGTAATACGGCTGCGCGTTGACCGGAATGTAATGCACCTGCACACCGATCCCCTCGGCGCGCAACGCGGCAAAAAGCGTTTTCTTGTCGCAGGTCAGTTCGTCCATGGCGAACAACAGCGGATACAAATGATAGGCCGAACGAACCCCTTCCGATTCGGCGATGAACGCCACACCCGGCAGATCGGCGAACGCTTGGTCATAGATAGCGGCCAGACGTCGGCGGGCGGTCAGAAAAGCCTTGAGTTTTTTCAACTGCGCCAGGCCCAACGCGGCCTGTATGTCGGTCATGCGGTAGTTGTAGCCCAGGTCGCGCATTTCGTAATACCACCCGCCCACGTCGTCGGCGAAGGACGGCTCCTTGACAATGCCGTGGGTGCGGAACATGCGCAAGCGCTCGGCATAGGTTTTATCGTCGGTCACGACCATGCCGCCCTCGCCGGTGGTGATCGGCTTGACCGGATGAAAACTGTAACAGGCCAGGTGACCGTACGTGCCGGCGATGCGTCCCCGGTCGGTGGCGATCAGCGCGTGACAGGCGTCTTCGATGACCACCGCGCCGATCTTCTCCGCTACTTCCATGACCGGTGTCATCGCCACGGGAAAACCGGCGTAATGCACCGGCAGAATCGCCCGTGTGCGCGATGAGGTCAGGCCGAAAAGGGTTGCGGGAATCAGCAAACCGGTCGTCGGATCGACATCGGCGAAAACGGGTTTAGCCCTCAGGTAGGCGGCGGCATTGGCTGTTGCGGCGAAGGTCATCGCCGGGACGATCGCTTCGTCGCCGGGCCGCAATCCGGCCGCGTAACAGGCGCCATGGAGCGCGGCCGTGCCGTTGGCGAAGGCGACGGCGTAGCGGCGGCCGATTGTTGCGGCGAAGGCGGCTTCGAATTCGTCGATCGTCGGTCCCTGGGTCAGCCAGTCGCCGGTCAGGACACTTGTGACATGCTCGATGTCCGTGCGGTCGATGCTTTGGTGACCGTAGGGCAGCAAATTTTTCCGAACGGGCGTTCCGCCATGGAGAGCCAATTGAGACGTCGCCACGTGATAAACTCCTGTATCCCTGCGAGTTATCCAATTGTGACACGAAGCGGGCGTATGCGTCCAATGAAATTAATATTTTCCTTATTGTGTATGGGCGGCAATCCGATTTACTAATTGGCATGGGGGAGAAAAACACCGGTTCACCCGGGAAAAGAGGAAAATTATGTCGGATCGTATTTTATCGGTAAAAGAAGCCGCTGCCTATTGTCTCGTTTCTCCCGAGACGATTCGCAGGTGGATCAAAAAAGAAGAATTGCCCGCGTTCAACACTCGCGGCAAAGGCGTGATCAAAATTCGCAAAGAAGACCTGGACGCGTTCGTAAAAAAGAACAACATCCTGATCGACCCGCAAGTGCTGGGGAAATGAACCGGTTGCCGAAAAAGTTTATTTATCTTTCTTGAGTTACTTGTCTTTTAATTCATTCGGCTCTACCCAGATCAACTCATCAGTCGTAGCGCCGTCGAGTTTTGTCTTCTGTCGGTCAACCCCGGCCAACACCGTACCGATCATGAGTGCTTTCGTAAAAACGCAGTCTTTCAGAATGGTTTCACGCAGATCGGTCACCACCATCAACGAACGCGAAAAATTGGCTCCGGTAAAGTCGGTGTTAGCGCAATTGGCGGCAGTCAAGTCAGCCTCGGAAAAATTTGTGTTCGCCATGCTGCAATTTTGCATCAGGGTAAAGTTCAACTTGGCCTTATTAAAGACCGATTCGGTGAAATTCGATCCGTCGATGCAGGCGTTGTTGAGGATCGCCTCGACAAATCGTGCATTATCAGAGTGGATTCCGCTCATGTTGACCAACTGCAAGTTGGTGCGCGTCAGGTTGGCTTCGGATAACTGACTGTCTTTAAACACCGCACCCACGCATTTGGCGCCGGTCAAGTTGGCGCCGCTGAGATTGCACCGCAGGAACATCGACCGGCTCAGATCGGTTTCCTGCAGATTCGCACCGGTGAAATCGCATTGTATGAATTGCGTAAGGTGAAACACGCTGCCGGAAAGATCGCGAGAAGAAAAGTTTACGTTCTCCAGGTTCATGCTGGAGAGATCCAACTCACGCAAGGATCGGTTATTTTCCACTCGGTCGAATAAATCGTCCTTATTTACTTTGTTGAGCATCTTCTTTCCGATCCAGCAGCGGCATAACCGTGATTTCCCCGTCCGACTCCGTCAGGGTCGCATATTCGATAGGACGACGAACATCCATGGTCGCATTTTTAATACTGACTTCCACATTGGCAAACAATTGGTTGTGGATGTGCAGATAGCTTTTTTTCTGTACATAGGAATTGAGATACAAATCCAACAATTCGCGCAGTTCCTCATGGCCGACTGTGCGCAACTTGGTCAGCATTTCCAGAAAACGTTCGTGCAATTCCTGTTTTCGTCCGATCAACTTGCCTCGCGAATTCATTTTTTCGCGTTGCAGAATAAAGAGGCTTTTTCGCATATTATCAAGGTTTTGTATACGTTTTTTGAGATTGGCCTCCAATTCGGCGATGCGGTCCATATCCTCTTTGGCCACGCCGACAGCCACTTTGGTGCGTAGTTCCATTTCACTGCCGATGTTGTTGCAGTGAATCGATTCCAACGCCGAGGCGCTTCCGCCCATGATGCTGCCGCGGTTGGTGTTATCGTTGACCATGTGAATTTCGCGGCCGGCTTTCAGATCGCTGTTGCGCGAGTATTCGTCGATGATGATATCCTTCATTGCCACGATTGTGGCATCCTGGGTGAAACGCGTGATGATCGACTCGCCGGCATTCACCACCGCTTTGTTTTTCCCGAAAACGCCGCCGATGATCGTAATGTTGCCGCCGGCATTCAAGCGCGCGGCGCCGACGTTGCCTTCAATCCGTAAATCGGCCGTGCAATCGACGCTATATCCGTCCTCGACAATACCCTTGATCACCACCGTGCCGTTGAAGTGCACGTTGCCGGTCGTGGCGCTGACGTCCTCGAGTTCAATGATGTTTTCGACGCTGATCTGGTCGTTACGGAAAATGACATGACCGGCGATTTCACTGTACCATTTGAGATTGTCCGAGTCGGCTCGTACGCCTTTGCCGCTGCGAATGCGCAAATCCTTACCGCGCGTCTGCCGAATCGGTTTGTCGGTCACGGTACGGCCCGGCGTGCCTTCGGTGGGTGGAACCTTCTCCAACAGCAGCACTTCGGGCTCGGTGTTGATGATGTTGCCCAACTCTTTCCAATCGATTTGTTCCAGGTTGTCCAGGCTGCGATCCTGCCTTTTGATCAGCTTGTTGTAATGGAAAATCACCCGCGCGTCTTCGCCGTTGACCGGTTGCTCGCCGTTGGCCACCGTTACCGTCTGGCCGTAGATCTGTTGCTCGACAACTTCCCGGATCTTTTCTTCATCGATGCCGAAGGTGACTTTCTTTTCCTCCAATGCCTTGCGGATCAGTTCGTCATTGACGGGCGTACCGTCGCCTACGGGAGGAATCACACGAAGCATGGCGCGCAGGTCGTCGGTCGAACGTTGAACGGCCACTTGCGCCGCGCGGTTGATTTTTAATTGCTGCTCCTCTTCGGGAACATCCTCTTCCTTGGCTATGCCTTCCTTCTTTTTTTCGGCTTTGGCGCCGTCTTCACCGCCCTTGGCATCGGACAGTTCGGCGGGAGCGTCCACCAACAGCCGACCATCCGGTACGGTTACCGGCTCTTGGTTGGCAGACAGGGGCGTTTCGTTTTCCGTCGATGGTTTGTCGCCGACCGGCTTCGCTTCAGTTTCCTGAGCAATATTTTTATCTTTTTCGTTGGTCGAATCCACGCCATCATCCTCGAATTTATCACCGAGCATCGTCGGTGAAATTCGTAATCCGGTACAACTCTCCCTCTGCACTGCTATAATATATCGTCAAATACAAATAAGAAACATAGTAATTCTTTTCTGACTCCTATGATTTTACTACCCAATATCGATAGATATCCCTTAAGGTTTCTTCAATGGGCCGCTGCGGTCGCCACCCCGTTTCGCGCAACAGTTTGTCCGCCGATCCGTACAAGACCGGCAGATCGATCGGCCGCAACCGCGTCGGATCAATCTCGATGTCGATTTCCATCGCGGCAATACCGATTAACTTCCTTACTAACTCTTCAATAATAAAAGCTTTTCCCGTGCAGATGTTAAAAATGCTCCCGCTGGAAACGCTTCGCAACGCCAAGCGGTAGGCCGACACAACATCGCGGACATCGGTGATGTCACGCCGGGCTGACAAGTTACCCACCCGCAACACCGGTTGTTGCCTTCCAGCCTTGATCTCCGCCAGTTGACGGGCAAAACCGGAAATGGAAAAGCGCGGGCTTTGCCCGGGACCGATGTGAGTAAAAGGCCGGGCAACAATGACATCCAGTCCGTGCAATCGTGCCTGATACAAAGCTAACTGTTCAGTCAATAGTTTCGATTGGGCGTAAAAATTGGCCGGTTGCGGCTGGCTGACCTCGGTAAAGGGCATCTTTTCCGGTGGGGCGCTCCCATAGACTTCAGCGGAACTGACCAGCAGCAGGCGCGCTCGCGGCCGGTGCAGGGTCAAGGCGCGCAGCAGATTGGCCGTGCCGCCGATGTTGATCGCCATGGTTTCGGCCGGATTGATTTCCCCCTCCGGCACAAAAGCCTGCGCGGCCAGGTGAATCACTGCGTCGATGTCATAAGCGGCCAGCAGGCGTTCGACGGCTTGGGCTTCACGGATGTCCAAAAGTTCGCGATGTTCGATGGTCTCGTCCGGTTCAAGTCCGGCAGGGAAGAAGGCGGCCACGACTTGATCGCCGTGGGCGCGCAAATGATCTGTCAAATGACGACCGACGAAACCGGAGGCGCCGGTGACCAGAATTTTCACAGCAGGTTGTGCTCCATCAGTCGCTTGCAGGATTCCAGATCGGCGTCAACCATCATTTCCACCAATTCCTGGAAACTGACGCGCGGTTCCCACCCCAGCTTGTCTTTGGCTTTGCTGTAATCGCCGATCAGGAAATCGACCTCCGCCGGCCGGTAAAACGCCTGTTCCGAAATGACGTAATCCTGCCAGTTCAAACCGACGCGGTCGAAGGCGATTTCGACCAATTCACGCACCGAATGGGCTTCACCGGTGGCGATGACATAATCGTCGGGTTCGTCTTGCTGCAACATGAGCCACATGGCCCGCACGTAGTCGCCGGCATAGCCCCAATCACGCCGCGCGTCGAGGTTGCCCAGGTGCAGCTTGTCGGTCAACCCCAACTTGATGCGCGCAGCGGTATCGGTCACCTTGCGGGTGACGAACTCCTTGCCGCGACGCGGGGATTCATGGTTGAACAAAATGCCCGAACAGGCCCACAGGCCGAAACTCTCGCGGTAGTTGACCGTGATGAAATGCCCATACACCTTGGCCACGCCGTAGGGACTGCGCGGATAAAAAGGCGTCGTTTCCTTTTGCGGAATCTCGCGCACTTTGCCGAACATTTCGCTGGAGCTGGCCTGATAGATGCGGGTTTTCGGATTGACCAAACGCACCGCTTCCAGCAGCCGCGTGACGCCCAAAGCAGTGAACTCGCCGGTCAGCACCGGCTGGTTCCAACTGGTGGGCACGAAACTCATCGCGCCCAGGTTGTACAATTCGTCGGGCTGTGCTTCTTCCAGCAGGCGAATCAGGCTGAGCTGATCGAGTAAATCGCCCTGGTGGATGGTGATTTTATCGCGCAAATGCTCGATGCGATCGAACGTTTCGGTGCTCGCCCGACGCACCATGCCATGCACCGCGTATCCCTTTTCCAACAGAAAATCGGCCAGATACGAACCGTCCTGGCCGGTGATGCCGGTAATCAACGCACACTTTTTCATCACGTACTCCTCATGATCCCACAATGGCAACAATGCCCAATATCATACAATAAAACCCGAACCAGTACAGGCTCCCGCGCCGCACGAAACGCAGCAGCACTTTCAGAGCGAAATAGCCCGAAATGACCGAGGCGACAAAACCACAAGCGGCGGCAAGAAAAAACCCATCGGGGATTGTCTCGATCTTCACCGCCTGCAACAGCACCGCGCCCAGGATGGCGGGAATGGAGATTAGAAAACTCAACCGGGCGGCGGTTTCCCGTTCCAAGCCGGCCATCAGGCCCGCAACGATCGTCGAACCCGAGCGGCTGATGCCCGGGGTGATCGCCGCGGCCTGCGCCAGACCGACGATCAACGAACGCCCCCACCCCAGGCTGCGCATGTCGACCTTCGCCGGCGGCGCCCAACGGGAAGCCAGCAGCAACGTTGCGGTGACCAACAAAGCGATGCCGATCAGGCGGATATCGGCAAAAGCCCTCTCGAAGGCATCAGCCAGAGTGAACCCGACGATCACCGCCGGAATCGTGGCCACGACGATCCACACGATCATCCGCACGTGCGGACGTTCGCGCCAGGCATCGCGCCAATTGCGTTCACGCAACGTCAACCACCCTTCGCGCGCAATGGCCAGTAAATCGTCGGCGAAAACGATGAACACAGCCACCAGCGTACCCAGGTGTAAAATGGTGTCCAGCAGCAACGGCGCTTCATCCAGGTCCAACGAAAACAGATGCTTGAGTAACGCCAGATGACCGGACGAACTGATCGGTAAAAACTCGGTGAGTCCTTGCAGGAGACCCAGCAGAATGGCGAAATAAATGTTGATGACAGACTCCGACGCGTGTTATGCGTTGACGATTTCTTCCGCAATGCCCAGATGATGTTTAACCCGTGCAACCAAAGTGTCAATATTAAAAGGTTTGCACAGGTAATCATCGCCGCCGCATTCATAACCGCGTCGGATGTTTTCCGGCGAGGTGAGCGCACTCACGAAAATGATCGGCACTTTTATGAAATCAGGCATTTTCCGGATCAAACGACACAGCTCGTAACCGTCGATCCAACTCATGCTGATGTCCAGTAAAATCAAATCGGGTTTGTTGATTCTCAGGTATCCGGCCAACTTCAGGCCATTGGGGGCGGAAAGGGTATGAAACCCATGTCGCGACAAAACGCGGCACATCATATCCCGATAGATGTTGTCGTCATCAACGACCAGAAGAGTGTACTTCTTTTGGCGCTGTCCCACGGTCATCTCCTCTAACTCTGACAGCGAACATCCCTCCTCCCATTGCTCGTCTATCCCCTCACGCCATCCCGCACGGCTGTATTCCGGTTGACAGCGGAGAAATCGATGGGATACTTACAATTGTTCATTAAACGCACCTATCGGACACTTACAGCGAAAAGTGAAGCAACTTCATTCCAAAAATTGAAATAAAACGGAAGGATCGATCATGGCCGCGAAACAAACCAAAGCATCGGCAGCGAAAAAAGGAAAGAAAATCCAGGTGAAAAAAACCACGAAGCCTAAAACCGCCCCCAAACCGAAGCCGGCCAAGAGAGCGTCGGCCGTAAAAGCCGCAGTCAAACCGGTCGCAGTGAAAAAAGCGCCGGTGAAAAAAGCGGCTCCCCAACCGATGGCGGTGAAAAGGGCGCCGGTAAAAAAAGCCGCGACCAAACCGGCCGCGGTAAAAAAGACACCGATCAAAAAGGCCGCGCCCCAACCGAAAGTTAACAAGGCGGCCAGTGACAAAAAAGCAGTAAAGACCTTGTTTTTCACAGGATTTCCCGGTTTCCTCGGCCGGCATTTCTTCCGCAAATTCGCCGCGGAAAAAACCTATGACAAATACTACGTGCTCATTCAGGAAAAGTTCCGCGAAAAGGCGGAGCGTGAACTCGACGATCTCCAGCCCTTCGATCCACGAATCAAGGATAAAATCGAACTGGTCGCCGGTGACCTGACGCTGCTCAACCTGGGCTTGGAAGATCGCACGCTGGCCAAGGTTCGCGCCGAAGTCACCGATTTCTGGCACCTGGCCGCCGTTTATGATCTGGCCGTTGCCGAGAAAATCGCCTGGGAAATTAATGTGGAAGGCACCCGGCGCGTACTCGAGCTGTGCGAGCAGTGCAAAAAGCTCGACAAGCTCGTTTACTTTTCCACCTGTTACGTATCCGGCCTGCGCACCGGCCTAATCACCGAGGAAGACCTCGACTACGGCCAAGGACACAAGAATCACTATGAATCGACCAAGTTCGAAGCCGAAGTGCTCGTGCGCAAACAGCGCGAAAAAATCCCGACGGTCATCATCCGCCCGAGCATCGTCATCGGCGACAGCCAAACCGGCGAAACCGATAAATTCGACGGACCGTATTTCCTGATCCGCTTCTTAGCCGACATGGAAAAACGCGACTACCTTAAATATTTCCACAGCTTGCGTATCCCCAGCCTGGGTCAGGGCGGCGCGTACTTCAACCTGGTGCCGGTCGATTACCTGGTCGATGCGACGATGCACATTACGGCGAAGACGGCGGCGCTGGGCAAGACCTTCGCGCTTTGCGACCCCGATCCGCTGACGGCGCGCGAATTCTACGACAAGATCTACCAGGTGTTCGGCATGGGCCAGACGCGTGGCGTGGTTCCGATGCCGCTGGTGCAACTGGCAACCAAAACGCCGGGGATCGCCGACTTGATGCGCATTCCGGAAGAGGTGCTGCCTTACGTCGATCACTACACCGTCTACGATTGCAGGAACACGCTGGAGTTTCTGAACGATAGCCATATTCGTTGCCCGCACCTGCCCGAGTACATCGGGACGTTGATCGACTACGTACGCGAACATCTCCATCAGAGGGGCATGTACGCCAAGTATTGATTCGCTCTTGCGGATCGTCGCGGCTTCTGCCAATCTTGCCTCGGTTGAAATGGAGGTAAGATCGCGATGCGTTATCGTACAACCCGAGTCAGTCCGCGCATGGCTTTTCGTAAAAGCGTCGTCACCGGTCCCCGCGAAGTGATGTCGGTGGGCCGCAACGATCCCTGCCCCTGCGGCAGCGGTGAGAAATATAAAAACTGTTGCATCGACAAAGGCGACCACTTCCTGAAGAAGATGGCGCAAAAGGCAAAGAAGAAGGAAAAGGGAAGCCTAATCGCCAACGTGTTGGCCCGCTTCAAGAAGTAGATGTCCTCCCTGCGACGCATACTGCTGTCCCTGTTGATCCTGGCGATCATGGGCGGCTGGCTGTTGGTCGTCGCCGTGGTTTCTGATTACAACGAAAGCGCCGTACTGCTGATCGGCGTGTTGTGGCTGCTGGCCGCCTTCACGTTGAGTTGGAATGCGTACCGCCGCTGGCTGCCTTGTCTATTGCTCGCGGCATTGACGCTGGCGATGCTCGTCGCCGGCGGGCTTGCCTGGAAAGCCGGGAGCTACAACACACAGGTGCGGCGGGTCGTCGCCGAGAACGTTCTGGTTGAAACGGCGCGTGCGATGGAACGTTTTCGCGCCCTGGGCCGCGAACTGCCGAACTGCGAGTGGACCTGCCTGACCCAGCAGTTGCAGGATTCCGGCGCATGGCAGGGACTGACGATTCCCTATCAGGACAGCAACGAGACCGCACAATTCAAAACGATTCCCCGCAACGACGGTTGGGGCTGCCGCTATCAATACCGGTTGGACGCGCCCGCTGGCTTCCTTCTGCGCAGTTCAGGGCCCGACCGCCGCTTCGAAACGGCCGACGACATTGCGATCGCCAGCGATACGCCCCTGCCCGTCGAGGTCCAGCCCCTGCCCGTGTTCGGTCGTCGCCCGCTTTGATTGACACCGCCGACGGCCTTGGGCTAGCGTGCCGACAATGAATCAGCCGCTAACAACGCACTCCGATAACCTCCGGCAACCGCTTTGGTGGCGTATCGTCATGGGCATTCCCGTGGGGCTCGGTTGCCTGCTGACCTGCTGGCTCGTCAATTCTTTAAATTTCCTTTTCCTGGCGCGTGGCCTGTTCGTATTCCTGGTCGCGGCGTGGTTTGTGCGGTTCCTTTTACGGCGCTACCGATGGCGGCTCCGCGCGGCGCGCGTGATCGATCACCTGGCGGCAACGGTCGCCGCGTTGGGATGGTTGGCGTTGCTGCTTTACCTGGTCATGCTCGCGCCCTGGCGCGGCCCGGCGGCGCTGGCGCTGGCGGCGGCGATTTTCTTTCTCGATCGGTGGCGAAAAGACAAACGGTCGTTGGCGTTCACCGCGCCGCTGGCGCTGTTTGCGTTGGGCCTGTGGGTCTGGGCGCCGGTCTTGTTGCTTTTGCCCGCGCTTGCCGGCGGTTTGTGGCGGCTGACCGCTCGTCGGCCGGACCTGACGCCCGGCGGAGCGCGCTGGGCGCTGTGGCTCGCGGCGCTGGCGATCGTCGCGATCGTTTTCCCTTTTCACCTCGGGCAGCCCTGGGGTGAAAAAGCGCGCGTGACCGCCCAGCCGGACGTTTCGTTGGTGTACGACGCCAACGACCGCCAAAATCCGCTATTCGCCACCATCGGGCGCGACGTGCGCTTCGGGCAACCGGACTGTTACGGTCGGTTGTTGATCGGCGCCCGCGGCGGTCCGAACGGCTTGATCCGCCTGGCCAACGAACAGGTGACGACGGCGCAAACCGGACCGCTCGGCGAGACGATCGCCGTCAATTGCCGCAACAAACAATTGTACGTCGGCGATTGGTCAAACGGCTCGTTGCGGATCCTTGATCACGAATCGCTGCATCTGGCAGCCACTGTCGCCTACACGCGCTTGACCAGGGTCGATCAGGTGCAATTCCAGCCCGAGCATCAATTCGTGTTCATGTCCGCCGCCAACAGCCGCAACATCTTCATGTACGATTTGTATTTCCGGAAAAAGGAAATGATCTTCATCGATCGGTTCATTACCGATTTCGCGTCCCTCCCGCACGAACAATTGTTCATTATTTCCACCTACGGCGGACGCCTCTTGTTTTACCGGCACGATCTCAGCCAACTGCTTTACCGCCAATGGCTGCCGGATTTTCACCTGCAATTGGCGGCTTCGCCCAGCGGCGACACGTTGTACATTCTCGGGCGTTACAGCGGCATGTTGTGGGAATATTCGCTCGCCAAGCGACGCCTTATGCGCAGCCGGTGGCTCGGACCGGGCATCCGCGACATCGCCTTCGACGAGCGCGACGAATTGTTATATGTTGGGAATTATTTTACCGGCGTCATCACCACCTTGCGCCGCGCCGATCTGGGGACAGCCGCCGTCCACCGCGTGGGACCGCGTCTGCACTCGCTGCATTACGATCATTTCCAACGGCGTCTGTTGGCGGCCGATGCGCTGGGGCTGGTGCAGATTCAACTCGCCAAGTAACTCATCATTCACCTGGTTCGGGCGGCTTGACGATCTCCTTGGAGTAGGCCATCACCTGATTGCGTCCGCCCTTTTTCGCCCCGTACAACGCGGCGTCGGCGGCGGCGATCAGGGATTTGACATCGTCGGCGTCGCCCGGGAGCGCAGCAAGGCCGATGCTGATGGTCAGTTGACGCGGCACTTCTTCGATTTTCGCGCCGGCCACCGCGGAGCGGATGCGCTCGGCCAGGATTTTCGCGCCGTCGATGCCCGTTTCCGGCATGATGACCGCGAATTCTTCGCCGCCGTAGCGCGCCGCCACGTCGATCTCGCGGCAGTTGTTTTTGATCAACTGGGCGACGGTGTAAAGCACGACGTCGCCGGCCTGGTGCCCGTAGGTGTCGTTGACGCTTTTAAAGTGATCCAGATCGCAAATGGCCAGCGACAATTGGCCGCCGTAACGGCGCACACGCTTCACTTCGCCGTCGAGTTTGATGTTGAAGTAGCGGCGGATGAAGATCTTGGTCAGTTCGTCGGTGATCGCCATTTCGTACAGCGTCGCGTTGTTGATCGCCACCGCCGCCTGATTGCCCAGCGCGCTGAGCAATTCCAGATCCTCGTAGGTAAAGCCCTGCCCGCCGATTTTGTTGGTGATGTTGATGACGCCGATCGCCTCGTCCGAAGCGATCAGCGGAATGCACAGGATCGAGTTCACGTTCGACAGTTCGCGCTCGGCGTAAGTGTCGTTCTGTTCGGTCGAGTTGACGATCATCGGCTCCATGCTCTGGAAAACCTTGCCGGCGATGCCCTCGCCGGGCGCGAAGGTCGAGCATTCCATCTCGCCGTTGTTGATCGCCTCTTCGACCTTCAGGTCGGGCAAACCCTTGACCACACGCACCACCAGCCGCCCGATGGACTGATCCCACAACATGAGCGAACCTTTTTGCGCCTCGGTGGTTTCGATCGCCTGGCCCAAAATGAATTGCAGCAGATTTTTCAGGTCCTGAATGTGAATCAGCGCGCGGCCGATGTCATGCAGAATCGATAAACTCTTGACCGTCTTGTCCAATTCCTTGCGGTCGCGTTCGTTCTTTTCATAGAGCATCGTGGTGTTGATGCTCACCGCCGCCTGCTCGGCCAGGATGTTGATGAACTCCAGTTCGTCGTCGGTGAACTCGCGCCCGTCCATTTTACCGCCGACCGACAGCAGGCCGATGACATCGCGCTGATGCAGCAACGGCACGAACAACCGGCTGCGCAGGAAATCGAAGCGGAACGATTCATGCGGTATGCGGAAGCGCGGTTCGCCACGGCTGTCGATAATGGAAAACGGCTTGTCCTGCAGTATCGCCTGCCACAGCAATCCTTCCTGGCAGGGGAACGAATAATCGACCGGCATCGCTTCGTCCAGCCCGAAACCACGCACGAGTTGAAACACGTTTTCCTGCGGATCGCGAATGAACAGCGCGAACGCCTCCAGACCGAAGCGTTCCTGCACGATGCTGGTGAACACGTTGTAAAGTTTTTGCGCTTCGAGGATGTTGTCGAACGCTTTGCCGGCTTGCAGCAGGGTGAAAAAATTGAACAACTTCCGATCGAGTTTGACGACCTTCTCGTTCAGTTCCTCGACCGATTTTTTCGCTTCATCAAGCGGCGGAGTTTGTTTGGTCATGCTTGGCATCCATGGTGGTCGTTGAATGATCACTTTTAGCATGCCGACCGATCGGGAACAAGTTGCCGGACATATTTGACAGCGACCAAGAATGATGGAAAATCAAGTGAGCCAGGAATACCGCGAGAGGCGCATGAAAACGTTTTCTTTTTTGGGTCTGATGGTCGTAATTCTGCTGTCGGCGGCGGGATTGATCTTCGCCCAGACCATCGATGACGACGCCGAAGACGACGACACGCTCGACGACGACAGCGACGACGATACCGACGACGACTCGCTCGACGATGACGTCGAAGACGACGATACGCTCGACGACGATGACGACGACACGCTCGACGACGACGCCGACACGCCGGTCGCCGCGCACTCGACGACCATCAGCGACGGCGGCTGCGGCTGCTTGTAACGTTACGGATTCAATTCCTCGCGCCGCTTGCCGAAAATGTATTTCACGAATTTAAGAAACGCGTCGGAAAAATAACGCAGGTCGTCCACGCTGCGCAGCAGGCGCAGCTTGCGCACGATGAATCCCGGCCGTAAATAAATGCGCCGGTACATCGCCCGCTGCAGGCGGATCATGTCCGCGGGTTGGAAATGATGCGTGCGCCACACCGGTTCGCCGCGCACGATGTCGAACTCGTCCCAATCCTCGCGCTCGATCAACCCCTCTACGCCGAGCATGTCGTACAGACCTGTGCCGGGGTACGGCACGGCGACGTAGACCATCACAAAGTCGGGTTTGATGCGCAGCATCAGGCGGAAGGTCTGCTCGACCTCTTCGTAAGTTTCCGAAGGATGCGCGCCGATCATGATGAACGCGCTCGACAGAATGCGCGCCTTGTGCGCGGCGGCGAACGCGGCTTCGATCTGTTCGAGGGTGATGCGCTTGCGGATCATCTCCAGCATGCGCGGGCTGCCGCTTTCCACGCCGAAGGCGATCTTCACGCAACCGGCGTCGGCCATCATGCGCAGCAGATCCTCGTCGACGTTGGACACGCGGCTGTCGCAATCCCATGACACGCCCAGTTCGCGCAGGCCGCGGCAGATTTCGATCAGACGCTCGCGGCCGTAGGTGAAGGTGTCGTCGTCGATGGTGAAGTGGTCGACGCCGTAGGTCTGCACACATTCGCGCACTTCGTCGAGCACGTGCCGCGCCGAGCGAAAGCGCACCTTGTTGCGGTGCGTGACGTGCGAACCGCAGAAGAAACAGCGCACCGGGCAGCCGCGGCTGGTGAACAGCTCAGTGATGTTGCGCAGTTTGGACGACAGCCCGGGGCTCGAACTGCCGGTGTACAACGAGAAGTCGATCAGATCGCGCGCGGGAAACGGCAGTTCGTCGAGGTTCATGATCATCGGCCGTTCCGGACCGAGCGCCGGCGCGCCGTTCGCGCGATACACCGTGCCGGGAATGCCGCGCAACGTCCGCTCGCCGCGCTGGATCGCCGCGCAGATGTCGGCGAGTGTCGACTCCCCCTCGCCAACCACGCCCAGATCGAAGGTCGGAAATTCGGCCAGCGTACGCGCGGGCAGCGCCGACACATGCGGGCCGCCGACGATCGTCACGATGTCGCGATCGACCTCCTTGACGACACCCGCCAGGCGCGCGGCGGTTTTGATCAGCGGCGTCATCGCCGTGAAGCCGACGGCGTCAGGCTGAAACCGCGCCAGATTTTCCCGCAGGTGCGCCTCGGGTCGACCCAGCACGCCGTAGTCCCAGATTTCCACCGTCGCGCCGAGACGATCACGCACGAAGGCCGCCAGCGACGCGAGGTTGATCGGATGCTGACACACCTCGGTGGCGATCGAGAGCATCGGTTCGGGCGGATGGATCAATGCCAGCTTCATCCGGATCGGTTCCTTGCGGTGATAAAAGGCGCCCGTACGTTAACGGCGGGCCGGCACGGTGTCAACAAAGCTCACCAGGACAGCGGTTTGGCCGCGATCCACATCACCTGCAGATCGAGAAAGCGCTTGCTCGCCGCGCCGCGGATCACGCAAACCGTGTCGGCCCCGTGCCCGCTGCCGGCGACGGCCACCACCGGTTCGCCCTCGGGCAGCAAGCCGGCGTCGATCGCTTCCATCACGATTTCGCAGGCGACCTTCGCGCCCTGCCCGAAGCGGCGCAGCGTGTTGGCGATAACCAGCGTGGGCAGGCTGCCGCCGAATTCCTTGGCGAACGCGGTTTCCAGCGAATGGGTGAGAATCGTCGCAGTCAACACCGGAACGCCCTTGGCCTGCAGCGCCATGCGCAGCACATTGTCGAATTCCTGCTGGTTGGCTTCCTTGAAGCCGGCCGAATGCGTCACAACGACCATTTTCGCCGTCGCGGGCATCGCCTCGGCAAATTGCTGCGCCGTCGCGCCGCTCGTCGAGGCGACAACCACATGATGGTACCCCTCGTCGATCAGCCCGGCGACGATCCGCACACATGCCGCCGTGTTCTCGCGCCCCGGCCGGTCGAACAACATCATTTCGCGTTTCATGGTTTTCTCCTAGGTCAACCGCACCGGGCACGCCTCGCAGCGCGGCTTGGCTTTACGGCAAAATTCCTTGCCGACATACACAATCTGAGCGTGGAACTCCCCGTAGTGCTCCGTGTCCGGCGGCACATGGCGATGAAAAAAGTCCTGCAGTTCGTCGTAGCCGACGTCCGCGGCGACCAGCCCCATGCGCGAAAAAATGCGTCGCGTGTAGGCGTCGACCACGAAGATCGGTTGAGCGGCGGCGTAAAGAATCATCGAATCGGCCGTCTCCGGTCCGACGCCCTTGAGCGCCAGCAGTTCGGCGCGCAACGCGGGCAACGGCTGCGCCAGCAGGCGCGACAAACTGCCCCCGTGCGCCGCGCGAATGTGCCGACAGAAGTTGAGCAGCTTTTCCGACTTTTGATTGTAATAGCCCGCCGGCCGGATCGCCTCGGCCAACCGCTCGCGCCCGGCGCTTTCCATGCCGCGCACCGTGAGCATGCGCTCGCGTTTGAGATTGGCGATCGCCTTTTCGACGTTGGTCCAGGCCGTGTTTTGCGTCAGGATCGCGCCTACGCAGATCTCGAAATGCGTTTCGCCCGGCCACCATTCCAACGGTCCGAAGTGCGCGAAGGACGCCGCATAGAACGCCTGCAGGCGCCGGGGCAGATCAGGGACGGAGCGCTTCGAGCTCTTCGTTGGTCGGGAAACCGTGCAACCATAGCTTATTGACGTTTTGCTTGGCGAAGCAATCGACACAGACATATCCATCCAGCGCATCGTACAGTTGCAGATACACGGCGCGGTCTTTGTTGTGGCCGGTGCTATTTTCCACCAGCTTCACTTTGCCTGTATGCAGACGATAACCGTCCACCCGCACCGCGCTTTGGGTATGAACGGTCGGTTGAATCGTTCGCCGGCAACACGCGCACCGCATATCCGCCCCTGGGTAATTTCGCCTAATATACATGGACCACGGCGGCTTGTCACACCAAACAAAAAGGGCGTCTCGCCTTTGCGTGCGAAACGCCCCCGGATCGTCGTCGCCAATCAGTTGTAAATGACGTGGAACCGTTCCAGGTATTTGAAGAACGGCTGCAAGCGCTTTTTGTAGGTTTTCGGATCCAGAAACCAGAGCACGGTGGCGATGGAGGTCATCAAACTGTTGCCGTCCTGCGGCGTGAAGCAAATGCCGAAAATTTCCGTGCCGTCGGGGCTGACTTCCAGCGAATCGCGGATGAGCACCGCCTGGTTGAAGATGCGCCCGGCGTAACCGTGATCGCGCCCCTTGGAAAAG
>DAINPV010000001.1:0-53531 GCA_036743315.1 bacterium | reverse complement strand
GGCGTTCGTCCTGTTCGGCGATGCGCAACAACAGCTTTTCCTCGTGGCGGCGCGTTTTGGACAGCGCCACCGAGAAGTGGAACAAAATGAGAATGATGAAGACGATCGCCGTCAGCAGAATCGTCGCCGGCGGATAGGCGATGCCCAGCACCTTGCTGATTTTCAGCAGCAGTTCGTACCACAGCACCAGCGGAATGAGCACGACGCTCGCCGCCAGCCACAACAGCGCGTAGCGTTCCTTGAGCGCGCGCCGGCGGATGAACTCGATCGTCAGCAGGAAGATCAGCACGATGAAGACCGCCGCGATGATCTTCTGCCGCACCAGCAATTCGGTCAGATTCGCCGCATGCTCCATCGCCTTCGCTCCCGGCCGGTCAGTACCGGCGCAGCATCATGATCAGCGACGCGAGCGTCACCTTGATCATGTAGTAGATCGATCCGAAAAATTTGATCGACGATTTGCCGCCCCGCCGCGGCCGCATCGTCACCGGCTCGCCGTGCAGACGCAGGCCGAATTTCTTCGCCAGCACGATCGATTCGACCTCGGGGAACTCGTCGGGAAAGTCATGCGCGAAACGCTCGATCGCCCGGCGCGAATAGGCGCGAAAACCGCTGGTCGGATCGGCGTGGTATTGGCCGGTCAGCAGAATCAGAAAACCGCTGATGAGCATCCGCCCCACCACGCGCGCCTTGGACGACACGATGCGGCTCTTGCCGAAGCGATAGCCCACGGCGATGTCGCATTGTCCCGCGCGCACCGGGGCGAGGATTTTTTCCGCCTCGGCGGCGATGTGCTGCCCGTCGCCGTCGAACTGCACGGCATAGGGAAACCGATGGCGCAGCGCATAGCCGAAGCCCGCCTTGAGCACCGTGGCCACGCCGTTGTTGAAGGGCAGTTCGAGAAACGCAACCGGCGTGCGGCGCACGACCGCGGCGGTGTCGTCGGTGCTGCCGTCGCTGACGACCAGAATTTCCTCCGGCGCCG
The DNA here is from genome assembly GCA_036743315.1 of bacterium. GTDB lineage: Bacteria > Lernaellota > Lernaellaia > Lernaellales > Lernaellaceae > CALBTQ01. The sequence goes on along the minus strand of DAINPV010000001.1, from coordinate 52,546 downwards.
CCACGGTCAGCAGGTCGGCGATCACCACGGCGATGTTCGCGCCTTCGTTGTAGGCCGGCACGATGTACAAAGGCCGATCGCGTTCGCTCATCAGGGCGTTCCCCGCTCCCCGTCAGGGTTTTACACACGATTCCATTGTCGGTTTCCGCTTTGTTATACACCAATGCGGCGGGAAAATCATCGCGCGACGAAAAACCGGATGCCCGCATCAACGCGGACATCCGGTTCTCGGCTTCGGCAAATGAAAGCGCCCGCCGGAAGCGGGCGCTTGGTTGAGAAAGTTGCGTTACCGACTTTAGAAAATCGGCGACGGATCGATCTGGACCGTGGAGCCGTCCGGCAGCTGCGCAATCAGGAACAAGTCCATTCCGTCCAGCACGGCAAAGACGTTGTATTGCGCGTCGGCGGCCAACTCCGGAATCTCGAAGATGTAGTTGGGCAATTCATCGTTGTCGGAGTCAAAGCCCAGGGTGTATGCGGCGGCCGGCAGATCCAGGAACGCGTAGTCGCCGTAGTCGACATCCTCGAGAATCAGCGTCGGATCGCCCATTTCCGGAATGTTCCAGATGTCCACTTCGCCGACGCCGTCGGCCGTATGGCCGACAAACAACCGGAAGCTGCCGGCGGCCAGATCGGTGGTGTCATCGACGATCAGGAAGGCGCTCAAACCCGAGCCCTTGACCGGCAATCCGCCATAGACGACCGCCGAATAGTCCCTCGCGGCCTCCAGAGTGACCGGAATGTCGAAAACGCTGTCGGTGGCCGGGTCGCCGCCGGTCGGCAGAATGTTGAGCACGTAGTCGCCGGCCGCCACCGTGCCGTAGGTGGTGCCTTCGGTGAAGTCGAGTCCTTCGACGAACAGCAGCGAATTGTCGACGTAGATATCCACTACGCCGGCATCAGGCGACAGATGCAGCGCGCGAATGTCGGCCTCTTCGATCGTGTCGTCGTCATCGTCGCCGGTATCGTCGTCGTCATCGATGGCGTCGTCATCGTCGTCATCATCCGCGATATCGTCATCGTCGTCGGCCAAATCGTCGTTATCGTCGTCGTCATCGTCATCGCCGCACGCAACCAGCGTCAGCGATGAAGCGAGAGCGAACACGAGAAGCAAGGTCATTAAAACCGATTTGTTGGTCAGGTTTATTTTCATTTTCTATCTCCCTCTTATTTTTATGTCCCACAATCGAAACGGCCACAGGCTATGTGGCCCCTGATGGCTTGTCGTTAAAAACATCCACTCACCGGCCGTTTGTCAATTCGATGACGACGTTTTTTTGTAACCCATCAAATTGACTGCGAAATCGGCGCGGCGACCGCGGCCCTTCCACGCCGAACCGGCCTCACCGCCGGCCGAATCCTCGCCGCCTTGCCCAACCGGCGGCATGTCGCAAACCCGCTCGCCAAATTGAACTTTGCGCTTATAATCGAACTCTACCATTGATGTATTGCACTCAGCGGACATTCCGGAACGGAGGGAATCACGCATGCAACTGACCGGGTGGATTGCGGCCACCGCGCTGCTTTTGACGGCCCTGGGTCTGTTCGTTCGCAATTACCTGACCGTGCTGCGGGCCGATCGTCAGGTGCGCGAGCTGGCCGAACGGCTCAACGCGACCGTGCAACACGAACACGGGCGCGACATCCTGGCCTGGCGGCAGCAAAGGGCGCTCTACGAACTGTCGCTGCATCGCACGCGCATGGGCAAACTCGCGCAGGTCAAACTGTCGCTCAAGGATGAAAACGAGCGCCCGGAATGCAAGCTCGCCAAGCGTCCCAGCGAGGCGCAACTGGCGCCCGGCGCGGTCGACACCGGCCCGTTTGCGCTGGGCCATCGCCGCTTCGATCAGGTCGGCCGCGTGATCGGCATCACCAACCTCGGCGTGAAAGAGCACCTGACCACCGGCGATCGCGAGGATGTCGCCGCCCGGTTGCTGCGCGACGGCTTTATCGAAATCGAATTGAACGGCAACACCATCGCCGCCGAGCGCGCCGACGCCCTGCGCGCCGAGGACCTCACCGCCGAACGCGTCGCCGACTGGGAGCGCAAGCTGGCGCAGTTGTAGTCGACCTTCCACAATCACTCCGATCCTTGACAGCGGCGACGGGCGCGGTATCTTGCTCGTGCCTCTGAAACGAAGGAGCTGGTTATGGACGTCACCGTCATCGGGTTGGCCGGGTGCGGCAAATCGACGCTGCTGGCCGCGTTGACCGGTCAGGATGCGGGCAAGGCGCAGATCGCCACGGTCAAGGTGCCCGATCCGCGGCTGGACAAGCTGGTCGAGATTTATCGTCCGAAGAAAACGACCTACGCGGAAATTCGCGCGCGCGAAGCCGCCTGGCCCGGCGCCGGCGAAGGCAAGCGCCGCAGCGAAATGGAGCGTTACCTCGATCTGATCAAGGGATCGAGTCTGTTCATCCACGTGGTGCGCGCCTGTATGACGCCCGCCGCCGCCGACGAGCCCGACGTGCCGCGCGACCTGGCCAAGCTCGACGGCGAGATGATCTTCGCCGACCTGTTCGCCCTCGAGCGGTTGCTCGAACGCGAACACGTGCAGCCGATGGACGCGACGCGCAAACACGCCGTGCTCAAGGCCAAAGAGCTGCTCGAAAACGAACAGCCGCTGTGGAGCGCCGAACTCGACGAGCACGACCGCGCCGGCTTGACCGGCCTGAACCTCGTCACGCTCACGCCGCAACTGCTGGTGATCAACCTCGACGAAAACACGCCGCCCGACAACGCGCCGCTGCCCGCGCCCGCGATGCTGTGGGGCCGCCAGGCGATTCCCGTGTGCCTGACCGTCGCCGCCGAGGTCGCCACGCTGCCGCCCGACGAGCAGGACGCCTTCGCCGCCGAAATGGGGTTGGGCGAGCCGGCTGCGCACCGCATCGCCCGCGCGGCGTTCGCGCAGTTGCATCTGATCAGCTTCTTCACCGTCGGCGACGACGACTGCCACGCCTGGCCCGTGCCCGCCGGCACCACCGCACAAAAGGCCGCCGGGTCGATCCACTCCGACCTCGAACGCGGCTTCATCCGCGCCGAGATCGTCCCCTACCGGACGCTGATCGACCTGGGCTCGCTCAAGGCGTGCCGCGACGCCGGCAAGCTGCAGGTGGAAGGCAAAAACTACGTGCTCAGCGACGGGGAAATCATGCACGTACGATTCAACGTATGATCGAACTGAGTTTTCAATCCGACTTGAACATCTCGCGCGAGGCGTTGTGGACAACCGTGTCGACGATGCGCGGCGTCAACGCCGAACTGCGCCCGCTGCTGCGCATGACCTGGCCGCGCCGCCTGAACGATTACAATCTGAATGAAGCGCCGACCGGCGAGGTGCTCTTCCGCAGTCGGCTGCTGCTGTTCGGCTTGCTGCCGGTCGATTTGCACAGTTTGATCCTCAAAGAGGTGCGCCCCGGCGAGGGCTTCGTCGAAGAGTCCTTCAGTTGGACCAACCGTTTCTGGCGGCACGAGCGCACGCTCGAAGCGCTCGATCCCGGCCGCTGCCGCCTGCGCGACCGCCTGACCTTCGCCCCGCGCCTCGCGCCGCTGCGCCCGCTGCTGCGCGCCTTTGTGAACATCCTGTTCACCCACCGGCACAGCGTGCTTAGAAAGCGATTCGGATGATGGAGATTTTCATGAAACCCCTGCGCGCGTTGCTGATTCTATTCTTACTGACTTTGACCACGGCGGCATGCGGGAGCAAATTTCATCCACCGGCGGCGTTGCCGATCACGGCGAACAAGACGATCGTTTCGCCCGACGGCACGGCGACGCTCACCTGGCTCGGCGGCGCGCGGGTGCTCAAGCTGCGCGGCTCGCACCGGCAGATGGGCTACAACCACGGCTATCTGCTCGCGCCGGAGATCATGAACATGCTCAACATCTACGGCGCGTTCGTGCTCAGCGAGTTCAAGCAGGATTACGACGCGCTGCTCGCCTTGCAGCCGCGCTTTGATTGGGGCGAATACGGCGACGAACTGACCGGGATGCTCGCGGGCCTGCGCGACGCCCTGGGGGCGGAGCAGCTCCTGGTGACGCTGCCGGGCCGCCAGCCGCACGAGGTGACGCTGGCCGACCTGCAACTGATGAACACCATGGGCGACTGGCTGATCGGCTCGTTCGCCTGTTCGAGCCTGAGCGTGTGGGGCAAGAACCGCACGGACGGCTCGACGCTGCTGGCGCGCAATTTCGATTGGATGACCGACCCGGTCAACTCGATCATGGACCACCAGTTGATCGTCGCCTATGCGCCCGACGACGCGCCGCGCTGGATCAACGTGACCTTCGTCGGCGACATCGGCTGCATCAGCGGCATCAACGAGCACGGCGCCTGCGCGGTGATTCACGTGTCGCTCAACCAGTACAAAGCGAACGCCGACGACGGCCTGGTGCCCGGCACGCTCGCCCTGCGCCGCGTGCTGGAAAAGATGGGACCGACCAGCGTGCCCGCCGACGCCGACGCGATGCTCGACGCAATGCCGCAAATGGGCCAGTACCTGTATCATCTGGCGTTCCCGGCGACCGGCCGCGCCGACGACGAGGTAGCCGGCGTGCTCGAATACAACGGCGACGGCGCGCACGCCGACGGCCGCGCCACACATCGCCGCCCGAGCGACAACCTGACCGTCGCGCGCAACCCGCTGGTCGATCAGCGCCTGTCGCGCACCGACACGCTGCTGAACGCCAACCACTACCTAAAACGCGAACGCTCGATTCCGCTGCTGTACAGTTCGGGGCAGTACATGGGCATGAAGCGCGCGCTGCACGCGGCCGCCAAGGACGACAACGTCGAGGTCATGGAAGCGCTCAACGCAATGGCCGACGTGGGCTTCACGCCCTCGTTCATCATCGGTCCGTGGATCACGCTGCACACGGTGGTGTTCGAGCCGCAGCAGATGCGCCTGCACGTGTTCCAGGCGCGCGACGGCCAGCCGGGCTACGACAGCCCCCGCGTCGTCATTCCCTTTGCCGCATTATTTTGAGACTTTCCGGCCGCACGCCGCGAGGCTCGTCGGTGCGTTTTCTTAATACGGATAAACCCGGACCCGCCCAGATGGTCGAACTCATGTTCGGCATCAAGGCAAAGGAGAAAAATGAAGAGGACGTAGGGGAGTAGGGGGCTTACAACCGGTGCCGATGAGTGCGTATCCACATCATTTCGAGTAGCGCCGCAGGTGTATCGATTGACATGCTCACCGTGGTTTTGTCGAAGGTGGAAGTAATCTACTGTTGTACGAACACGTATACTCAGGGCTTCAGTTTAAAAAATCAGATTCAGTTCTTGTACGAGTTTTAGGACAAGTTCCGACTCGGCATATTCAAGCTCGGTTGCCAATATGTGTAGAGAATATGAAAGCGATAGATAAGCAACGATCATTGCCAATTCGATTTGAGAATTTTTAAAAAAGTTTATTATTGGCACATCGTTATCATCGATGAAATTGATCATACAAAAAGGGCTTGAGTGGATCCACTGGCTTACGGATGAATAAAAGAAATTGTAAATACTGTTATCCATAAATTTGCTAGGGTCAGGATTGTCGGTCAATTTTTTAATTAAATCGGAGAGGTTTTTTTCAGGGTGCCAGTTTTCGCGAAACCATTTCCAAGAAGGTTTTGACGAGTTTTGGAAAACTTCGAGTTTGTTTTTTCGAAGGTAATCCTTGCCGAAAAATTTTACCTTTTTATAAAGAGCGGTAGTTTCATCGGTTTGGACTTTTTCCTTTCTCTTCTCCAGTTCCTTCAGTGCTTCAATATTATAATAATGGAGCCACATCACAGCATGTTCTTTTTTATCCATAAGAATATATCGTAAATGAAAATAGGCTTCGGCCATCATCCGCGCGATCGCTTCGGCGTCTTGATAAAAATCATTTTTCAATAATAAAGAAAACGATCTCGATCTTTTATCCTGGGCTTTCGCGAACAGAAAAGCAACCAAAGGAAAAGGATTTTGTGTCAGAAAAATCTCCTCCTTTTTAACTCTAGGACTGTATTGGGCTTGATGTAAAATTTTTGTCGAAAGTTGTTGTAGCTTTTCAAACTTTTTCAGGAATTCTTCGCGTGGATCATCCGATGGCTTTTGATCAGCCATTTCTTTCTCTCACTTCGCCTTGATCAAATCTTTCAACACGAGTTGGCTGACGGCTTTGAGGGTTTCGGTGACGCCTTCGCCGGCCTTGGCGTTGGCGAGGAACTGCGGCAGGCCGTCGGGGTTGATCGCGCGGGCCAGCTCGGCCGGGTCCATCGAGGTGGCGAAGTCGCGCATGTTGAACTGGAAAACCAGCGGAATGCGCGCGAGGTCGTAGCCGTGCGACTCGAGGTTCTTTTTCATGTTCTCGAGGCTCTCGATGTTTTCGTCGAGGCGCTCGCGGCGCGAGTCGGCGACGAACACCAGGCCGTCGACGCCCTTGAGGATCATCTGCCGGTTCGTGTCGTACACGACGTTGCCCGGCACGCTGTACAGATGCAGGCGCGTGGCGAAACCGCGGATCTTGCCCAGAAACAGCGGCAGAAAATCGAAGTAGCAGGTGCGTTCGTCCTCGTGCGAGAGGCAGATCATTTCACCGCGATGGTCGGCGGGCGTGCGCTCGAAAATGATTTTGAGGTTGCGCGTCTTGCCCGAGAGGGCCGGACCGTAATAGACGATCTTGCAGTTGATCTCTTTGGAGTTGTAATTGATGAACGTCATCCTCGCTCCCCAATCATCTTTTTCGCATGAATCAGATTTTTTAGAGCATATCCGGCGGCGCGGCGCAAGCGCTATTGCGGCTTGGACATTTTGCGCCGACCCTCCAGCGACAGCTTGAGCGTGACGCTGTCGGCGTATTCGAGATCCGAACCCACCGGCACGCCGTGCGCGATGCGCGTGACTTCCACCGGGCGATCGGCCAGCAGGTCGGCCAGAAACGCGGCGGTCGCCTCGCCCTCGCGGTTGGGATTGGTCGCCAGGATGATTTCCGCGATGCCGCCGGCGTCGATGCGCGCGAGCAATTCGTCGATGCGCAACGATTCAGGACCGATGTTCTCCAGCGGCGCCAGCGCGCCGTGGAGCACGTGATACTTGCCGTTGAAGGCGCCGGATTTTTCCAGCACCAGCACGTCCTGCGGCTGCTCGACCACGCACAGGCGCGCGCCGTCGCGGCGTTCGTCGGCGCACAGGCGACACGGTTTGACGTCGGTCAGGTTGAAGCACACCGGGCACAGGCCGATGGTGTCTTTGACCTCGAGCATCGCCGCGGCCAGCGCCTGCACCTCTTCGGCCGAGGCGCGCAGCAGGTGCATGGCCAGCCGTTCGGCGCTTTTGCGGCCGATGCCGGGCAGCTTGGCCAGCTCGTCGACGAGTTCTTTCAGCGGTCCCGAATCGAAAAACATGGGCTCAGAACAGGCCGGGGATGTTCATCCCGCCGGTGATTTTATTCATTTCGCCGGTGATCATTTCCTGCGCCTTGCGCAACGCTTCGTTGACCGCGGCGACGATCAGATCCTGCAGCATTTCGACGTCCTGCGGATCGACCACGTCTTTTTCGATGCGGATCGAAATCAGTTCCTGCTTGCCGTTGACCGTCGCGGTGACCATGCCGCCGCCGGCGCCGGCTTCGATCGTTTTTTCCGCCAGCTCTTCCTGCAGCTTGGCCATTTGCTTTTGCGCCTGCTGCGCCATTTTCATCAGATTGCCCATACCACCCTTGGCCATGGTTCCTCCTTATTTCTCGCGCGCCGGACCGTTGAGCGGCCGGACGGTGACCTCCGCTTCGGGGAACAGGTCGCGCGTCCATTGCACCGCCGCGTGGGCCAGCGTTTCTTTTACCATCTGCTGCCGTTCCTGGTCGGCTTGCCGTTGTTCGTTCATTTTCGCCTGTGCCGAATTCTTCGGCGCGATGTCCAGCGTCTCCAACTCGATTTTAATGCCGGCGCCGAACACATCGTCGGCCAGTTTCTGCACCGCCGGTAACTGCCGTTCGAGGCTTTTGGCGGGATACCCTTTGGCGACGCGTAAAATCAGTTTGTTGCCCAGCCGCTCCACTTCGCCCTGCGCCAGGTACGTGGCCGGCGCGTGGATATTCGCGGCTTTGAGCGCGGCCACCAACGCGCCCTGCGGATCGTCCTGCGCGTCGGGCGCGGGCGCGGACGGCGCGGGCGTCGCTTCCGGTGCGGGCGCGCTCGACGGCGTTGCCGGCGCGGGGCGTTCGACGACCTTCCCGGCGCGTGGCGCGCGCGTTGCCGTCGCACCGGCGGATGAACCGCCGATGTTGCCGCCGGCGAGGGCGATCTCTTTGAGCTTGGTCAACTCGTCGAGCAGATCGTCCAGCGGTTTGACCGTCGCGGCCTCGGCGAGACGTACGAGGGTCATTTCCAGCACGAGGCGCGGTTGGCCGCTGCGCAGAATGAGTTCCTCGGCGTCGGCCAGCAGCGTAAAAAGATGTTCGAGGGCGAGCGGCGAAGCGTCCTTCACCTGCGCTTTGAGCGCGACCAGTTCGGCGTCGCCGGCGTCGATGAGCGCGGCGGGCTGCCGGGCGACCTTGGCGGCGACGAGGTTGCGGAAATGCTCGAGCAGATCGGCCAGCAGATCCTTGACGTCCCAGTTGGACGCGCTCAGGCGGGCCAGCACGTCCAGCACCGCGACCGGATCGCCGGCCAGCACGGCCTCGGAGATGTCCAGCAGCGCCTGCCGGTCGACCACGCCGAGCACCTCGGCGATTTCGGTCAACGGCCGGTCGGCGCCGTAGGAGAGCACCTGGTCCATGTACGACAGGCCGTCGCGCACGCTGCCGGCGGCCTTGCGCGCCACGAGCATGAGCACGTCGGAGGCGACCTGGGCGCCCTCGGCGGCCATCAGCTTGGCCAGGTAGTCGCGGATCGGCGCCTGCCCGACCATCTTGAATTCGTACTGCTGCGTGCGCGAGAGCACCGTGTCGGGAATCTTGTGCGGCTCGGTGGTCGCGAAGATGAACACCACGTGCGCCGGCGGTTCCTCCAGCGTTTTAAGCAGCGCGTTGAAGGCGTTCTTGGACAGCATGTGCACTTCGTCGATGATGTACACTTTGTAGCGTCCGCGCGCCGGCAGGTACTTGACGTTCTCGCGCAGTTCGCGCACGTCGTCGACGCCGGTGTTGGAGGCGGCGTCGATTTCGAACACGTCGCCGCTGGCGCCCGCGGCGATTTCCTTGCAGGACACGCACCGACCGCAGGGCTCGGGCGTCGGGCCGGCGGCGGATTCGCAGTTGAGCGCCTTGGCGAAAATGCGCGCCACGGTCGTCTTGCCCACGCCGCGCGTGCCGGTGAACAAATAGCCGTGGGCGATGCGGTTGAGGTTGATCGCGTTGGTGAGCGTGCGGGTGACGTGCTCCTGCCCGACCAGGTCGGCGAAGGTTTGGGGACGGTATTTACGCGCCAGCACCAGATATGACATACCGGAATCGCCTTCGACGGGAGTTGCCGCACGTTCGTTGTCGGTTGATCGGAGATCGGTCCGGAACGTCGACAGACTGCGCACCCTTCGTCGACCCGCTTTTGCCATGGCGTTCTTCCCTGGGGGCGATGGCCAGGTGACCCACGGCGCCCAGACGAACATCCTTAGTGCTGCTACCTTCCGGTCCTGACACGATTCGGAAGTGCCTGCCGCGTGAGGCCCGACCTGCTGATCCAGGGCAACGGACCCAAAGCGAATTAAGGCCTCGGTTGGGAATTCAGCCCCTCTGGAGCGGATTGAGGGTACAGGGCACCGCTGGCTCCCCGCCTAGCGCAGCCTGTCCACGTCCCGGCCTTTCTCCGAGTATGACAACGATAAAGATCGATCGCTCGCAATGAACGAGGAACTGATGCTAGCCGCCGAGGTCCGCAGCGTCAAGGCCTTGCGGCGCATGGCGCGGCGTTTTTTTCGCGGCGGCGATTACGTTGCGCAACGCGTATCGATCTCCGACCTTGCCCGATATTATCTGATGTTATACGCATATCCGGCAATTGCCTATGGAAAAACACGCCATGCTCCGTAAATTGTTCCTTCCCCTTTTTCAGCAACGACCATGACGAAGAGGCGTACGGGTGTGGGTGCTGAAAAAAAGTTGCGCCAGCGCCGGAAGTGCTTATTATTGGAATTAAAAGAAAACGAAAGGGCAAGAAAATGAAGTTACTCATCGTCTTTTATTCGACTTATGGCCATATCTACCGCATGGCCGAGGCCGTTGCCGAAGGCGCGCGCGAAATTCCGGGCGCCGACGTGCGGTTGCGCCAGGCGCCCGAAACCCTGCCCGGGGACATTCTGGAAAAAATGGGCGCCGTGCAAGCCAAACAAGCTTTCGCGCATATTCCCGAAGCGACACACGAGGATCTGCAATGGGCGGACGCCATTGTTTTCGGCACGCCGACGCGGTTCGGCAACATGATCGGCCAGATGCGGATGTTTTTGGATTCCACCGGCCCGCTGTGGGCTCAGGGGGCGTTGATCGGCAAGGTCGGCAGCGTCTTTACCAGCACCGCCACGCAACACGGCGGTCAGGAATCGACCATCCTGAGCTTTCACACTACGTTGCTGCATCACGGCATGGTGGTCGTCGGATTGCCCTATTCCTTCCAGGGCCAGACGCGGATCGATGAAATAACCGGCGGGTCGCCCTATGGAGCCTCGACCATTGCCGGCGGCCGGGGAGAACGTTGGCCGAGCGAAAACGAATTGGCCGGCGCCCGGTTCCAAGGAAAGCACGTGGCGACGATCGCGGCGAAACTGGCCAGGCCGGCCTAAAGCCGGGGATGTTTAAAAAGTCATCGATTCCTTTTTGTTGCGCAGGAGCCTGGAATTTGTATTCTAGGAAGTGAAATCCGGCGGCGGCGCAAAGCCGGCGCCAAAACCAAAATGGGGGTGTCGGATGGATGTGCAGCGGGTTCTGAATTACGCGCTGGAACGCGAGAGAGAGGGGTACGAGTTTTTCAAGAGCCACGCGGAAAAGGCGCAGCACGCGGCGGTCGTGGGTATTTTCCGGCGGCTGGCGAACGAAGAACAAGGCCATATCCGGTATATCGAACGACTGCTGGCAAAACTGACCGGTGGCGCGGCGGCGGATGAGGGCGCGGCGATCAACGACGGCGACCAGAGTTTCTTCACCGAACGCGCCGCCTCGGAGATGATCGAGCAAACGACGATCGAGGCCATGGTTCCGGATCTGCCGGTGCTGCGGATGGCCTTCCTGATCGAGCGCGATCTCGCCGAATTTTACGCCGGCCTGGCGCCGCAAGCCGAGGGCCCCGCGCGGGAGGCCCTGGAACGGTTGGCGGAGTGGGAGCGTCACCACGAGACGTTGTTCAAGGCGCTACATGATCGGATTTTCGCCGAATACGCCGCCATGCCCTGGGGCGGTTGAGCAAACCGCGCATCACGTTTTTTGGGCATCGACCCAACGGAAATCCTATCGGGATTCGGTTGTAAACAACGGGGCGAATCGGGGAGGCGTCGGCCCCGGCCGCGACTTTCCGCCAGGAAAGCCAAATACCAGGTTCAGGGATCGTCCCCGAAAAAATCGGCGGACAAGGTCGCGGTCGACCCGGTCCGCCGATCGTCGTTTGTCGGCGCTATTTGGTTTCGTCGTTCCGGCTGTCGAGGTCGGACGTGTTCGGTTCGCCATGACCCGGTTCGGTCAGATCGCGCTCGTACACCTCGTGCACGATGATGTTGCCGGCGTTGTCAAAGCCGCCCACCGTCCGCATGAAGCCGTAAGCCCATTCCTTCGAACGATGGTGGAAGTGGTACTGCATCAGGCCCGAGACGATCTTGATGTGGCCCCACAGGTCGTGGGCGTCCAGCAGCGCGTCGTTGGGCGCCATGAAGGTCGAGTGGCGCGCGCGGTCGCGGATCGTCGTGCCGCTTTTGATGACGATCAATTGCGCGTAATCGGTCTGCAACGTCTCGTAGAAGGCGCGGCCGTTGACCGGCTCGTGGGTTTTGGGATCGAAGTTGACCACGGCCCTGTCGTCCTCGGCGACGATGATCGTCTGCGGAATCGACGGATCGATCAGCGGCGCGTACTCGGTCGGCCGCGGACCGTAGAAGTTGATCGGGTGCGTCGGCTGGTCGTTCAGATCCGGCAGGGCCTCGTACACGCAGGCGACCGGATCGGGCCAGATGTTCAGCGGATCGAGCCCGGAAGTCGTCGCCGTGGCCAGCGCCGCCACGCGCGCGCCGAAGCTGTAGCCGCCGAAGACGATCCGGTCCGGATCGGCGTAACCGTCGCGCACGGCCTGCCGCGCCGCCCGCAAGTAGGTGCCCACGCCCTTGATCACCGTGTCTTCGCGCATGAAGGGGAAGGGCACGTCCATGTTCGGGTAAACGATCAGGAAGCCGCGCGAGGCCATGCGAATGAACATCTCGCGCTGATTGCGCGGCCAGTCGCTGGACCAGATGCCGTGGCCCCAGACGATGGTCGGCAGCGGTTCGCGTTCCTCGTCGTCCAACTGCGGAACGAACAGGAAGGCGGAACTCGGGCGCACGTCGTCGCGAATGGGCACGTGCAACTGCCGCACTTTGTAGGGGCCGTAACCGAGGGCGGGATTGGCGCCCAGGGGCGGTTCCATGTCCTCGTCGGCGAAATCGTCGCTGCCGTCGTCGGCGCCGCCGTCGTACACCAACTCGCCAGGGTCGTCCACATAATCGTCGGCGCCGCTCGCCTCGTCGTCATCGCCGGACGGGGATTCTTCACCGCAACCGGGAAGGAAAACGAACAGTGCGAAAACAACCACCGCGATCAGAGCAAAGAGCTTCACAAGCCGCATAATACCCCCTGCGCTCTTGTTCCGATCCCGATACTCAACAACAAAACCGACGAGAGTTTAACAATTTAGCTTCGAAAAGACAAGCGGAGACAATGCGCGGCAACAGTGCGGATATCGGTAGGATTTTCCACCGAGGCCAGTTGTCCGTCACCGGATTGATGTTGTGTATGGGAATGAGGGCGGAGAAAAGTTACTCCTCGATCGCGCCGGGCGAGGTCGTGCCGTACAGGCCGTGCTGTTCGAGGTAGCCGATCGCCGCGTCGGGCACGAGGTAACGTACCGAGCCGCCCGCGCGCAGGCGTTGACGGATGTCGCTGCTGGAAATCTCCAGCGGCGTGACCGGCAGGAAAATCAGCCGCGCGCCTTCTTTCATCTGCCAGACGCCGTCGCCCTTGTCGCGGTAGCGTTCGGCGTAGGCGGCGGGCAGGGCGTCGCCCGGCTGCGCGAAGGATTTGCCCGGGCGCGACATGACCACGAAATGGCACATCGGCAGCACCTCGCGCCAGCGGTGCCAGGTGGTGATTTCGGCGAAGGCGTCGGTGCCCAGAATGAAAAACAGTTCGCCGTCCGGCGGCAGTTCCTTGAGGAAATGGCGCAGCGTGTAGAGCGTGTAGCTTTTGTCCTCGCGCTTGGTTTCGATGTCGCTGACGGCGAAGGCGTCGTTGTCTTCGATCGCCAATTCGGTCATCGCCAGCCGGTGATGCGTGGCGATGATCTCGCCCGGCTCCTTGTGCGGCGGCACGTGCAGCGGGATGAACACGACGCGCGTGAGCTGCAATGCTTCGCGCACTTCTTCCGCCACGCGCAGGTGGCCGAGATGGATAGGGTTGAACGAGCCGCCGAGCAATCCGATCCGGTTCATTTTAAGATCCCGATAATAGATGGAACTTTCTCTTTTTATGTTATAATCCCTTCATGCCGTTGGCTGCAATCGGGATAGGCAGTTCCATGGGAGATCGCATCGGCACGATTCGTCGGGCGATCGAGATGTTTTCGTCTATCGATAGTACGGACGTTCTAGCCGTCAGCGACTTCTACGAAACCGATCCCGTCGGCGGCGTCGCTAAAAACCTGTTCGTCAACGCCTGCGTGTTGGTCGACACGTTGCTTTCCCCCCACGAACTGATGCACGCATTGCTGGCGATCGAGCGCGAATTGGGTCGCACGCGCGACACGCGGTGGGAGGATCGCACCTGCGACCTCGACCTGCTCATGTACAACGAATCGGTGGTCGAGGATCCCGAGTGCACGGTGCCGCATCCGTACATGACCCAACGCGCGTTCGTGATGATTCCACTGGTGCAGATCGCGCCGGACCTGGTGCACCCGGTCTACAACCTGACCGTCGCCGAACTGACCCGCACGTTGTCGGCCTCCGAGTGGGCCGGCGTGCGGCGCATCGAGAAGGCGGCTCCGCTGCAATAATTCCGAAAAATCGATTCGGCGGGATGCTCTCTTGGATGGCATTGTGAGCGGAAATAATATAAAAGATGGAATAGCCCGCTGGGAATGACTTGAAAAGCCACGGAGAGTTCCACCATGAAACACGCCTTGCGGATTCTCGCTCTGTTGCTGATGCTCCCGCTGCTGTTGACGGCCTGCGGCAATGACGATGACGACAACGATGATTCGGCTTCGCCCGATGACGATGACGACGATGCGACGCCCGACGACGACGATGACGACGCGACGCCCGACGACGACGATGACGACGCGACGCCCGACGACGATGACGACGACGCCACGCCCGACGACGATGACGACGACGACACCGTGCCCGAGGACATCGTCGATCCACCCGCGGCCATGCCGTTCGCCATCGAGCGCGAGCCGGAAGGCACGGCCCCCACGGCCGACGAGGTCGCCGCGTTCACGCAGACGATGAAATCGTTTTACGAGGGCGTCGATTTATTCCGCTGGGCGGCCAAGCATTCCTTCGGCGCGCCGGAAGACAACGCCGACGGCGATCCGCCATACATGATCTGGTGGACCAACACCAAGGCGGTAAAAACGGGCGACCTGGTGACCTTCACCTTCGACAGTCCGCCGGACAACACGACGGCCAAGGTTACGCGCCTGCTGCCCGCGGCGATCGGCCTGTTTCTGTCCACCGGCGACGCCGACGCGCGCAGGTTGGCGCTGGGTTACATGCGCGGCTTGTCGGCCACCTACGACGGCATGGTCTGGGCCGACGAGGATCCGGTGATCGACTACCTGATGGCGCGCACGATTTTCTACCGCAGCTACGCTTATGAAACGGTCGACGGCGAGCAGGCCTACGCCGATTACGAACCGGTGCGCTACGAGGAAGAGGCGCGGCGGCACGACAACTGGCATAACCCGGAGAATCCGACCTGGGGCGACATCTACGTGCGCAACAAGCGGTCGAAGGACGATTTTCCGTACCTGTTCCGCGACGTGCCGTTTCTCGCGCGGTTGATCCGCGATAGCGACGATGCGGAGATGGTCGAGGCGGCGATCAAGCTGTACCGGCAGATCGGGCGCATGTGCCGGGACATCGTGGACAAGGGCTATAAAATTTACACCAAAGGCGAGAACGGCGAGGTGTTCCTGCCGCGCACCGAGTACGGCTTCGTCGACGATTTCGCCAGCTTCACCAATTACGATCTGCTGTTTCCCAACGCCGAGTGCAATCCGAAAATCGCCGCCGCGTACATCGGCTACGGCGACGACCGGGGCAACGACTGCCGGGACGGCGACGGCGGTTTGTACGAGATGTTCGCCCTGCACAGCCACTATTGGTCGACCAACATGCTCTGGGGGTTCCACGTTTCGGCGGTGTCGCTGGCGCTGACCTTCGGCGACAACGAAACGGCGCGCGAGTTGCTGGAAGGCCTCGCCGCGCGCATGGACAAGCTGAAGGACCATCCGCTGGCGGGCGATTATCTCGAATGGTATCCGGACTTGTCGGCGCTGCTGGTCGTTGCCGCGGCCAACGGTCTGCCGCTGACCGATCGCGAGGCGCAATTGGTCATCGAGCATTACACCAAAGCGGCGGCGTACCACGAGGACTTCGCGTATTGGGATTTATGGTCGCTGCCCGACGGCGAGTACGCTTACCTGCCCGATCGCTATTTGTACGACGAGTTCGGCAATCCGATCGAGAATTTTATCCGCATCACCGAAATCGCGCATCTGTACGAGTACTGCTATTCGCCGCTGAAAGACCCGGCGGGCGCGCAATTTATCGACTGCGACGCGCTGCTGGCCCAGCGCTGAGCAAGGCCGCGCGCTTCGCGCGATCGACTCTCGCGCCGATGGTCACGGACGCTCCGCACTCCACCAAAAAAACCACGCTCCCGGGAAATGATTCATCGGCGCGCTCCCTCACCCCGGCGGGGTAATGGAATACCGCCCGGCGGGTGAACCTACTCCCCTTCGCTCTCTTTGCTTTTCTCCTTCGCCTTGATGCCGAACATGATTTCATCCATCTGCGCGGGACTGAGTTTGACGAAGATGTTGTACTTGCGTTCGCGCTCGATGGTCGTTTTCGGCCCATGGCCCGGATACAGATGGATGTCGTCGGAGAGGATGAACAGCTTGTCTTCGATCGACGCCTTGAGCGCCGGCCAACTGCCGCCCTTGAGATCGGTGCGGCCGATCGACCCGGCAAAAAGCGTGTCGCCGGTGAAGATCGTTTTTTTATAACGCAGGCAGATGCCGCCCGGCGAATGCCCCGGCGTGTGGATGACCTCGAAGCGCAGCGCGCCGACTTCGATCGTGTCGCCCTCGACCAGCAGACGGCCGGGCGGCGGCGCCAGATGCGGCCGTCGACGCGCGGCGAGCATGAGCGCGGAAACTTTCCGCAGGCGCGGCGCATCGTCGCGGTGCACCAACAGCGGCGCGCCGGTCAGCGCCTGGGCCTCCTGCACGCGGTTGGCGTGATCGTAGTGGGCGTGGGTCAACACGATCGCCGCGACCTTCACCTGCGCCTTTTGAATCATCGCGCGGATCTTCCGCCAGTCGCCGCCCGGATCGATCAGCAACGCTTCTCCGCTGTATTCGTCGCCGACCAGGTAGGTGTTGGTTTTGAAAAAGCCGCTTTCCACATGTTCGATGCGCAACGTTTCCTCCTGTGAATTGTCTCAACCTAAGATGCGCCCCGAAGACTGTCAACCGAACGCCGGTCGCGCGAACATTGACAAAACAACGCGTTGACCGTTATAAAACCCGAACCTGGGGAGTTGGAAGGGGGTACCGTTGTTGCGCAGGCCGAAACGGCGAACGACCTCGGTCATCGCAATTTTACTGCTGTTGGGTCTCGGACTGAGTCTCGCGTTGCCCGCTTGCCGAAACGATCCGCAAGAAGCGCTGATCCTGGACATCTTCGACCTGATCGACCGCTACTACATCGCGAAGGTCGACCGGCGCGAGTTGACCGGCTCGGCGCTCAAGAAACTCGTCGAGTTCCTGCAGGCCGAAGTGCGCATGGAAGTGCAGACCGCCGAGATGAAAAAATTCCTCAAAGCGCGCGAAAACGGCGAAGAGCTGTCGCCCACGCCGCTGGAGGAAACGTCGCCCACGCCGATTCCCACGCCCTACGACGACGTGAAAATCGACGTGACGCCGACGTCGGTTTCGATCGTCGCCCACGGCCGGACCTTCGCGCGCGAATTGCCCTTCGATAAAAAAGAACTCGCCGCCGTGCTGCTCGACGGCATCCGTTTTTACCAGCAAACGCTGAACCTCAAGCGCCCGCTCGACGAACTGCTGCAACTGGCATTGGACGGCATGGTCCAGGCGCTCGATCCGCACAGCGGTTTTTTAAATCTCAACGACTACAGCAATCTTAAACAAGACACCGAAGGCAGCTTCGGCGGCGTCGGCATCGAAATCGGCATCCGCGACGGCTTCCTCACCGTCATCTCGCCGATGGCCGGCACGCCCGCCGAACGCGCCGGCCTGCAGGCCATGGACCGCATCGTCGGCATCGACGGCGTGGACACCACCGGCCAATCGCTGAATTGGGCCGTGCTGCGCCTGCGCGGAACCATCGGCGCGCCCGTCACCATGTCCATCAAGCGCCCGGGGAAGAACGAACCCTTCGACGTGACGATCGTCCGCGAAAAAATCGAGGCCGTCGCCACCAAACACGAAATGTGGCCCGGCAACGTCGGCTACGTGCGCATCATTCAATTCAACGCGCGCACCAGCGCCGATCTGGATCTCGCCCTCGCGGAATTTTCCGATCAACCCGGCGGCCTGCGGGCGCTGGTCATCGACCTGCGCAACAACCCCGGCGGCTTATTGGAGCAAACGGTGGACATCGCCGACAAGTTTCTGCCCGGCGGTCTGATCGTCAACACCATCGGCCGCGGCTACCTGCAGGACCGCGAACGCTTTGCCGGCGGCCGCGGTCGCTACGTCGATCTGCCCCTGGTCGTGCTGGTCAACAGCGGCAGCGCCAGTGCTTCGGAAATCGTCGCCGGCGCGCTCAAGGATCACAACCGCGCGCTGGTCATGGGGTTCCAGACCTTCGGCAAGGGCTCGGTGCAGTCGATCTTCGAATTGCGCAACGAAACCGGCCTGCGCCTGACCACGGCGATGTACTACACGCCCTCGGGCGCGTCGATTCAAGCCTTCGGCATCACGCCGCACGTCCGCTTCAATATTCCCGCCGAACAGGAAGAGATGTATAGCTACAGCGAGTCCAAGCTCGAAGGGCATTTGGAAAATCATCATCAGGCCAAGGCGCCCACGCCCGACTTCGAAATCGACGCCGAATCGGTCTATAAGTATTTCATCGACCGGGGCTGGATCAAGGAAGACCGCGACAACTACAGCGACGCCAACGATTTCCTGCTCGTGCTGACCAAGCGCCTGCTGCAAAGCGACGATCTGTCGCTGCCCGGCATGATCGACCGCGCGAAACAACAATTGGC
This sequence comes from bacterium, assembly GCA_036743315.1. Taxonomy (GTDB): domain Bacteria; phylum Lernaellota; class Lernaellaia; order Lernaellales; family Lernaellaceae; genus CALBTQ01. The sequence goes on along the minus strand of DAINPV010000001.1, from coordinate 33,877 downwards.
CGACGTGCCGATTCTGCCGCCGCCGGAAAAACCGGTCGCGGAAACGGCGACGGCCGAGACGCCGCAGTAATCAATTTTTGTCGTCATCCGCCGACAACCGACAGCCGTCGGCCGCGGTGCACACCACCGCGGCGGACACGCCTTTGCGGCGCACGGCGAACGAATAGCCGCTGCCGGTCATCGGACCGAAGGCGATGGCGATTTGCGGATCGTCGGTGAGCGTGGCGTCGAAACGCAGCAGGTCGTCCAGCGTGTCGCTGTAGCCGCCTTCCGGGCCGACCGCCTGATGCAGAATCATTTCTTCACAGTCGGCCGCGCGCTGCGCGACATCCATCATTTGCTTGTGGTATTGTTCGTCGGAAGAAAATAGGTCGCAGGCCCACAACAACCCGGCGACGAGCAACAACAACATGAAGTTTCGCATGGGCACTTCCTATCACGGACGCCCGCGCGCGACAACGGGCAAATGCGGAAAGGCGGATCGATGTACGACATTTACACCCAGGCCGGCGAGTTCAGCGTGGCAACGATCGAAGAACTGCTCGATCTGTTCGACAGCTATCCTTTCGTCGAAGGCAACGACTTTTTCACCGTCGGTCGGGCGCAAACCGAGTACCTGGAGATTTTCTGCGTGCGCGGCGGCTTCACCCTGGCCGTCATTCCCGAAGGACGGGACGATTCGCAGCCGGTCGACGGCAAATTCGATCGCCTCACCGTGCGCCGCTTGTTGGTCGCGTTCGGGCACGGTGATAAAAATTGGCTGACCGCGCAAACCAACAACCACCCGCCGGCCCTGCCCGACAACGCCGCGCCCATCCGTCCCAGCGGTTGCGCGGTGCTGTCGATCGCCATGGCGCTGATCGCCCTCGCGTTGGTGTTAGGCGTTTCCTGACATGTGGTAAAAATATCTTAAAAGTGCGGATACTGAAAAAGCCCGGAGGCCATTTCCTGCCGATCCCTCCTCCCCAAAAGGGCCCAATCAGGTTTTCTCCTCCGGACATATTCCTATATAAGCAAAACCTTTGCCAACATGCCCGATTTTAAAAAAGTCCCTATTTTCAACCAGTAGGACAAACCACCCCTTGAATGTCCGTTCAATGTCCCGACCAAAAAACGACAATTTGCGACCGAGGTTGACAATTTTTGTCACCCACCGACAATCTCCGATTTTGGACATTCCGATTCTCACGCACCCGGCCGATATTAAAAGAAAATTCCTCTCCGCTTATTTTTTCTGTACTACCACTTGACCCCCACGCGGCAACAAATTTACAATCAATTACTTTAAATGGGCTATGTGGAGGGAAATCATGAGGTCCCGTGCATTTTTCCTGATGGGTATGTTGACGGCGGTCATGGCGGCCTTGAGTCTGGGGTTCATGTTCAACGCCACCGACGCGAACGCCGCCAAGGGCATTTGCGACGACGCCGTGGAAAATCTGTACTCCGACTGTGACCAGACTATCGTCTTGGGCAATATCGAATTTGCCTCGGTCAAGGAAGCGGTCGATTTCTGCGAAAACATGACCGACACCCAGATGCGCGCCTGTTGGACCGCTTGCGCAATTCAAAACGTCGACTGCGGCGTGATGGCCGAATGCATCGATGAATGCTTCGAGAACGACACCCATTGCGGTTTCGTGATGAATTTCATCTATGACGTTTGCGACATCGCCTTCCCCGACGGAGAAGGCGCCGCCATCGAAGAAGAAGACATGCGCGCCGACTGCAACCTGGAAGCGGCGGAAAGCGCCGATTTCTACACCTGCGTGGACGTCTGCGCCTACGACAATTGGAACGACTGCGACATCATGTTCGATTGCCTCGGCGAATGCCTGAGCCTGCAACCCGACGATGACGACGCGACGGGCGACGACGACGATGACGATGACGACGACGACGAATCGATCGAAGACGCCGAAGGCGAAGGCCTCGACGAAGACGGCGGCTCCGCCTGCGGCATGTAACACGCCGCTGAACATTCGCGAATGACGGGAGCGGTCGGGCGACCGCTCCTTTTGTTTTAATCCGAATCGCTCCCGGTGAACAAAACCCTATTTTCCAAAAGCCCCGCAGGGGCGGTAGCGATTCGCCTTCTTAATATTGAGACTCGATCCAAATAAATTTTTTCACCCCTTGCCTGTTCGCCAGGCATGGTTATATTTAGGTCGAAAAGGGAATAAAAGAAAACAACCACTTGAAAATAAAAGGCTTTTCAACATGATACGCAATATCGGCACGACTGATCGTTTAATTCGCGGCGCTGCCGGCGCGGTCATCGCCATCGCCGGATTCGCCACCGGCAGTTGGTGGGGCATCCTGGGAGTGATCCCCCTGGCGACGGCTGTCGTCGGCTACTGTGGACTGTATTCCTTGCTGGGGTTCAACACCTGCAAGGTGAAAACGAAATAAAAAACCGACAGGCAATCGCTTGTCGAAACAAGCTACTCCTCCCCCGAAAGGGGAACATTCACGACCGGCAGCGTTTTCCCCTCTACACACCCCGGTCGTGGATAACAACGCTCGACTCTCCCCGGTCGGGCACAACCAACTGGTACTCCTCATATCCGGGGGCTCGGCTTCGGCCGAGTCCCCACCCTTCCCCAATTGCCGTCGCGGTTTAACCTTTCTTGCATGAGATCGGTCCGTCTGTTAGCGTGTGCGTTCGAGTTACTCCACCACGGAGACCGCCCGGGAGGCATGATGTCGCTGCTGGCCGATCTACGCTATCAACCGCCGACGCCCTCATATCGCGCGTTGCGCCTGCACCGCGAAACGCCGGTCGCCGACCTGCATTGCGATACGCTGTCGGCGCATGTTCTCTTCGGCTTCGACGCCCTACGGCGCCACACGCCCTGGGTCCCCTTTTCGCCGTTCGTCAACCAGTGCGATCTGCCGCGCATTCAGGACGGCGGCATCGGCATTTGGGGCTTGGGGCTGATCGCCTCGCCCGTCCACAACCGGGAAAAGAAAATGCGCCAGGCCCAGGCGCAGCTCGACTACCTCGAACGCCTCGAGGCCGAGCGTCCCCAGATGCTGTTTCGCATTCGCGACAAGCGCTCGCTGGCCGAAAATCTGGCCGCCGGGCGCGTCGGTACGCTGCCGGGAGTCGAAGGCGCGCACATCGTCAGCGGCGACCTGGGCCAGTTGCAGCGACTGATCGACCGCGGCCTCCGCTACTTCGGCCTGACGCATTTCTCCAGCAACGAGGCCGCTTCCTGCGCGCACGGCCTGGGCGAATCCGCCACCCGCGGCCTGACGCCCTTCGGCCGCAAGCTGATCGAAACCTGCGAACAGCACCGCGTGCTGATCGACCTGGCGCACATCAACAAGCCCGGCTTCATGGAAGCCTGCGCGATGCTGCAAACGCCGCCGATCGTCAGCCACACCGGCGTCACCGCCACGCATAAACTGTGGCGCAACATCGACGACGAGCAACTCGAGGCGGTGGCGAAATTGGGCGGCGTGGTCGGCATCATGGCCAGTCCGAAATACCTGACCGGCTCCAACATCGCTCCGCTGACCGCCATGGCCGACGCGATCGAGCACGTGCGTCGCGTGGCCGGCATCGAACATGTGGCGCTGGGCTCGGACATGGACGGCTGGCTGCTGACGATGCCTCGCGGGTTGCGCGACGCGTCCGATTGGCCCCACTTGACCGAAATCCTCATCGAACGCGGCTGGAGCGACGACGAACTGCGCGCCTTCCTCGGCCTCAACGTGCGCCGCGTGCTCGACGCGGTGCTGCCCGAGAATTGAGAAACGATGCGTAAACGTTGGTTTTTCCTGCTGCTGTTGTTGTTGCCGGCGCTGGTCGGCGCCGAGGAAACCTGCTTCGACTACGACGCCTGGAAGCAGGCGGTCATCGCCGGCGACCTCGAGCAGGCGCGCAGCGTGGTGATGCAGGCGCAAACCGCCTGTCATTGCACCGCGATCGATAGCTCCTGCCTGCCGCTGCCGGGCACCGGCAAACCGACCAGCGTGCAGTTTCTGACCAAAACCGCCCTGCGGTTGCAGAATTGGACCGAAACGCTCGCCGCGGCCTGCGACTCCCTGCCTGATGCGGTCGAAGCCGAAAAGAAGAGCAAGGCCGACTGCTACCACGACCGGGCGCAGGTATTCAGCGAAGGGCTGGCCGGCGAAGAGCACGGTTCGCTGCTGCGCTTGCTGCCCGAGCAGATCGCCGCCAAACGCATCGTGGCGTTGAACGTCAGCCCGTCTCAGCCGCCGCCAATGGAAGACCCCCGGGAACGCTTCAAGCATGAAGCTCGGGTGATCGGCAAGCAAATCTGCGATCTTTCCGCGAGGTTGGCCGAGCAAGAGGTTCTGCTGGACCAAGTGCGGCGACGCAATCCGCACCACCGCCCCGAGGACAAATTGAAGCGTGAAATGGAATTGGTGGAGTCGATTCGCCAATTGCGTGATATGATCCAGGCGCTCAAGAAGAAATTCCGGTTGCTCACCGGCGAGAACTTCGACCCGTTTACATTCTGCGGATCGATCGAAGAATTGTAAGAGGGCGCCGACACTGTCGATTGGTAACTCTTGGCCGATAACGAAACCAAATGAACGACCACGAAGCCAACGGAACTTTACCCAAACAGTCACTGTCTAACCAGCCGGTGGACGGACAGCGAGTGATCGCGCTGGACGCCGACCGGGCCGACAAAGCGCTGATCGTGCGCTTCAACGACGGCGACCGGCAGGCATTCGAGGAACTGGTCATTCGTTATCAGCAGCGCATTTACAACACGGCGCTGCGCTTCCTGCGCGTCGACGACGAGGCGCAGGAGGCGGCCCAGGAGGTCTTTATCAAGGTGTATCACGCGCTGCCGGAGTTCCGCGGCGAGTCCAAGTTCTCCACCTGGCTGTACCAGGTGGCCATGAACCACTGCAAAAACAAACTGAAGTATCTGAAGCGGCGCCATTATTACACCAGCGATTCGATGGAACAGGCGGTCGAAACCCAGGACGGCGAAATGAGCAGGCAATTCGCTACCGAAGATCCCGACCCGCAACAGGAGGCGCAAAGCCGGGAAACGCAGGAAAAAGTGCGGGCGGCAATCGATCTACTGGCCGACGACCAACGCGAGGTCATCGTCCTGCGCGAATTGCAGGGTCTGTCCTACGAGGAAATCGCCGACATTACCGGGCAGGCGCTGGGCACGGTTAAAAGCCGCATTCATCGCGCGCGGCTGGAGCTGGCCCGGTTGCTAAAACCTTTGCTTGAGATAGAGTGCGAACCATGAGTTGTCGCGAGCTTGAACCGCTGTTGGCCGAATACGTCGACGACGTCCTCGACGACGCCGATCGCGTAAAGGTCGAACGACACCTCGCCGAATGCCCCCATTGCGCACGGGCCATCGACGAGTTGCGCCGGCTCATGCCCATGATCGAGACGCTGCGTCCCGCGCCGGCGCCCGCGACGCTCACCGACAACATCTTCGCCGCCACCACCCGGCGCCGGCCGCGCTTCTTGCGCCGCCGCCGTCTGCTGCGCAAGGACTTCTTCCCGCTGTCGGCCGCCGCCGCGATTCTCGTCGCGCTCATCGCCGTCGTCGCCGTCTACAGCAACCTGGAGATGCACAACCATCTGCCTCAGACGGTCAAGGAATCCGTGACCGATCAACCCCTGGAAACCGTGGCGCAGCCGGCCGCGAAATTTGCTTTCCAGGAGCTGGCCTTCGAAGACGAAAAAGCCAAAGGAACGGCCGAAGTCGGTCTGACCGAAGTGTTGGCCCGCAAGCAGGACGCGGCGAAAATGCGCGCCGATAAAAAGGTCGGGCTGTCCGCCGGCGGCGGCATGCACAAAAGCGCCGAAGGCAACGGCTTGCGCAACGCCGCCTACGGACCGGCCGAATCGTCGACCGCGATCGTCCTGCCGCCCCCGCCGGTCATGGTCGCGCCCGCGCCGGAAGCGGCGGAACCCAAACGCGAAGATTCCGCCCCGGTCATGGCCGATGAACTCGCTGCCGACGACCGCGACGCGGAGCGCTTTGCCGCCGCGGAAGAGGAAGGCGATTACCAGCGCCGGGCGTTGACCGGCGGCGCCGCCGAAACGGTGGCCGAACAGCAAAAGCCCAAGCCGGCCGAGCCGCCCGCCGCGCCCTCGGTGTCGATCCGCTTCTTCAGCCGGCAGAAAAAAATGAAAGCGGCCGATCAGGCCGGCGGCGAAGCGGCGATCGTCGCCAACATCGCGCAGCGCTGGGAAGGCCGGCACAGCGGCTTCCACAAGCCCGGCCGCGTGGTCGTGCTCACCGCGGAAAAATGGCCGACCCTCTGGCAGTACATGCACGCGAGCGTCATCGAAAAACCGCCGCTGCCGCCGGTAAACTTCGACCAGCAGATCGTCATCGCCGTGTACCTGGGCCTGCGCTCGACCGGCGGTTTCGCCATCTCCATCACCCAGGTCGCCCTCGTCGGCGAGCACCTCGAAGTGACCGTGCAGCAAACGACGCCGCAGCCGGGTCAGATGGTCACCCAGTCGCTGACCCAGCCGTACTCGGTCGTGGTCATCCCGCGCACGCTGGGCGGCCTGACCATCGCGGCCGACACGCCGATCAAGTTCATCTATCGCTGAGCCCGCCAGCGATCTCCATTGCCATGATTATTCCATTGTGTATTTTCCCGAGAGGGATTGATTAGGCCCTGTCCGACAGTCTATAGTGATGACGGAAAGATGAAACTTGTCTTCTCCGACGCCGCCTATTGAAAGGAGGTTATCATGTCTGGACGATCCGCCTATCGACCGCTCCTAGCGCTCCTGATGGCTTTTGCCTGCCTCGCCGGAATTTTCGCTATCGCCTGCAATGGGGACGATGACGACGATAGTGACGACGACGGCGCGACGCCGCAAAACGGATGGACCGGCGACTGCAATTGGGAGTTTGACGGCAGCACGCAGGCTTCCCTGTCAAAATCCGAAAACCAATGCCTGCCGCCCGACCCGGGCAACAACGAGTATTACGTGATGCTCGGCGAAATCCTGAGCGTCTTTACGGGCGCTTACCAAGATCAAAACGGCCGCGTCCTCGAAATTTCCTGTCGCCCGGAAGGCTATTGGACGCTCCCCTACTTGATTGACGACGCGCGCTGCTCGGCATATTGGGGCATTCCCGTCTGGGTGACCTTTGCCGACGAAGCCGCAAGCCGTCCGGCGAGAATCGACCAACTGCATCCGGGATTCACCGCCGCCACGGAAATCGGCTACGTGCCCGGCGAAAACGAAGACGAAATCCTGGGCGGTCGCTTCGGCGACGTAGACGGCGAATGGTATTGGAAATTCGCCAACGGCGATCGCTGGACGAAAATGGAGTGAGCGGCGACGCCCGCTCACCGTACGTAGAAACGCTTGCGCGACATCAGCTTGGGCAGCGCGTTTAACGCCACGCCGGTGAACATCGAACGCGTGCGCGGCCCCAGGCGATCCGCCACCGGTCGGCCGATCGCTTCGGCAACCAGCGCCAGCAGGTGCGTGACCGGCAGACCGAGCGCCGGCGGGCGCAGCATCCCCAAGGTCAGATAGCAGCCGGTGCAATAGGTCGCCACCTGCTCACCGCTCGTTTTCGCGTATTCGCGATGCGCCCACAGCGCCACCCGCGCCAGGTCGAAGGGCGATTGGCGCGGCGCGGCGGCCGCGATGCCGCAACACAAGCCCTCCTCGCGCTGGTAGCGCGCCTCGGTCGTCTGTGCGCCCAGGCGATGCAGCAAGGCGCGCACATCGTCCATAAAATCGCCGCCCAGCAACCGCGCATGGCAACTGTCGTGCATCACCACCTTGCGCCGCAACGGATTGCTCACCTTCAGCGCGCCGCTGTCGAGGCGCTCATTTAAATACTCGGTGACGAACGTCAGCGGGAAATCCAGCCGCACGTTGAAGCGCTCGGGATAGACGTTTTTAAACATGTTGTAGCCGGCGGGGCAGACCATCACCAGGCGCTTGATGTCGCGCCCGGCGTAATACTCAGCCACGCGCTCGGCGCACAGCCGCGCCTGATCGAACAACCCCATGCGGTAGTACATTTCGCCGCAGCACACGTCGAGGCTGCCCGCGACGGTCAGGTCGTCGAAGACGCCCGACTGCGTCAGGTACGCGCTGCTGATCAGGTTGCAGCCCGGGTACAGCGTGACGCCGCGCGGCTCGTTGGCTGCCCATTGCTCCACCAGCGCGCGCTCGTCGGCGGGCAGACGGCGCACGATGTCGGTGCGGAACGATTTGGCTTCGGTCGGCATCAGGTATTTGGCGCGGGCGGGCAGACCGTCGCGCAGGTAGTCGGCGTACCAGCGCTCCAGGATGCGCCCGTAGGGATCGGCGCCGTGCGGGCAGAAGGCGTTGCAGGCCGCGCACGAGACGCAATGCGCCGTCAGGTGCGGCGTTTCACGCCCTTCGTCGAGTCGCCGCATCTCGATCGCCGCCTCTGTTGGCGTCAGGCGCAGGTAGATGCAACGGCTCAAACATTGCCCGCAACGTCGGCAGGGTTGGCGCATCGATCCTCCGTATTTATGTCGCTGGTAAAGCATTTATTGGAACGTCCAAGACGGCATTATAATGAATTGGATGTATATTGTCTGCATAAAAATAATCGTCCAATACCGCCGAACCGCCTTGGAATTATTATTTATTAGTGAAATTTTCATTTACTTCTTTTCCTCTTTTTTCCTTTAAAGAAACCATTGAACAAAGGTTCAATTATGACACGCCGCGTTCAAAAGCATAACTTATGAAACCATTTTGCCAAATGTGTGTCGAATGATTGTTTTGGATAAAGATCAATATTTTTCGCTGTTTTAGCTATTTACCCTTGACAAGGTTTTCGATTTTAGGCATAAAAATGCATATCATGTGAATTGGATATTTTAATTCAATCAGACGTTCGTTCTAGAACGGTTATGCCAATGAGTGATGGGGGAACGTGGAATGCAAAATCGGAGAGACGGTAAAGAAACACGGGCCGATATCCTGAAAGCCGCGTTGCACCTGTTCGGTGAATACGGCTTCCACAAGACATCGATTTCGATGGTGGCGGATAAGGCCAACGTGTACCGTAGCGCAATCGCCTTCTACTACGGGTCGAAAACCGACTTGCTGCTGGGCGTCTGGGAACATTACATCGAAAACCATTTGTTGAGCCTGATCCAGGAACTTTCCTTCGAGATGGACAACGGCAATCACCACAACGTTCTCAGAAGAATGATCAGCCTCTGGACCGACAGCTTCAAAGCCGATCCGGAGCAAATGCGCGCCACGCTGCGCCTGCTGCTCGACGGCCCGCAGTCGATGCCCGTGCTGGCCAAGCAAGCGCAGTCCTTGTTCCATAATGCGCATCAATTGATGGAACAGCTCATTGCCCGTGGGCAGCTCAACCGGACCATCAGTCGGGAGATCAACTCCAACTCGATGGCCAACCTGCTGATGCTGGCGATTCTGGGCATTCAGTACGGATGTTACTTGTGCCCGGACATCTGCACGCCGGAAAAAACGACCGCGGATCTACACACGCTGTCCGAGGTCTTTTTTATGGAGCCGGCCATGCAGGCGACCGGCAGCGAAGGCCAGGCGCCGCAACCACATTAATCCCGGAACGGTCGCCAGGGTCAGCCAACGGCGCGTACGCCAGAGGTATAGTTGCGTGCGGCGGATCTGCCGATCCTCCCATGCCGGCGCGATGACGATCGCCAACGCCGGCGCGATCCACAACCAATGATGCAGCGCCGCCAGCGCGACGCCGATCGGCGGGAAACTCCAGATCAATATTTTGGCCAGTTGCAACCACGCGCGCCGCGCGGCGACCGGCTCGCTTTGCCCGGCGCGCTTCGCGCCCCAGTAGGCGCGCCGCCACCAGCGACGCCGCGTGTCGGGATTGCGGTGGTAGAGCACCGACCAACCGGCGACGCCGGTGCGCAGTCCCAGCGTTTCCACGCGCCGCGCCAGATCGACGTCCTCGCCGTACAGGAGCGTTTCGTCGAAGCCGCCGAGCCGCTCGAACGCGTCGCGCCGATAACACCACGCGCCGGTGCCCCGCTGCCCGGCGGCGACCAGCGAGTGATTGACGACCCACTGCGCATCGCTCAGCCGCACGACGACGTTGTCGCGCTCGGTCCAGCCGCGCACGCCCAGCGCCAGCGACGCCCCGACGCGCTCGTCGCCCAACGCGCGCAGGCAAACCCGTAGGTAGTCGGGCGCGTAGTATCCGTCGGCCTCGGCGAAGAACAGCACGTCGCCGCCCGTCTCCCGCGCGCCCTGGTTGCGCGCCGCCGCCGGCCCGCCGTTGGTCGCGCGGCGAATCACCCGCACGTCGGCGCGCTCGGCGACCGCCGCGGTGTCGTCGTGCGACGCGTCGTCGACCACCACGATTTCCGTCGCCACGCCCTCTTGCATGCGCAGCGATTCGATGCACCGCGCGATCGTCCCGGCGTTGTTGTACGCCGGAATCACCACGGCCACCGGTTCGGCGGGCGCGTACGGCGGATGGTCGAACGGCAACAAAAGCGGTTTGACGAGCACGGGTTTCTCCTGTCGATCGAGGCCGCATCCTAACACGGCCGAAAGGACGAAGCCAGTTATAAGTGAGGAGTTGCCGGCGACAAGTTGATGGTATTCTATCAATTTATAACTTAATACTCGTCCCTTATCACTGTTTACTCGTGGGTTACAGTTTTCGCCGCCAGGCGAAAGCTGTGCTCGTTGAAATTGAAACACGGCCATGTTCCTGCGAAACAACCCGATCCGAGTCATCCTGAACGCAGTGAAGGATCTCTCGTTGGTGTAAATAGATTCTTCCTCGCGCCTGCGGCGCTCCTCAGAATGACTTGGAGGTGCGCGCGTCGGCGCTGGATAATGCTTCGCACAATGAACGAACCATAGGTGCAGGAATTATTTCTGCCAGGAATTATTCTTGGCGCCTTGCCCGCTATGGAGCTTTCACGTTACCATCGAACCGCTTTGAGGGAGGCGACAATGTACAAGCGCATTTTTTGGTTGCTGTTGGCGATCGTTTTGTGTGCCGCGCCCGCGTGGGCGCAGATTCGCGGACTGACCGCGCCGCTGCCGCTCAGCGAAACCGTCGAGATCATTTACGATCCGGTATTGCCGACGCGCTTCATCGAGCAGCCGTCGCTGCCGGACAAAGCCGGCAAGGCCGACGCAATCGGCGCCCATTTCCTGGGCTATTACCTGAACTGGGTGTGGACGGTCGATCCCACCGTGGGCGAGTTGGCCGAGCCGGAGTTGCCGTCGTTGTCCCCCGATCTGCAGGCGGCCGTCGACGTCGCGCCCGATTGGCTCAAGCCCGCGTTGACCCGCCGCTTCTTCGAACTGGACGAGGACGACGCCGCGCCGCTCGCCGACGCGATCGTCAATGCGGAGGAAGACCGTTACATCGATGAAATCGCCTTCTGCGTGGCTTACCTCAGCGAGTTCGACCTGCGCCGCATGGAAGACCCGGCCAACTTCCTGGCCGAAAACGCGCGCCTGATTTACGCCAACGACGCTTCGCTCGATTACGTCGAGGTGATCGACGAGGGCACGGCCGGCAAGGGCGACTACTCCACGACGCTGCGCTACAACATCAGGGAAGGCGGCAGCGTGCAGACGGTCGATCTGCCCCGGGAGATTTACTACTGGAATGTCGTGCATCCCAAGCTCGACGTGGAAACGCCCAACTTCGTCATTCCGCGCAGCGGCAGCGAAACGACGATGGCCGCCGGCGGCCGGCACTGGCGCGACTACCTGGTGTTCGACGCCGCGGGCGACGACAGCTACACCGCGCCGATGTACTTCGCCGGCGTCGACGAGGCCGATCTGCAATCGCTCTCGCCCAGCGCGGTCGGCTATCTGTCAACGACGATCCACAATTTCGAGTTGGCCTACGTGGCCGGCACGAAAAACGTCGTGTTCACCGAGTTCGCTTTCGGCGCCGGCACGGTCTTCGCCACGACCCTGTTGCTGGACGAAGCCTACACCGACAACGATTGTCCGCTGCTGCCCAACCTGCTCAAGCAGGGCAACGGCGACGTGCTGCTGGCCGACGACGCGCAGATCGCGTTGATTCAGGACACGAACATCGCCGCTTTCGAAACGGCGCTGACCGAAGTCGGCCTGTGGGACAACACGACCGTGCTCGATCCCGACGACGTGCGCGCCTACGACGAAACCGCCTGGACGACCTTCAAGGAAACCTACGACAAGGTGATTCTGCCGCCGTACCAGGGCCCCGATTTTACCGTGATGATCGCCGACGCGACGGTCATCGAAAATCTGGAAGCTTACGTCGGCGACTACGGCGTGCTGCAAATGCACCTCGTGCCCGCGCCCAAGTCCGGCGCAAAGGACACGGCCTATCCGTGCGGGGTGACGCCCGTGCGGGACGACGTCCATGACGCGATCACCCTTTACGGCCGCCCGCTGCTGGCCGACATGCTCGCCGGCCTCGAGGTCATGTGGGACCTGGACGAACTCGACGAAAATCTGCAGACGAACCTTCCCGGCGACCGCGACCTGTGGGACAACGCCGACGCCGTGCAGGTCATCGGCAACTGGTCGGGCAAAAGCCTGCTCGACAACATCGAGGAACGCGGCCGCGTCACCGGCGCCAATCCCGAACGCGCGATTCAGCCGGCGCGGATCGTCTACAACCACTTCGGCAATTGCGGCGAACTGCAGGACCTGACCATGTCGGCGATGCGCGCCGCGCTCATTCCGGCGCAGCTGGTCAGCACGATCAACGAGGACCACGTGTGGGGCGAGTTCTACCACGACGACGCCTGGCACGCCTTCCAGGTCGACTGGTCCAACAACACCACGCAGATCAACAATTTCGGCGTCGCTTACGACGCGGGCAAAAACATTTCCATCGCCCTGGCCTGGATCGGCGACGGCCAGGTCGCCTCGGCCACCGGCCGCTACAGCGACGTGGTCACGCTCGAATTCAACCTCACCGACGGCAACGGCGATCCCGTGCCCGACGCGACGATCGAAATCTGGGTCGACGGTTGGGGCGGCGGCGACGCGCAGGGCTTCTGGCTGCTCAGCGACGACCAGGGCCACGCCGAGGTGGAAGTCGGCGAGAACCGCAACTATTACATGCGCATCCTTTCCTCGATCGGCGATTACCCCGAGCAGGAAGGCAGCCACGCCCGCCTGTTGACCATGGTCGACGCGGAAGACAACACCGAGGGCGGCCTCGTCTTCACCCTCGATCATCAGTTCGAGCGGCCGCTGGTCGACGTGACCACCGCCAAGGCCGGCGCGACCAACGACAGCTTCGGCCTGCACGTGCAGCTCGACGCCACGCACCGCTTCGCCGGCAACTACAACCCGTTCTCGCGCGCCTGGGCCTTCCCCGAACGCGACTCGCCCAAGCTCGACGTGCTGCTGGTCGACGAGGACAACCTCGACGCCGCGCGCAACAACGAATCCTTCGCCGCCGCCTACGCCGCGCTGGGCGTGGCGTCGCTCGACGAGACGATCTACCCGCCGACCGCCGGCGAGTGGAATCTGCTGATCGTCAACCACAGCGCGTCGGCCTCCGATCATCTGCTGGATGTCTCCGTCACCGCCGAAGGCGACCCCTGGATTCCCGATGACGACGACGATGACGATGCAGTCGACGACGATGACGATGACGATGATGACAATGATGACGGTTGTGGGTGCTGACAATTCGGAATGACGAACGCGGAATGCGGAATGAAAAAAATCGGAGACATGATTTTTCGTGTCCCCGTTTTTTTGCTGCCATCACTCCCGCCCCTTCTCCCACAGGGAGAAGGGAGACCGGGTTACCTGGAAAATCCGGGACATGTACTCGTTACGTGTCTCGTGATTTTCGTTACCCTCTCCCATTTGGGAGAGGGTCGGGCGCAGCCCGGGGTGAGGGAGAAAAAATCGGCGAGCGGTGGCGCTGATTCACCTCGCCTTCGCTCGCAAAACAGCGCCACCCGTCGCCGGAACATTTGCCTTGACATCCGGCGGCGAAAGCCTACTATGCGCGCGTCTTCGGAGACCTTTGAAAAAGGATCCTTGAGTCGGAGCCCAAAACAACGTCGGCCCGTCGCATCATGGGGCGCATGATCGCCCTGGAAATCATCCTGCCGGGCGCCGCCAACGACTCCGCAAATCAAATCCGATTGTCGCTTAATCGCCGTGCCCGCCCGTGGTGCATCCACGTCGGTCGCGCGGATAAGGAGAACCTAGAAACGATGAACCGCGCCATGATCGTCTGCCGCGACATCCTGCGGCTCGAATATTTACGCGGCTACTTCGGCGCTCGTCACTTCAAAATCGCCTGGTACGAGCACGAGGAAAGCTACCGCGTGCATCTGGCCGAAGACCTGCCGCAGGTGCTGGTCGCCGACCTGGTCGGGGCCGACCCGGCCGGCCTGGCGATCGTGCGCCATGCCGTCGACCATTACCCCGAACTGCCCGTGCTCGCCATCGGCGACGAAGCCGCCGTGCGCGCGGCCCAGTTGCCCGTCGATCGCCGGAAGATCACCCTGGTGCGCGACCTGTATCATCTACCGCTGTTCGACAAGCAGGTCGCCTGAGCGGACACCGCCGCTTGGCGTAGCCCCCCTTTACCGGTTATCCGCCGGACGTTGCTTGACAGCCTCGCCGCCGCGCGCCATGATGCCGGGCGTGTTCGGGTCCCGTGCAGGGTGCAAGAGGGAAGCCGGTGGAAATCCGGCGCGGTCCCGCCACTGTGACGGGGGAGGCGACGCCGCCACACGCCACTGTCGCGCATGCGTGATGGGAAGGCGCGGCGCAGCGATGGACCCCGAAGTCAGGATACCTGCCCGAACCATGTCGATGGCCGTCTCCCGCGGAGGAAGGCGCGGCCTTCCCGTCGCCCGCACACGCCATCGGGGAAAGGATCCGCTCATGAAACGCGTGCTGCTGGTGTGCACCGACCCGCCCCGTCTCCAACAATTGCGCGCGCACTACGAACGCGACGACGCGCACGTCGCGTGGTATCCGCACGACCAGGCCTACCTGCTGGATCTGGCCGACGAACGCCCCGCGCTGCTCGTGGTCGATCTGACGCTGCCCGTCGCGCCCAAGCTCAACGTGGTGCGTCGCGCCCGCGCGCTGTATCCCGATCTGCCGGTGCTGCTGATCGGCAAGGGCGAGTACCTGCGCCAGGAAGGGCTGTTCCAGCACGAGCCCGGAGTCGCCTGGACGCCCGACCTCGACCGACTCCCCGCCGAGGCGCCATGAAGCGTTGGCTGCCGTTGTTGCTCGCGCTGTCGCTCGTGCTGGGCGCGTGCGCGAAAACGGAGCCCCCGCCGCCGTCGGGCGAATTGCGCCTGGTGGTCATGCTGCCCAACCTCGCCGAAATTGTCGTCGCACTCGGCCAGGGCGATCACCTGGTCGGCCGTTGCGCCTTCTGCGACGTGCCCGGCGTGCCGGCGTCGGCCGTGGATGTCGGCGGCGCGCTGGATCCGGACCTCGAACGGCTCATCGCCCTGCGGCCCACGCTGGTGCTGGCGCAGGATTCGCAGGAGGAATTGTGTACGCGCTTGACCGCGTTGGGCATTCCGGTGCTGGCCGTGCCTTTGTACACGATGCCCGACACGCTGACGGCGATGCGCACCATCGCCCGGCGCATCGGCGAGCCGGAAAAGGGCGCGCGGTTGGTCGCGGCGCTGCAGGCGCAACTGGCCACGGTGCGTTCGTCGGTCGACAATAAAACGCCGGTGCGCACGTTGCTGGTCGTCGGTCACGAGCCCGGTTCGCTCGGCGAAATCTTTCTCGCCGGCCCGCGCAGCTTTCTGCACGAACTGCTCGTCGCCGCCGGCGGTAAAAACGTGGTCGTCGATTCGTCCATCCCCTACCCCAAGTACAGCAAAGAGGCGATCCTGCAACTCAACCCCGAGGCGATCCTCGTGCTGCTGCCCGACGCCGACGACACGCCCGCAACCGCCGCCGCCGAACGCGCGCTGTGGGCGGAGTTGGGTTATTTGCAGGCCGTGAAAGACGACCGCGTGCTCGTGCTGACGCAGGACTGGATCATAACGCCCGGCCCGCGGATGGGCGAAATCGCCCGCGTGTTCGCCGCCGCGCTGCATCCGCCGGAGGATTCATGAGCCGCCTGCTGGCCGAAAACGCGACCTTCGCCTACCGCGACGCGCCGGTCGTCGACGCGGTGAACCTGGCGATCGAGCCGGGGCAGATGGTCGCGCTGGTCGGGCCCAACGGCGCGGGCAAATCGACGTTGTTGAAGCTGCTCGCCGGGCTGCTCGAGCCCGCCGGCGGCGTGGTCATCTTCGCCGGGCGCGAGCTGGCCGCCTGGCCGCCGGTCGAGTTGGCCCGCCGCCTGGCCTTCATGCCGCAGGAAGTGCATTTCCATTTCCCCTTCACCGTCGGGCAATACGTGCTCATGGCGCGCCACCCCTACCGCGGCTGGTCGCCCTTCGAGGATCAAAACGATCTCGCCGCGGCGCGCGCGGCCCTGACCGCCACCGGCATGGAAGCGCTGGCCGAGCGTAGCGTGCTCGAGTTGTCCGGCGGCGAGCGGCAGCGGGCGACCTTGGCCGCGGCCTTGGCGCAGGAGCCGGAAGTGCTGTTGCTGGACGAGCCGACCGCCGCGCTGGATCTGCGCTTTCAGGTGGAGATCTACGAAACGCTGCGGCGGCTCAACCGCGAGCGCGACTTGACCGTCGTGGCCGTCACCCACGATCTGAACCTCGCCGCGCGTTTCTGCCCGCGCCTGGTGCTGCTCGCGCAGGGGCGCATCGTCGCCGACGGCGGCGCGACGGAGATTTTACGCGCCGAGTTGATCGCCCGGCACTACGGCGTCGACGTCGAGGTCGGCGTGCGCGCCGACGGCGTGACGCCCTTCCTGCTGCCCGGCGTGCGGGAGGATCGCCGATGAACGCCCTCACGCCCGGCCGCTTCGCTATGACGCTCGCGCCTTTCGCCTTGTTCTTCGTCGGCGTTGCGCTGCTGTGCCCGCTGATCGGCTCGGTGGACATCGACCTCGCGCAGGCCCTGGCGCACCGGCACGAGCCGAGCGCAAGCCTCGACGCGAGCGTGTTGTTTCTCACCCGCCTGCCGCGCCTGCTGCTCGCGGCGTTGGCCGGCGCGGCGCTGGCGCTGGCGGGCGCGGCGTTTCAGGCGCTGCTGCGCAACCCGCTGGCCGAGCCGTTCACGTTGGGCGTTTCCAGCGGCGGCGCGTTGGGCGCGGTGCTGGCGATCAAGCTGGGGCTGGACGTGGCACTGTTCGGCTTCTCACCGTTGATCCTGTTTTCCTTCGCCGGCGCCGCGGGCACGGTCGGCGTGGTCTACCTGCTGGCGCGCACGCGCGGCGTGTTGTCGACCTCGTTGCTGCTGCTGGCCGGCGTGACGATCAGCTTCTTTTTCTCGGCGTTGATCCTACTGGTGTTCTACCTCTCCGACTTTACGCAGACGCACCGCATGCTGCGCTGGATGATGGGCGGGCTGGATGTCGTCGGCTACGGCGAAGTCGCGCGGCTGACGCCCTTCGTGCTGGCCGGCGTCACGCTGCTGCTGGCCCATGCCGGCGCGCTCAACCAGTTGAGCCTGGGCGTCGAGCTGGCCGCCGCGCGCGGCGTGAACGTGCGGCGCGCACAACGCTTGTGCTACTTCGCCGCTTCGCTGGCCACCGGCTCGGTGGTGGCGCTGGCCGGCCCGATCGGCTTCGTCGGCCTGATCGTACCGCATACCGTGCGACTGCTGATCGGTGCGGATCATCGCGTGCTGCTGCCCGCCTCGCTGCTGACCGGCGCGGGCTTTTTGATTCTGTGCGACACCGCCGCGCGCACGGTCATCGCCCCGGTGGAGATTCCGGTGGGCATCCTGACCGCCGCGCTGGGCGGACCGTTTTTCATCGGCTTGTTGCTGCGCGCGAAAAAACGCGCCCGCTTCTGGGATTGAGGAGGCAGGTATGGACCTTCACGAACGCATGGAACGGTTTCTGGCCGCGTGGACCGCGCAGGACGTCGAACGCGTGCTGGCTTTCTACGCCGACGACGTCGAGTACGTCGATCCCAACACGACCGGCGCGGTGCATGGCGCGGACAACCTGCGGCGTTACGTCGCCAAGCTTTTCGCCGCCTGGACGATGACCTGGGCCGTGCGCGAAGTGCGGCCGCTGGCCGACGGCGACGGCTGCGCGCTGCTGTGGCGCGCCACGTTTCGGCTGAAAAACGACGAGCGCGTCGTCGAGTCCGACGGCATGGATCTCGTGCTCCTGCGCGGCGACAAGATTGTACGCAACGAGGTGTACTTCGACCGCGCGCCGCTGTTGGCGCTGACGCAAAAACGCCCATAAAAAAGCCCGAGGTGTTCGCCCCGGGCTCATTCCTTTCGCCCTCACCTCGGGCTGTCGCCCGACCCTCTCCCAAATTGAAAATCACGGGACACGTAGCGAGTACATGTCCCGGATTTTTTCGGGCAACCCGGATTCCCTTCTCCCTGTGGGAGAAAGGCCGGGGATGAGGGCGGCGATTGCACCCACGCGCATAAAAAAAGCCCGAGGCGTTCGCCCCGGGCTTTTCACTCACAGGATTACGGTTTAGCGGAATTCGATGTAGTCGATCGCCGCCACCGAGTCGTAAATCGCGTCGGCCACGTCGCTGATGGTGATCAGGATGGTGATCGTGGTCGCGCCTTCGGGCAAGGCGTACACGGCCTCGGAGCCGGTCACGTTCAGGTCGTCGTCCTCACCGCGCGGCGAGCTGCCGCCTTCCCATACCAGATGGCCGTCCAACTGGTTGGCCGGGGTGTTGTACTGCGCGTCGGGGCTCGTGCCGATGAAGCCGATGTCGGTGTTGGTCAGGTTTTCCCAGTTGTTCTCGCCGTTGATCGTGCGGTGCACGATGTAGCCGGTGTCGCCCTGCACCTGCATGGTGAAGATGTCGTTGTAGGGCGAGCCGACCCATTCGGCGTATTCCTGGCTCAGGAAGTCGTAGCCCACGGCCACTTCGCTGTAGCCGGAAACGTTGAAGGTCCGCATCACGGTGCAAGCCTGCACGCTGCCGGTCGGGCTGCCCGTCGAGATGTAGGCGAAGCTGCCGGTCGCATCGGCGCCGCTCGGGAACAATTCGCCGTAGGCGTCCGGATCGTCGTTGACGATCGTGAAGCAGTCGCCGGTGTTGCCCCAGTTGCCGATCGAGTCGTCGAACTCGAAGCGTTCGCCGTTGCCGGTGGTGCCGCCGCCCGGTTGATCGTCCGCCAGGTCGGTTTCGCCCACGGCCACCACGTTGGTGTCGTCGCTGCCGAACGGATCATTGGGCGGTTCGCTGCCCGGATCCTTCGGGTTCTCTTCTTCGCCCGTGTCGGTCACCGGACCGGCGTCGGAACCGGCGCAGTCGCCGGCGTCGAAGTTGACCATCGCGGGTTTGTCGTCGAGGCTGGGCAGCGCCCAGGAGCCGTCGACCGCGAAGGTGAAGAACGGACCGTCGGAGGCCGTCACCAGGATGTCGTCAGCGGACGGCGTGCCGCCGTCACAGTCGGTGACCGTACCGGTGAGGTAGCCGACCGGCTTGCCGCTGAAGTACGCGGCGTACCAGCCCGCGCCGGACGAACCGATCGACGGACCCAGTTTTTCCAGCGTCTCGCCGTCCAGCTTGATTTTGCCGTCGTCGAGCAGCAGTTTGTTGGCGTAACGCAGGCCGTTGCCCGCGCCGTTGGGCAGCGCATCGGCCTTGGCGAACACCACCTGGTATTCGATCTCGTCCAGGTTGATCAGGTCTTCGAACATGGAAACGTCGACCGAGAACGTCTGGTCGATGGCTTCCACTTCGTCCTCGCCCAAATTCACCGCAAACAGAAAGTACCAGTTGCCCGGCGTGTCCACGCCGGAGTTGTCCGCGAACTCGTCTTCACTCAATTCCCAATCGTATCCGGTCGCTTCTTCCAGCGCATCTTCCGCCGCCTCTTCGCAGCCGGCCAGCCAGAACATCGCCAGCACGACCGTCAGCAACGAAATAAATCGGATGGTTCGACTCATACTAAACCTCCCTTAGTGGTATCCAAGATTTTGGAAAATCGTTTCTTGGCAAAGAACAATCGTC
Organism: bacterium; assembly: GCA_036743315.1. Lineage (GTDB taxonomy): Bacteria > Lernaellota > Lernaellaia > Lernaellales > Lernaellaceae > CALBTQ01. Next base: position 13,843 of record DAINPV010000001.1, on the reverse strand, counting down.
GCTCTTGTTCATAGCAAATATCGAGGCTGAGTGTCAAAGGATTAGACTAGGCGGTCAAGACGTCGCTGAGGCAGACCACGTCGGGTTCGACCTGGGTCATGACCGTTTCCGCCAACTGATGCGTGTCCGCTTCCAGTTGCGGTCGGTCGTCGAAAGTGGAGAAATAGACGATCGATCCGATCAGCAATCCAAACACCAACAACATGGTGATCAAGCTGCGTAAATAGAGCGTTTTCATGCCAAATTACCTACCATAGCCTGTTCGTTTCTTACCCCTGCTTGTTGTATCGGCCGTTTTTGAAGAAGCTAAAGAACTTTTTGATTTTCCAGCACTTTTTGAACATTTGTTCAAAAGAAATATTGGAAGTAAGGGCCAATTTCCAAGCTGAAATTCTTGCTTCCGTTCCTCTTTTCGGTCAGGGGGCCATGGAGGTAAACGGATTTTTTTCCCCGTCGACCACCGCCAGGTGGATATGGTTGCGCCGGAAGAGAACGACAACCTTTCGCCCGGGTATTTCCTGTAGGCCGCGGTCAAGCTCCTCGAATTTGTAATACCGGAATTCTTCCAGTTTTTGCCCATAGAGATACTCGAAGACCTTCCCGCCGCCCAGCACATACACCCCCTCCATGTAGTAGATCGAGTACAGCGGCGCCGGTCCCGGGCTGCGGTTGACCGCCAGAATCTTGCGCGAGGCCAGTTCCGGCATCTGTCGTTTAATTTCGCCCACCAGGCGTTTGGTCAACAAACCGTTATCGCGCAGCCGGTGCATTTTGTGTTGTATCGAATAGCTGTTCGAAAAAATCATCACGCCGGAGAAGATCAACAACAAGGTGAAAAGTATGAGCTTTTTCCGGTCCCATAAAATGTGGAACACACCGATCAGGCCCGCGCCGAGTAAAATGGCGAAAAAGACGTTCGGCTTGTAAACGTACAATTCGCTAATCTTCGCCATCAGCACGTCGGGCAACATCACCGCGAACATCAAGGCCAGCAACATCACCACTTGCCACCGACCCTGCTCCTGGTTGCGCCAGCGCCAATAAGCCCCGATCCCGAAGACCGCCGCGGTCACCAACAACGATGCGCCCCAGGCGGCTAAAAAAGCGGCATCGTTCATTCGCAGCACAATCACGCTGCTGCCGACCGGGGTGAACAACCCCAGCAGAAAAAGAATCGTGTTGACGATGACATTCATGCCCGGCCACAGATCGTAGCGCCCGGTTTTGCCCCAGCCCGGCCCGCTTACTCCCGCGTTGAAGCGCAGCGCGAAATAGACGATCAACACGACGACGAACGGCCAACAAAGGCGCACCAACGCGCGCAACCGCTCGCCGCGGTCGCATCGCCGCACCTCGTCGCTCAGCACAATCGCCAACGCCGGCACATAACTGATGCCCGAATCCTTCCACAACAGCGCGCCCATCAGCCACAAGGCGCCGATGATCGCCGCCGGTTGATTCAACGGCCGTTTGTCTTCCCGGCGCAGCAGCATGCCCAGGGCGATCATCCCGAACAACGTGGAGTAGATCTGGTTGGCCGCGTCGTTGGAAAGCACCGCCATGGCGTTGGCGTGACTCAGGCCGAAAATCAGCGCCGCGGCGATCGCCGAACGAAAACGAAAGCGGAACCGCCGCGCGAACCAATACACGCCCACGACCATCAGCAGATGGCCCAGGATCGTCGCCACGCGATAGGGGATGGGGTTGAAGCCGGCGATCCACACGTTGAAGCGGATCAACAGATGCTCGAAGGGCCGATAAAACTCCGGATTGTAATTGTAGCCGAACAGTCGCCACCACGGTTCCTTGATCGTCGAAAGCACCTTGCTCCAGGCGATGTAATCGTCGGCGAACAACAGCAGATCGAGGCTGGGCAGGTAGATCGCCAGCACGGCGCTGATCGCCAGCAGCAGGTACGCCGGTCCCTGCCACCGCGGCGAAAGGCGGGACGATTCTATCCGCACGAATCGCCTCCGCGCCCATGATTATGAACGTCCGCCGCCGTCAGCGTCGGGCCCTCCTGTGGATAAGTTTGTGGAAAACACAAACGATAATCATAAAACTCCGAAGTACGGCCAAATGCAAGATGCATTAACGCCCGAAAAACCATGGAAATCCCCATGTTGAATATTCATGGGCTACTAAATATTTACTCATATCAACTAGTTGCAAAAGTTATTGACCGGCGGCGGCAGATTATTGACCGGACAATTGAGAAATATTCTCACTCAAATCGAAAAAACGCTTGTCCCGGGCTATGTTGCGCTTTTATGCACAACTTATCCACAGGTGGAAGCAAAATAAAAATCCCTGGATTAACCGTTTGTTTTTTCACAATTGAGCGATTTGTGGGAAAAACCGCAGTTGCCTTTGCCGGCTTTCATGGGTCGCAATCCATTTCATAAACCATTGTCGGTGCGTAGAAAAATCTTGGTTGCGAGAAGCGGATGACCGCCGGTTTGACCGGCTTCAGCGACAACCGTCTATGACCGGTCTCGATCGCGGTCAAGCCGTGCAGCCATAACAACGTTTCCCCGGTCCGGCAAAGCGGCGGTGAATCCGCCGGCGGATAACGGCAATAGTCGGCATGCCCGCCGGCGTCGACGTCCAGGTAGTTGACGATGTTGCACAGCAGTTCGTCGCCCTCGGCCAGAGCGTCGGCGCGTCGGTCGGCCACCAGCGTCAATCCCAGGAAATACCGGTTTTCCGCCTGCATCGTTTTGTAGCGCATGTCTGCGAGCGAACGCTGCGCGGCCGGCAACATGCTCAGACCCAGCAGCACGGTCAGCGCGAGCACCACCAGTCGGTAGGTTTTTTCCCCCAGCCGTTCGGCAACGGCCGCCGCGCCGAGCACGGCCCACACCAGCAGGTAACCGAACAACGGCAGAAAATAGTTGAAGATCTCGTTGATCGCATAGGGAAATGCCAGCAGCGCGTGCAGCGCGATGATCGCTGCCAGCCACGCGCTTTCCCGCCGCCGCCACACCAGCCCCGCCGCGCCCAGCGCCAGCAACGCCGCCCAGGCGGGCGCCGACAACATCTCCGTCGCCCGCCGCCAAAACAGACCGAGGTTGTGCGGCACGATCGTCAAGTCCATGAACCGGCCGCCGTAACCGCCGATGCCCGTGGTCAGTTCGACCGTCTGTCGCACGAAGGGGAAAAATCCGTTGTGCAAGTCGAGGCAATCGCGAAACACCCACAACTGTGCCGCCAGCGCTGCCAGCGTCAACGCACCCAATGCCGTCCAACGGCGAAGGGGCAGCTTCGCGGCGATCCCCGCGAACAGCAGCGGCGGTAAAAAAGCCACAATCATCGGATGATGAAATAAGCCCAGTCCGGCGATCGCCAGCGCGGCGAACAACGCGCGTTCGTCGCGATCCTCCAGCCAGCGAAAAAAACAGGCGAGCGACGCCAGCACCAGCAGACAATGCAGGCCGTAGGTTTCGAAGATCAACGCGTTGCGCGCGAACAGCGGTGCGGTCGCCAGCGCCGCGGCCGTCAGCGACGCCGCCCAGGCCGCGCCCGCGCGTTGTCCGATGCGCACCACCAGCAGCAGATTCGCCGCCGCCGTCGCCAGCATCAGACCGTGCGCCGCCGTCGCATAGGTTGCGCCCGCGCCCGCCGCCAACCACGCGATCGCGTTGGTCAGCATCATCTGCAATGGAAACGCCAGCAAATAGGGCTGCCATAACCGGCCCCGAGCCAGCAGCATCGCCGTGTCGGTTTCGTAAAACGGATAGGGAGAAACAAAAGGCGCGTACAACGCCAACAACAGCAACAGCGGCGGCAGGTACGGCGCCGCGCGCACCGGCCAGGGCGCCGACGTTGGCGGCGACTCAGCGGGGCGCGGCATCGTCGCCTTCATCCTTGCGGAAAAACGCCTCGACCCCCCGCACGATCCCGACCGCCGGACAGGCCATGCCGCAACCCACCGCCGCACCGACCAGCACGTCCAGCGGATAATGCACGCCGACGTATACCCGGCTCCAGGCGACGACCAACGCGATCAGCGCCGCCGACACAAGCCATTTGCGATAATACACGCCGACGACGAACGCGAACGCCGCCATGTTCGCCGCGTGGTTCGAGGGCATCGACCAACTGCGTTTCACCCCGACCAGCGCCCGCACGCCCTCGAGCGCCACGCACGGACGGAGGCGCGCGATCCACGGCTTGAGGGCCTGCGCACAGAAAAGGTCGCTCGCCGCCACCGCCAACAGCGCCGTCGCCACGAACAACCGCGCCCGCCGGTCGCCCTTGAGCAGCAGATACAACGCCAGTGCCCCCAGCGGCAGCCACAGCCACCAAGGTTTGTCCAGCGCCACGGCCAGCCAGTCGCCCAGGCGGCAGGTCCAGCGGCCGTTGATCAGCCGAAACAGCGCGACGTCCAGTTCGTGCAGCAAACGCGCCCCCAAAAAATTAGGGCACCCCTTCGCAGGGATGCCCCAATTTCATGGAATCATGGATAGCTTACTTCTTCTTCTTCAGACCACCGACCTTCGCCGGCTTTTTGTCGCTCTTCGGCTTCTTCTTCATCTCAACTTTTTCCGGGGGCACCGGAGCGGACGATTTCTCCGGTTCGGCCGGCTTCACGGCAATCGGCTCAGCCGGTTTCGGAGCGGGTTTCGGCGTGATCTGCACCGGAGCCGGCTCTTCCTTTTTGCCGCAGCCCATCAGTGCGAAGCCGCTGAGCAAGAAGCAGATGGCGGTCAGAATGATGATAGCCTTTTTCATACTTGAAACCTCCGTTGAAAAAAGGTTCACAAAGTGGATTTCTACCTGCCACAGTCAAAATTCCGAAGCTGAATGATTCGAAATCGTTCACCTACAAAAATTGACACCTGGTTGATCTATCGGGTTCCCGCCGAATGGGCGGCGGTTACCTTTCTCCGCCAACCCACCCACAGCGGCCATGGCGAAATCCGACATTGTCTATTGTTCCCGGCGACAAACGCCGGCGTTTCCACGTATTCCTCTTTCAAACAGCCAGATAATCGACTGAATGATGCCTGGACCTTCACAATGTTTGGCGCTTATGAACGTCTCTTCAGTCAAGATATAGCAAAACCATAGAAAAGACAGGTATCAATGTCAACAGGTTTTTATTTTCGTCCGGCAGGCGAACTCCGCTTCAATTACCTTTCCGCAACCGCGGAATCGTCGGCAATCCCTCTTTACTGTCATGTTTTTTGCTGTATAAGAAAGCAAAGGGGGATTGTTTCATGGGTCGCGAAAACTGGAGAAACAAAGTCGTCGAAAACAGCCTGCTGGATCGCATTGACCGCGGGCGCTCGGAGGGTAAAAAGCCGCAAAGCGGCGCCTTCGAGGAAACGGTGAAAAAGCGCCTGCACGAATGCAGCCCCGGCGATTACGTGCGCGAGGTGCTCAAGGGCGCCAACAACCTCGGGCCGCTGTTGCGCGTCATCGACCCCAAAACGGGCATTCTGGAAAGCCGCGCCGGTCAGATTTCGCGTATGTCGCCGCGCACCCAGGTCGCCGTGCAGGTCTGATGCCCTACTCGATCGGCCGCGCCAGCCACTGGTTCCATACGTCCAACGACACCTTGGCGTTCTGCTCGTAATCGACGATCCCCATCGAGCCCCACATGAGCCACGCGCCCAGCAAACCCGCATCGTAAATCGCCTCGTACAGATAGCACCACAATCCCGGCGCCTGGCAGGGGCAATGGTCCAGCACCTCGGCCGGCAGAAAATCGCGCAACGACCACCAGCACAGTAGATCCGAGCCCAATTCGTCCGCTTGGGTGAACAGCTCCTGCATGAACGCGGCCTGCATCGTCTCGTCCGCCGGCAACAGTTCGAAACACGGATCCGCCAGCGTCGGATACGGCAGCACGACGTCCTTCGAACTCACGCCGATTTCCGCAAAAACGATCGTTTCGCCGGTCAGCTCGGCCACGGCCGAATAATAATCGTCGGGCAGGCCGCCGGGCGCGTAATCGATCAGCCACAGCGGGTAGTTGCTGATGCCGATCCGGTCGCGCTCGATCGTCGCGTTGCGCGCCAGCGCCTCTTCCAGGCAGCGCCGCTCGCCGAAATCGCAATCGCCGTTGTCCTCGAAGCCCCACAGGTGATCGATGGTGAAGCTGGGGAAGATCACCCGCTCGGGCGTAAGAAATTTTTCCTGCTCGTACACCTCGTTGACCAAGCCGATCAACGAATCGTACTGCTCGGGGCAGCTCAAGTCGTACATGTTCATTTCGATGCCGTGGTTCACATACGGCGGCGCGAAGAAGTCGATCATCCACCGCACGTAGTTGCGATAAGCCGTGCGGATCTCCGCCGCGCCGGGCGACGCGTCGAAATCGAAACAACCGGGGTTCCATTCGTCGTCGACGACCAGTTCGCCGCCTTCATCGCGCGCCAGCGGCGCCAGGCCGTCGCGCATGCCCGACAGCGGCGTCACGCTCAAAAACACCTCGACGCCCAGCGACTCGGCCATGGCGCGGATCTCGCTCATCACCGCCACCCAGGCCGCGGGCGGCTCCTCGGCGGCGGCGAACTCGGTCCACGGCAGGCCGAAGAAATCCTGGTGCACCGACAGCAGATCGATCCGGCCGTCGAACCCGGTCACGTCGAAGGTATCGCCGATCGTCCACGGGCCGAACTCGTATTGATACGCCGCGGCCGACAGCGCGAACGAGCGCGGTTCCAGGTCGTCGTCGCCGCTGTCGTCGTCGAGCGTATCGTCGTCGAGCGTGTCGTCGTCGGTCGCGTCGTCATCGTCGACGGCATCGTCGTCGGAGAACGAATCGTTGTCGTCGTCGTCGTCGCAAGCAACCATCAGCAACGACAACGCTGCCAACAAAAAAAACAATGTCCGCATTTGCGCCTCCCGACTTAGTTAAACACCGCCGCGTCCGATTTTTACACCCCCTATCGACGACGGACACACCGCCCTGGGCAGAGCGGCATCGTGTCTGCTAAGATGCCGCGCCAATGGGGGTACAGGTGGACAAGATACAGGACGTCACCGCCGTCGTGCTGGCCGGCGGTCGCAGCAAACGGATGGGCACCGACAAGGCGCTCATTCGCTACCAAGGGCACACGCTGTTGGAACGACAGGTCGCCAACATGCAGCGATTGTTCACGCACGTGCTGGTGGCCGGCGGGGATCCGGCGCGTTACCCGCACGCCCCGGCACCGGTCGTACCCGACGTGCTGCCCAGCGGCGGCTCGATCGTCGGGCTGCACGCCGGCCTGACCGCCGCGACGACCGACCGCATCTTCGCCGTCGCCTGCGACATTCCCTTCCCGCAGGAACGGTTGATCCGTTTTCTCGTCGAGGTCGCGCCCGACGCCGATTGGGTGGTGCCGCAAACGGCCAAAGGCCTCGAGCCGCTGTTCGCGCTCTACAGCCAAGAGTGCCGCCCGGCGATCGAGCGCATCGTCGCCGCCGGCGAAATGCGCATTCAACGGTTGGATGAGCACATCGAAACGATACGCATCGCCGAGGCCGAATTGCGCCGCCACGATCCCGCGCTGCGCAGCTTTATCAACGTCAACACGCCCGACGATTTCACCTCGCTGCAGTTGACCTCGCTCTGACGCTCACTGCCCGGCCGGGAACAACGTCAACTGGCGGGCGATGAGACCGTCCAGCCATTCGGGTTTGCTCTCGTTTTTTTGCGCCAGTTGGAACAACGCGCGCGCTTGCTCGTAACGGCCCAGCCGCCGCTGCAACTCGCCGCACAAATAGGTGTGGACGATCCGCGTTTCTTCGTCCAGGTCGTCGCCCTGCAAACCCTGCGTGTAGTTGGCCACCGCCTTGCGCTGCGCCCGCCTTTCGATCTCCGCCGACGCATTCACCCGCGCCGCCAGCAGCGACCAGTCGTCGGCGTCCAGCTGCGGCTGCAGCATAGGCAGGGCCTCTGCGACCAACTCGTGTTCGCCGTGGTCGCTCAATTTGCGCAGCGAGTAGAGCACCATCGCATAACGCAGTTCCGCCGGCGCTTCCTTGACGCCGGCCAGCACGGCCCGCGCGTCGTCCACTTCGCGTTCCGCCGGATTTTTATCGCGCGCGAAATTCTCCAGCTCCTTGTAATGGCCGCTCACCCATTCGTCCTCTTCTTTTGATAACCTCTGGTACAATATCTCGAACGGGTTGTCCGCCAGCCGCGCCGCCCAACTCACCTTTAGATATTGGTCGGCCAACATGCGCGCCGGCGCATCTTTGAGTTTCATCACCTGGGCGATCAGGTCGTGGCGCACCCACGGCTTGTCGATCGAGTCGAGCGGCCGCAGCTTCGCGGCGGCGAACTTCGCTTTGAATTCCTCGCTCACCGGCTCCCGGAAATCGCCGAGATACCCGGAATACAGGCACTGGGGGCAGGTGATCGCAATGATCATGATCGGGTTTTGCCCGCCCGCCCGCGTGAGAAAATCGGTGTCCTGGCCGCCGAGGTTGTTGGTCGAAACGATCGTCTGCGCTTCGATCTCGCGGCCGCAAACGGGGCAGGTCGCCGTCACGCGCTCCACGCTGGTCGCCAACGCCGCCTGCCCGATCAGCACCAGGCTCGCCGCCGTCAACGCGACGATTAACAATTGTCTTGCATCTTTTTGCGTCATGAAATTCTCCTTTCCGATATACCGACTATTTTTCATTTTTTTTGCAGATTGTCGAACGATTCGTGGCTTCGCCCGCTGGGAGATTTTCAGTTTTCTGAAAGGGCGCATCCGAAAATCTGATTTTTCGACCCGCTCGCCCTTTACCGTCACGGATGACCTTTGTCCATTCTATCGGGCACTTAGCCCGTTTCGGCCGGAGTTGGCACGCATCGTGCTCTATCTCAGGGCGAAACATCCGGATGGATCTGATAGATAGACCCAGTCACTTGACCGATTCCTTGACGAGACAGGCGCCTGTCGCAACTATGTCCCTGTTGGTAATATGGATGTGAAATCCTCTTCGGCGCGGTAATCCTGCCGCGCCGAACCTTTTTAACCAGCGCCGCCTTTCCTTCCGCGCCTTGCCACCGTGCGCCGGATGGTCTAGAACCGAACGACACCCAAGCCAAGGCGACGCGTGAAGGAACTGTTTTCCATATTGCGCATTCACATCGTCTCGATCGCCGTCGGCGGCGCGCTGGTTTTCGGCTGGCTGCTGACCGGCCGCTACTTGTGGTGGATCGCGCTGATCGGCGGGTTCGACTGGCTGCTGATCAACCTCGCCAACCGCGTCAGCGATCTGCGGGAAGATCTGGCCAACGCCATCCCCGGCAGCGAGCGCGTGGCGCGGCGCCAAACCGGCACCATGCTCGCCTGGGCCGCGCTGCTGGCCGGCTCGTTGGCCGTCACCGTGCCGCTGTTTCCCGAACTGACCGGCTGGCGGCTGTTCATGCAGGCGGTCGGGCTGGTCTACAGCTTTCGCCTCGTCCCCTTCCCCGGCGGACGGCGGCGGCTGAAGAATGTCTATCTGCTCAAGAACCTGCTGTCGGGCCTGGGCTTCGTCACCTCGTGCTTCCTTTACCCGCTGGCGCACGTCGGCTTCGCCGCGCAGATCGCCTGGCCGGGGATCGTCCTGCTGATGCTCTACTTCGTGCCCTTCGAGCAGTCGTACGAAATTCTCTACGACCTGCGCGACCTGGACGGCGATCGCCGCGCCGGCGTGCCGACCTACCCGCTGGTGCACGGCGTGGCGACCACGCACACGATCATCCACGCGCTGCTGGGCGTTTCGCTGGCGGTAATTTTCTTGGGCTTCGTCTTTGGTTTTTACGGCGTGAAAGAAACGCTGATGGGCTGCGGGCCGGTGCTGCAATTTTTCCTGCTGCGCCCGATTCTGCGTCGCGGCCCGACCACCGCCGACTGCATCGTCGTCACCTTCCTGGGCACGGCGATGCTGCTGGCCTACCTCGCTTGCACCGCGCTGTGGCTGGCCGCCGGCCTGCCGGAAAACGTTTATCTTTAATTTCACCAGATACGCTAAGAAATCTTCTATTGACATATATTATACTATTTATCATGATTCGCTGACATTTAGGGGGAGCAGAAAATGACCATTCCTATTGATGAAAAAAGCATTGTGAAAGAATATGATAGAAGTGAAGACTTTATTGTCGACGCACAGGATAATGAGCACATTCGCATAATGAAACTGTTTCCTCTCTGTCACGAAAGAGAGGAGATAAAACTGGATGATTATAGAAGATTTCATTGCCGCTTTTACCTTCCGCGCGCAAAAGTCCTCGATAAAAACAACAAAATCGATCGATTAATTTTGATCATCAATGGATTGAACGAAAAATATTTCACATTATATGATCAGCTTGGAAGAGGATTGTCTCATTATGGTATTGCTTCTGTATTATTACCTCTACCGAACCATTTAAATAGGCATACCTGGTTTAGACACAAAGACGAGAAAAAAACGCTGGACAACTTTAATCCCAGCGATAATTTTATGGAAAAACCTTCCGATTTTTTTAAATTATACTTACAAATGATGCATGAAATGAACTCTTTGGTTGATCACATTAAAGGAAAAGGGTGTGCCAACGATTTCAACGATGCTTGCCAATTTTTTGATGCCTATTTCGAAAAAAAATCCGAATTTCAATTTTGGGCTATTCTCTAGGTGGTCTTGGCGCCCTCTCTATGTTTCTATCCAAACCTGAATTATTCAATGCCTGTTTTTTAATCAATTCCGGCGTCAATCTTGGAGACATCAATCCCGGGAAAATGATCCGTCCCGAATTATGGAAGGAATTCATTTCAAGTTTTCTGCACTATTGGGAAACCGAGTTTCACAATCAAAAAAACGATCCGTTTTCTAAGTTATTCAATCACATATTTGTAGGCGATTCTAGTGTATTGCTTAAAGAAACCATCCACCCGTTCACCGAAAGGATTTTGTTGATTCACGGTGGAGCCGACTCTACCATGCCCTACGACAGCATTACTAAAATCGAGCCAAAACAATTTGGTCTATCCATTTTTAAAGTTCCGGGATTAAAACACTTTCTTCCAATTGATCCGGAATGGGATCGATGGTTTCCGTTTGTTATCCGACTGGTGGATCAGTTTGAAGAAAGAGCGACTTCGCAACAATGGACCAGGCATGATTTAATTAACGAAATAATAAAATATCAAATAAAGTACTATATGTTTGTCAGTCCATTCAATTGCGACACGAGCAGAATTGCCGACCCTGCCGAAAAGAGACAATTTGAGGAACTGATGTATATCGCTAGAGCTCATTATCAAAACATCAGCACATTGATTCTCGAAGTGTTTCTCACTCTAGAACGAGAAAAATTTGGCAAAATCACAGAAAAACATGACAGCATGCTTTGCCGTCTTGCCGAAAAGGATCGATTCATCACTCATAACAGCTTAATTTCAGTCCTGATCAAACAGGTTGAGCTGTCAAAAATTAAAATAAATAAACGGGCCGGTGAAATAATGATGGACTTGAATTTGATAACCCATGAACAACTTAAACATCTCCTCAGTCAACAAAATCGAATGAGAAATTGATTTCCCCATGCGATGGCCTGCCGGAATCTGAAACCGCGCCCTTGCGGCAACCGCCGCGTCGCCCCTAAACTCAATGACGTCCACCCAGCCTCAAGGAGACATGCAATGAACATCCTGGTCGTCAACGGCAACCCCCATGAGGGCGGCTTCATCGCCGGCAGTCTCGACATCGCGGCGGCTCATCTCGCCGAAAACGGCGCGCAGGTCGACCGGCTGAATCTGCGCGAGGCGAACATTGCCGACTGTCGCGGCTGCTTCACTTGCCTGCGCACCGGCCGCTGCGTGCTGCGCGACGACATGGACGACATCGTCGCGCGGATGCGGCGGGCCGACGGTTTCGTCGTCGGCGCATCGGTGCGCAACGGCTACGTCACCGCGCTGTACAAACGCTTTTACGAACGCATCACCTACCCGCTGGGCTTCCCGCTGCACCTGGAGGAAAAACACACGCTGGCGCTGTCGTGCGTCGGCCTGATGGGCGGCAAGAAAATCGCCCGCAACCTACTGGGCCTGCAGGACGTGATGCACACGCGCCTGTCGGGCTTTCTGTTTCGCGCGGTGGGCATCCCCGCGAAGGTCGAACCCGCCGCCTTGCGGCCGGAACTGACGCGCGCCGCCGACAGGCTCCTGGTCGACATCCGCGCGCAACGGCCGCGTTCGTTCGGGCAACGCGCCGCTTACGCGCTGGACCGCACGGTCATGCGCCGGTTCGTCTTCGCGCGCAACCCGGAACTGTACGCGGCGGTTATCGAATCCTATCGGGAGAAAAACTACCTATAGCTTGAAGCGCGTGGCCAGCGCGTAGGGGATCGACGTCAGGCCGACGTGCAGCCACAAGCGCCCGGCGGTCGGTTCGGCGAACAGCAGCAGGCCCACGAAGATGCCCCCGGCGATCATCCGCACGCTTGCGACGTTCAGCGGCATTTGGTACGGACGGCGGCGCAGGGCGACGAAGGTGGCCAGCAGAATGATCGCGACGAACAACGCGAACCAGTCGCCGCGCCCGACCCACCGAAACAGCGTCCACCACGAACCGACCAGCAACATGTGCAGCAGCGCCGGTGCGCCGAGCAGCAGCAGCCACCGCTGTCGCCCGCGCGTGTTCTCGATGATCAACGTGGCGGCGAAACCGAACAACGCCCAGCCGATCACGCCGATCAACGGCACGCCCAGGTAACCCGGCTCGGTCCAACTCCACAGGCCGCAACGCACCGCCACGACCTCGACCATCGCCGCGTCGATGAACACCAGCGCGCCCACCAGCAACGGCAGCGCGCCCTTGGCCTCTGGCCACAGCGCGCGGATCACGTCGCGGCCCGAGAGAATCACCATCGGCCAGATCGCCGCAACCAGCAGCGGCACTCCGCCCACCCGCGGCCACCAGCCGTCGGCGTAGCCGTAAAAACCGTAGAGGTGGATCGACGACGCCTCGCCGGCCCAGGCGCTCAGGAAAATCAGCGGCGCCAACGCCAGCGTCTCGTAATCGTTGCGCACCTGCACCGCGTAAGCGATGGGCAGGAAGATCAGGCAGACCAACTGAAAGGCGATCACCGGGCGCTCCGTTAAAAAGAAATCGCGACCATACGACAACGGACCGAACCGCGCAAGGCGGTTCGGTCCGTCGAGAGGTTGTTCGCGACAAAACGGCCTTTACGGTCGATCGATGCTATTTGTCGCCCTTGCGGCGGCGAATGGTGCGCGGGCGCTTGGGCGCGGGCGCCTCTTCCATGTTCATCACGGCCAGGCGGTCGTCGGCGTTGAAGGCGGCCAGCACTTTGCGCTGACGGCGCGGCGCGACTTCCTGGTAGATCTGCGTGGTCACGGCGCTGCTGTGGCCCAGAATGTTCTGCACCTGGCGGATGTCCTTGCCGTTGTTGAGCAGCATGGTCGCCATCGTGTGGCGCAGCGCGTGCGGGGTCAGGCGGCGGCGGATGCCGGCGGCCTTGCGGATGCGCTCGAACAGGTTTTCGATGGCGAAGATCGACAGGCGGCCGCCGAACCGGTTCAGGAACAGCGCGCCCGGATCGCCTTCCATGCCCTTGCGGATTTTCAGGTAATCTTTGAGCGCCTCGGTCGTGGAGACGTTGCCCAGCACCAACATGCGGTCGCGGTTGCCTTTGCCCTTGATGTGCACGGTGCGGCCTTCCAGGTCGATGTCTTCCAGGTTCAGTTCGCTCAGTTCGCCGATGCGCATGGCGGTGGAGAACAGCATTTCGATGATCGCGCGATCGCGGATCGCGTTTTCATAATGCAGCTTCACTTTGCGGCCGCAGCCCGGACGCAGTTCTTTTTCCAGCCGCTTCACGTCCTCGGGGCGCGCCTGCGAGAACGTGAAGCGGCTGGAG